>DASRJO010000196.1:0-27234 GCA_035649435.1 Candidatus Krumholzibacteriia bacterium | reverse complement strand
CCGCTCGTCATCGCCGACGGCTGGATCTTCGACGTGGGATTCCGGCACGGCCGCGAGCCCTTCGCCCACGGCGACAAGCTGCGGCGCTGGGTGTTCCGGCACGTGCCCGAACCCGATGGAATTCTCTATCTCTCCACCTCGTACGACGCCGCGCGGTCGCGCAACCCGCAACTCACCCGCACGCATTTCGAGAACGTCGACCACGCGTTGCGGCGTTTCCTGCGTCCGCTCGGCCCGCTCGAGTTCGTCACCGATGAGCCGTCCAGTGTCATCGCGCAGACCTTCCTGCGCCGCTACTGGGCGCATCTCCTCGCCCGTTTCAATCGCCACTCGTGAGGCGAACGGGCTCCTGCCCGCGGCACGTCGCGTGGACTCGGAACGAACTTTGCAGTTCGCGCCGTTGCCGCGCTGTTCTCGTGCGGCCCGTGCAGCCCCTTCAAAATCACTGCACGGCGGGTGCGAACGTCGAGTGCACCGGGATCGCGGACGGATGGCGCACATGACGATCAAGACGCGGCGAATGTGCTTCGAAACTTGGCTTCGGACTCACACGTCCCGGCTGATTTTCCATACGGGGCTCTACCTGCTGCTGCGCTGCTTGCAACGCCCGCGCATCCTCGTTCTCGCCTACCATCGCGTGACGCCGCCCGAGCAAGAGCCGCATTGGGATTACCCGCACCGCACCGTCACCACGACGACATTCGAGCGCCAGCTGCGCTCGCTGCGGCATCTCTATCGCTTCGTGTCCATGCAAGAGCTGCAGGACATTCTGGAGTCCAAGAAGCCGCTGCGCCGTCATGTGGCATTGGTCACTTTCGACGACGGGTATCGCGACAACTACGAGCACGCGCTGCCGATCCTGAAGCAGCATGGAGTGCCGGCGGCGTTCTTCTTGAGCCTGGGCTTCGTCGGCGAGCGGCGAAACTTCTGGTTCGACCGCCTCGCAGACGCCTGTCGCGTCTGGGAGTCCGGCGACCCCAAGCGGGCGCGTCTGCGGTCGCTCCTCCCCGCACCGCTCGCCGCGATCTTCGAAGCGCGATCCCCCCGGGCGGAGCGCCTGCAGCGCGCGGTGCAATTCGTCGCGCGTCTCCCGGTGCAAGAGCGGCGCGCGCTGCTCAAGCGCCTGACTCCCGAACCGCAGAATGCCGAGCACGAGCAGTCCCAAGCGCTGACGTGGACGGAGGTGCGGCAACTGCGCGAGCAAGGCATGAGTATCGGCGCCCACGGCCTCACGCACACGACCCTGACGCGCATGAGCACTGAAAACGCCAAGCGCGAGCTCGGAGAGAGCATCGCGGGTGTGGCGCGTGGCAGCGGTGCACCGGTCGTGGCCTTCGCCTATCCGCATGGGGCGACCGATGCGGATGTCGCCCAGTGGGCGTCCGAGGCTGGAGTGCGCCTTGGATTCACGCTCGAGCCGCGCGAGAATCAGCTGGGAGACGACCCCATGCGACTCGGGCGCCACAACATCTGCGAACAGACTTCGCGCGCTGCCAATGGGGGATTCTCGGCGGCGCTGTTCGCTTGCACACTCGCCGGGTGGGTCGGGAAGCGACGCAAGCAGCGCGCAGCGTCGGTGCACGCCACGGGCGCCCTCGTCTTCGATCTCAACTGGACTGGACCCCAAGAAGTGAGCGCCGGATCGGCACACCTGCGGATCGATCCCACCCCCGCTGCTGAAACTTCTCCCGCCGCACGAGTCGAGGGCCAGAGTGTAACGAAGCCCGCACGGGTCCCGCGCCCTCTCCCCGTGAAAAGCGTAACGACCCCTCGCGCGCGCCGCCTCTAAACTTGCTTTCACAGCTCTTCTGCGCCGGCCACTCCTGGTGGAAAACGTGGAGCAGTCGCGCCGTCGGATAACGATTGACGGTCCTCGACGTAGGCCCGGGTGGACTCGGGTGGAAAACGTGGAGCAGGTTGCGCCGATGGATAACGATTGACGGTCCTCGACGTAGGCCCGGGGGGACTCGGGTGAAAAACGTGGAGCAGGTTGCGCCGATGGATAACGATTGACGTCATCGACCCGGACCCGGGATTCTCGCATGGAGCGGTCGTGTCGCGACTAGACTTCGGCGTCTGTCGAGTGCATGCGACGACTCTCATCCTCGGCCTCTCTGCATGAGACGATGCAGCCGTCTCCCGCCCGTGGGAACTCGCTCCATCGACAGAAGAAAGCTTCGTGCCAGGTGAATAGGCGGCCTAGAACATGGAGTTCCCGCTGGCAGGCAGCTAGAACTGTCAACGGGCGCGACACATTTCGTCCACGACGTTGACAGCGAGTTCGAACGTGAGTCCTCGATGCATCAAGGCGCTCTGTGGGCACTTCCCGGTGAGGTTTCGATCGCGGGTCAAGGCGTCCGAGCTGAGCCGAGCTTGGCGATGGTGTCCGAGGCGGACGGTTTGCTTTGGCACCAGCCGGTCTCCACTTTCTTCGTCTTCTGGCGGGTCGTGAGCGAATGATGAAGAAACTCCCATTGCTGCGAGGAGTGCGGCTAGCCCTCAGATCAATGCATCAAACTCCAAAACTGAGCTCCTGAGGCCGCTCGCTGAGACTGGTCGGGCGATTCAGGGGGTGTTATTGTGGGCCCCCCCGGGGCACTGAATGCACCCGTGCCGGGCATCTGCCTGGCGGGAATCTGTCGAACGGTCGACGTGTTGAATGGACACGCGGTGGAATCGCGGCGCGGATGGGGGCCCTAGGGGATCGGCCGGGTCGCGCAGGACAACCGCTCGCACCGCGAAAGGAGCACTTCGATGAAGGCACGTATCCTGGCTGGATTCTGGTTGTTGCTAGCGCTCGTCGCTTTGTCGTCGCCGGGTTTGACGCCGACGGTGAGCGCGGCTCCCGAGGTCTTCCAGATCGACAAGAACCACAGCATGGCCGGTTTCAAGATCCGCCACCTGTTCACCCAAGTGACCGGGCGCTTCGACGACTTGAGCGGCGCCGTGACCTGGGACGAGGCAGAGCCGACGAAATCTTCGGTGGAGCTCACCATCCAGGCCGCGAGCATCAACACCAGTCATGAAGGGCGCGATGAGCACCTTCGCAGCGCCGATTTCTTCGATGCCGTCAAGTATCCGACCTTGACGTTCAAGAGCACGAAGATCGAGAAGACCGACAAGGCAAACATGTTCAAGGTGCACGGGGATCTCACCATGCGCGGCGTCACCAAGCCAGTGGTCATCGACCTCGAGGTGCTCGGGTTCGGCGACACCAGCGGTGGCCGTGTGGCCGGGTTCAACGCGACCACCAAGATCAATCGCCAGGACTTCGGCATCACCTGGAACAAGACGCTCGACTCGGGCGGCACGTTGCTGAGTGACGAGGTCACCATCGACTTTCCCATCGAGGCCAAGCGGAAGGCGACGTAGCGCTTCCGAGCGCCCAGCGCTGGCCGGGACTTGCCCGGCCAGCGCCGGTCCTTCCCATGCAAATCCGCCGCGGACAAGAACTCGAGCTCGAAGTCGAACGCGCCGCCCTCGAAGGCCATGGCGTGGCGCATCACGACGGTATCGTCGTCTTCGTCGAGAAGGCGATTCCGGGTGAACGCGTGCGCGCGCAGGTGCGCAAGGTCAAGCGCAACTTCGTGCAGGCCCGCGCCATGGAAGTCCTGCGCCCAGCTCCGGAGCGCACGCCCGGGCGCTGCAGCCATCTGGCCGTGTGCGGCGGCTGCGTCTGGCAAGAGCTGGACTACGCGGCGCAGCTCCAGGTCAAGACGCGACTCGTGGCCGAGGCGCTCGAGCGTCTCGGCGGCTTCCGTGACCTCGAGATGCCGCTCGCGCTCGCGTCGCCACAGCCCTTCTACTACCGCAACAAGATGGAGTTCAGCTTTTTTGACGGCGACGAGTCACGCATCGTGCTCGGCCTGCACATGCCGGGAACCTACGACCGCATCTTCGATCTCGAAGCGTGCTTCCTGATGTCGGAAACATCGAATCGCGTGGTGTCGCGGGTGCGCGAACTGGCGACGCGGTCGGGATTGCCCGCCTATCACGGACGCCGTCACGTCGGCTTCTGGCGCCATCTGGTGCTGCGCGAGGGCAAGAGCAGCGGGGAGATGCTGATCAACCTGGTGACGAATGCGGGAACGTTGCCGAACCAGCAGCAGCTCGTCGAGGCGTTGACGAGCGAATTCCCCAGCCTGCGCAGCATCGTTCGCACGATCAACACCGGGCGCGCCATGATCGCGACCGGCGAACGCGTCGATGTCCTGCATGGCACGGGCGAGATCGAAGACACCGTCGGCGGCCTGCGCTTCAAGGTCAGCGCCGGGTCGTTCTTCCAGCCCAACCCGAAGCAAGCGGAGAAGATGTTCGCCTTGTTGACGGAGTGGGCGTCGATGGGCGCCGCCGAGAACGTCGTCGACCTGTATGCCGGCACCGGAGCGATCGCGCTGTCCTTGGCGCGACAGGCGGGCAAGGTCACCGGCATCGAGCAGGTCGCAAGCGCGGTGGCGGATGCCGAGCGGAACGCGGCGTTGAATGCCATCGGCAATTGCCGCTTCGTGGCGGCGGATGTGCGCGATTACATACGCCAGCACGCGGACGCGCGGCCCGACCTCGTCGTGGCCGATCCGCCGCGCGCAGGGCTGCATCCGGATGTCGTCCAGGGGCTGCGGCGCTGGCAGCCGGCGCGCATTCTCTACGTCTCGTGCAACCCGAGCACGCTAGCGCGCGACCTGCAGCTCCTGTGTCGCGACGATCGCTATCGCCTGCAGCGCGTGCAGCCGGTCGACATGTTCCCGCATACCTATCACGTGGAAACCGTCGCTAGCCTGACGGCGCAGTGAGTCGGCTCGACGAGCGAGCCCCACATGTGCGGCATGCAGCTCGAGGCGAGTGATCTCAGTCGTCGCGCGACGCCCCGGCACCTACGAGCTCGTCGCTCGTTTCTGCCGAGGTCGCGGGGATGGGTGCAGTGGCCGATGCGACCGGCGCCTTGGCGGGGACGATGCGATGATTGAGCAGGTCGCGCAGGCGGTCGATTTCTGTCACGGTGTAGAAGCCGAAGACGCCGAGGAGCGCGGGGTAGAGAAGCACCATGGCCCACGCCGCCGCGATCTGTCCGATCAAGTTTTCTGGCATGACGAAGCCGGCGATGTAGAAGCTGCAGAGAAGCGCCGACACCACCTTGGCCAATCGGCTCGGCTCGAAGCACAGCACGGTCTGTCGGCGTGCAGCGACAATCGCCGTGCCGCAGAGCAGCGCCTGAGCCAGCACCGCGGTGAACGCAGCGCCCAGGGCGCCATGTCGCGGCACGAAGAGCGAGTTCCCCGCCAGGCTCAGCAATGTGGCCGCGGCCGTGGCGCGTCGGACGTAGATGGGGACCTGGTTGTCGAGATGCAAGCCGGCCAAGAGCAGCTTCTGCACTCCGGCGATGAGCAGAGCGATGAGCAGCAGCGGCAGGACCCAAGCGGCGCCCTCGTACTCGGGGTGGCAGACGATGCGCAGCAGCGACGGTGTGAACACGGCGATCGCCAGTGCGGCGAGACCCGACAACGCGACGAAGTAGGTCAGGAAACGTCCGAGCACGACGCGGCTGTCGCCATCGGGGCTGTGATCATCGCGGCGCAATGCCGACACGAGACCCAGGAGCGGCTGCACGACGAAATCCACCAGCACGTGCGCCAACCGCAGCGCGAATCCGTAGGTTCCCAGGTGCACGAGCGAGCCCCAGAAGGCCAGGAAGTAACGGTCGTTGGCGGTCAACACCATGGCCGGCAATTCGCGGCGCAGGCGCGGCAGGCCGTCGCGCAGGAGCGCATGTAACGCACTGGTCGAACCGGAGCGCGACAGATCGCGACGCAGGGTCGTTGCGAGCACGAGAGCGAAGAAGATTTCGCGCAGCACTTCGGCATAGACGACGCCGCGCAACCCGAGATCCAATCCAATGACCAGCACGCCATTCAACGTCGCCGCCATCAAGGCATCGGCAAGCTTCAAGATGTCCAACGCACGTTGCCGGCCACGCGCGCGCAGCATCTGGCGCGGCACGTTTTGCGCCGCGCGAAAGATTCCTGCCACGCACAGGAGCTGCAGCAACGGTCCCCAGCGCCGGTCGCCGAGGAAGAGAACGCTGAGCGGCTCGGCGGCGAGCGCTGTGACACCGAGGAGCACACCGGCGCACGCCAATGTGTGCAGGAATGCCGTCGTGACCACAATGCGGCGGGTGGCTTCGTCGTGCTCGAGCCCCTGCTGGCGCAGCACCTTGGCCGTCAGACCCTGAACCGCGAGCGCATCGAGCAGGTAGGTCGTGAGGTAGAGGAGAACGAGCACACCGAAATCGGCAGGCGGGAGCACGCGGCCATAGAGCAGCAGCAACGCCAGGCCGAGCACCTTGCTCACCGTGCTCGCGGTTCCGTGCAGCGCCGGTCCCGCGCCGATGCGCTCGAAAATATTCCGCATCGGCGCCTCCTCGAGTCTGGAAGCGAGGGCGTCTGGGCGCAGACCGCGTCCTACCACGCCGTTCCCGTCGGTTGCTGCAAATTGCGTTCGGACGTATCCGGATTGCCTGTGGAAACGCGGAGCAGCAGCTTCCGTGCCCGCGGATCTCGAAGATTTGATGGGGGATACGCTTGTCGGCTGCGGGTCAGAACGGCAGCGGTTTGCGGCTCCCAGCTGGCGGCTGCAAGTCGTACAAGCGCTGCAGGTAGTCCGACAGCGCGTCAAAGGTACTGGTGAACGCGAGCTCGTCCCACGGCAGGTCGGCGGCGGCGAAGGTGCCCGCTTCGAGCGCTTCGTCGGCCGCCGCCAACTTTCCAGCCACCACGCGCGCCGCATAGACGACGACGACGATCGGCCGTCCCGTGTAGGAGTAGATGCCCACGAGGTCGCCGAGCTCCACCTGCAAGCACACCTCTTCTTCCACTTCACGCCGGGCCGCGTCGGGGACCGATTCGCCACGATCGACGTAGCCGCCCGGGAACACCCACTTGCCATACCCTGGCTCGATGGCGCGCTTCAGCAAGACGATGCCGCCCTCGTGCTCGATGATGCATCCTGCCGCCAGCTTGGGATCGAGAAAGAAGATGAAATCGCACGCACTGCACACGAGGCGTTCGGGCTCGCCGGCTTTGACCACGCGCCGAGTCAGCGCGGCGCCGCAGCGGGGGCAAAAGGCGTAGCGGGTGGGGTCGCTGTGCAAGTGCGGGCTGGTCATCGTGACATCACAGGTTGACGTAGTTCGGACCGCCGCCACCTTCTGGGGTGACCCATTGGATGATCTGATACGGATCCATGATGTCGCAAGTCTTGCAGTGCACGCAGTTGGTGAAGTTGACCACCAGCTCGCGGCGCCCCGGGGTCTTCTCGGCCATCTCGTAGACGCTGGCGGGGCAGAAGTGCTGGCAGGGGTTGCCATATTCCGCCGTGCAGCGATTGTTGCAGATGTCGAAGTCGGCGATGCGCAAGTGACAAGGCTGATCTTCTTCGTGCGCCGTGCCGGACAAGTACACATCGGTGAGCTTTTTGAAAGTGAGCTTCTCGTCGAGTGCGATGGGCGGCGGGGGCTGCGTGCCGCCGAGCTGCGCGCGAGTGCGCATGTGCGTGTAGTCGGCGTCGATGCGCCGGCGGTCGAACAGGCCGCGGCCGCCCGTCAGCATCTGGACGCCGGTGTGCATGAGACCCGGGACCAGACCGTTGGCGTACCCCTGGCGGAAATTGCGGACGCGGTAGAGCTCGTCGTGAGCCCAGCTGCGCTCGAAACGCTCCTGATAGCCGCGCAGCACCTCGGCGCTCGCGTCGCCCTTCGTGAGCGCGTCGAGGAGTGTTTCCGCGGCCAGCATCCCCGATTTCATCGCCAGGTGCACGCCCTTGAGGCGCATGGCATTCAAAAGGCCTGCCGATTCGCCGACCAACAGCACGCCATCGGCGTACATGCGGGGCATCGTGTAGTAGCCACCTTCGGAGATGGTCTTGGCACCGTACGCGATCATCTCGCCGCCTGCCAGCAGACGAGCGATGAAGGGGTGCGTCTTCCATTTCTGGAACAGCATGTGCGGATCGGTTTCGGGATGCTTGTAGTCGAGCCCGGTGACATAGCCGAGCGAGATGAGATCGCCGGCCATGTCGTAGGCGAAGCCACCTCCCCACATATCGTTGGGAGTCGGCCACCCCAGCGTGTGGATCACACGCCCGCCGGCCAGGCTGCCGGGCGCGAGCTTCCACAGCTCCTTGACGCCGGTCGAATAGATCTGCGGCAACGAATCGCGATCGAGCTCGAGCCGCGGCAATAGCTGCTTGGTCAGATTGCCGCGCGGGCCCTCGCCGAGGACCGTCACGCGCGCGCGGATGTCGATGCCCGGCTCGAAATTACTCTTGGCCTCGCCGCGCTTGTCCAAGCCACGGTCGCCCGTGCGCACGCCGACGACGCGAGCGCCGTCATACAGAATTTCGGCACCTGGGAATCCAGCGAAGACGTTGACACCGGCTGCTTCGACCTTGGTGGCCAGCCAGCGCGTCACCTTGTGCAAGGAAATGATGTAGTTGCCATGGTTGCGGAGCGGTGGCGGCGTGATCGGAAACTTGAACTGCCCGCGCTCGGTGAGGAAGTGGACGCTGTCGGCGCGCACGGCGCCTTCGTGCGGGAACCCTTGCGTCTCGAAGTCCGGCATCAACTCGCGCAATGCACGTGGATCGAGAACGGCGCCCGACAGCGAGTGCATGCCGATCTCGCTGCCCTTTTCGATGACGACGATCTGCACCTCGCCGAGAGCGCGCCCGGAGCCCGTGGCGGCCACGTTCTCGTCATGCTGGCGCACCAGATTTGCCAGGTGCAATGCGCCTGCGAGCGAGGCGGGGCCGCCGCCGACGAAGAGCACGTCTGCTTCCAGAACCTCGCGTTCGACCGGCGGCATCGACATCCTCCAAGGGCTCGAAAGATCCGCACACCCTCCCCATCGTCTGGACCGGAGGCGTTGCTGTCAAGCTTTGCTAGGATCGCGCCGGATCGAGCCCGTAGAGGAGTGACGATGCACGCGGCCCTAGCGCAACGAGCCCCCTTGCCCGAGGCATTCTACGCCCGCGGCGCGCTGCGGGTCGCACGCGATCTCTTGGGCTGCGTGCTGGTCCGCCGGCTCGGCAGGCAGCTTCTCACGGGCCGCATCGTCGAAACGGAAGCCTACGTCGGCATGGAGGACCAGGCTTGCCATGCGCGCATGGGGCGCACGCGACGCAACGCCGTGATGTTCGGGCCGCCCGGCCACGCGTATGTCTACTTCATCTACGGCGTCCATGACATGCTGAACATCGTATGCGCGCCTGCGGGCCGACCGGAGGCCGTACTCGTGCGTGCGATCGAGCCCGTCGAGGGCATCGCATCCATGCGAAGGCTGCGCGGTCTCGTGCGACCGACGGCGCTCGCCAGCGGTCCGGGGAAGCTGTGCCGGGCTTTCGCGATCACACGCCGGCACAACGGCGCGGATCTGCGCGTCCCGCCGCTGTGGGTGACGCATGGCACGTTGCAGCGCGGTGAACGAGTTGTACGCAGCGCGCGCATCGGGGTCGAGTACGCGGGCAAGGATGCAGATCGCGCCTGGCGCTTCTACGTCGACGGCAACCCGAACGTTTCGCGCGCGCGCCCGGCGCGCCCGTTGCGCCGCGCATAGCTCCAAATCAAGAACACGAGCGCGGCCGCGCCCAGGAGCACCGCCTCCGCTTGCAGGAGGTGCACCGGACGCCAGCGCCTCGCAGCGCCGCCGATGACTCCCATCCCCAGCATTTGCGCCATCGACAGCGCCGCGATCGCCAAGCTGACGACACGACCGAGGAGGTCCTGCGGTGTTTCCTCCTGCAGCAGTGCGTACGCCGGCACCAAGAGGAACACCACCCCCACGCCGAGAATGCTGGTCGCTGCGATCGCCACCTCCACACGCGAGGTCTGCGCCACCAGCCACAACGAGAACGCCGCGATCCAAGCGCCGCTCGTGATGCACCAGGTCTTGTCCCATTTCTTTCCCGCGTGGGCGACGGCGAAAGCACCGATGGCGGCACCGGCGCCCATGCTCGACAGCAGAAATCCCATCACCCGCGGCCCGGCGCCGAGCTGGTCGCGTGCGAACACCGGCAGCACGGCAATGAAGCCGCCGAGCGCGCACAAGCCGAGCATGAGCAGGAGAATGACGGTGCGCAGTCGAGTCGTCCCGCGCAGGAATGTGAAGCCCACACGGAACTCGCTGGCGAAGTTCGTACGCTCCGCGGTCATGCCCGGCAGGCGCGGGAGCTGTGTCAGGAACAAAGCGGCAACGAGAAGCAGGGCGGCGTCGAACTGGAAACAGCCGCGTGGTCCGAGCCAGGCGACCAGCAACCCGGCGACTCCGGGTCCCAGGATCTTGGTCAACTGCGCCGCCTGCGTGTTGAGCGCGTTCGCCACCAACAAGTGCTCGCGCCGCACCAAGCGCGCCAGAGCGCTGTGCTGCGCGGGGTTGAAGAAGGACGCCACGACCTGGTGCGCGCAGAGCAATACGCACGTCGACCAGAAGTGGGGCCACGCCGCCATGGCGAGCACGATCACGGCGCGTGCAGCCGACGTCGTGACCATCACGCGCCGCAGGCCCCAGCGATCCACCCAGACACCTGCCACGGGGGACAGCGTGGCCACGGGCAGCATGTACGCGATGCCCAGGATGCTGATGCCGCTCACTCCTTTGTTCCAGGTAAACGACGTGAGGCTGAACAATGCCATGAATGTCAGCCAGTCGCCGATGGTGCTGATGAAATTGGCGAGGAGGAGCAGGCGGAAGCGCCCGTCGCGCAGGACGACCTTCAAGTCGGTGGCGACAGAGGTCGCTGGGGCTTGCGTCGGTCCTGAAGCGGCGGTGAGAGCGGCGGGTTCCGGTTGGTTCATGACGCCAGCATAGCATCCGTGTGCGGGTGTGTCGCTGTCGCCATGTTTGCGGCACGAGGGTCAGGAATCGTAGAATGCACGCGATGCGACCATGAGCACCACAAGCTTCCTGCAGGATCTGACGCAACTTCTTGGTGCGCGGCTGCACCATCGTCCGGAAGATCTCATCGTCTACGAGTGCGACGCTTTGACCATGTTCAAGACCGTGCCACTCGCGGTGGCTTTCCCCGAAACGACGGCGGAAGTGGCTGCCATCGTGCGCACTTGCCAGCGTCATGGTGTTCCGTTCGTGCCCCGGGGTGCCGGCACGGGCCTTTCCGGCGGCGCCAAGCCGGTGGAGCAGTGCCTGATCGTCGAGATGGCGCGCATGCGGCGCATCCTGCACATCGATCTCGACAACCTCTTCGCGGTGGTGCAGCCCGGCTTGGTGAACCTGCACCTGAGCCAGGCCGTAGCGGCCGAGGGCTACTACTATGCGCCGGATCCGTCGAGCCAGATGGCGTGCACGATCGGCGGCAACGTGGCAGAGAACGCCGGCGGGCCGCACTGCTTGAAGCACGGGATGACCACGCGGCACATCCTCGGCCTCGAAGTGGTGTTGCCGAGCGGTGAAGTGGTCGAGCTCGGCGGCCCGGAGCCGGATGCGCCCGGTTACGATCTCGTCGGTCTCTTCGTCGGCAGCGAAGGCACGATCGGGATCGCGACGGCGATCACGGTGCGGCTCGACAAACAGCCCGAGAGCGTGCGCACGTTCCTCGCATCCTACGCGCGCATGACCGATGCCTGCGCCACCGTATCGGACATCGTCGCGCGCGGGCTCGATCCTTCGGCGCTCGAGATCCTCGACCACCTGACGATCGCCGCCGTCGAATCGTCGGTCTACGCCGCCGGCTACCCGCGCGATGCGGATGCCGTGCTGTTGGTCGAGCTCGATGGTCTCGAAGCGGAAGTCGAGCTGGCGGCCGTCGAGGTTGCCGCGATCTGCCGCGCGCGGGGTGCGCTGACCTTGGAAGAAGCGCGCGATGCGGTGGCCCGGGCGCGGCTGTGGAAGGGACGGAAGGGCGCTTTTGGTGCCATGGGACGCATCGATACCGACCTGCTGGTCATGGACGGCGTGGTGCCGCGGCACAAGCTGCAATGGATCCTGGAACAGGTGTACCGCGTACGCGAGAAGTATGGCGTGACCTTGTCCAACGTCTTCCACGCCGGCGATGGCAATCTGCATCCGAACATCTCGTACGACGGTCGCGATCCGGAAGCCGCCCGGCGCGTGATGGCCGCCGGCGAGGAGATCCTGCGCCTGTGCATCGAGTGCGGCGGGGCTCTGAGCGGCGAGCACGGCATCGGCGTCGAGAAACGCGACCTCATGCCGCTTCTCTTCGATCCGCCCGATCTCGACCTCATGCTGCGCGTACGGGATCTCTGGGACCCGCGACGCCTGTGCAACCCCGAGAAGGTGCTGCCGGCAGCGCGCTCGTGCATCGAGGCCCGCGGGCGCACTTTGACCTTGGATGCAACGGCTGCGCCCCCGCGCCGAGGTGCGGTGGAGGAGCGATGAGCTTCGATCGCGAGCGCTTGGAGGGACTTCTCGGAGCCGGTGCCGTCGAAGCATGGCAACCACCATCCGCGGCCTTCGCAGGTTTCTTGCCGGTGGGGACAACAGTCGCGTTGCCGCAGGACGTGGAACAGGTGCAAGAGTGTCTGCGCTTCGCGGCGCGCGAGCGGCTGCGTGTGCTGCCGGCCGGGTCGATGGAGCATCTGCATGTCGGTGGCGTGCCCGGCGCGATCGATTTCGTCCTTTCGCTGCGCCGGCTGAACTGCGTGCTCGAGTACGAGCCGGAAGATCTCACCATGGCGGCGGAAGCCGGAGTCACGTTGCACGAGATCGCGCGCCGCTCCGGTGCGGCTGGACAGCGGCTGGCGCCGTCGCCATGGCCGGGTGTCGCTGCAACCCTGGGTGGTGCGTGCGCGGCCAATCGCAGCGGTTCGTGTCGCGCGAGCACGGGGACGCTGCGCGATGCCGTTCTCGGTTGCAAGGTCGTGCACGCCGATGGATCGATGACGCGAAGCGGCGGTAAAGTGGTGAAGAACGTGAGCGGCTACGACTTGCCCAAGCTCTATGTCGGCTCCATGGGATCGCTGGCCATGTTCACCGAGATCAACGTGCGCCTAGTTCCGTGTCCCGAAGCGAGCGCCGTCGTGCAAGTCCGGCTGCCACTCGAATCGGCTCGGAACAAGTTATTGACCACGCATCGCGGCACCTTGCGACCGGCCGCGCTCGTCGTCGTCCACTCCCCAGGAGTTCATGGCAACGTGCAACTGCTCGCACGCTTCGAAGGCCGCGAGTCCGTCGTGCGTGCGCAGGCCGAAGCATGCGCTCGGGAGTGGGGTGGGGAAGTGTTGGCGGCTGCAGCAGACACATGGGAAGCGGTGGAGCGCCATGCCGAGCCGCGCCCCGACGCGATGGTGTTGCAGCTTGCGAGCCTCCCGGTCGGGGTCTGCGATCTGCTCACGGCGGTCGCCGACACGTGCGGCAATGACACGAGTGCCGTGGCATTATTCGGCGTCGGCACATGCAGCGTGCAGTTGCCACGCGCGCAGGCGTCGAGCCTCGAGGCACTGCAACAGCGGCTCGCTACGTGCGGCGGAAGCCTGCGCCGGATCGAGGATCCCGGGGGCGAATGGCTCGCGCCGCCGGCGCAATTGCCGGCGTTGCAATTCGAGCTCAAAGCGCTTTTCGATCCCGAGAGCCGGTTGCGTCCAGCGCTCTTCGCGCACGCGGAGGGCGAATCATGACTCCCGCTATGGATCGCGCCGAAACGAAGAGCCGCTACGACATTGCGCGCGACTGCGTGCATTGCGGACTGTGCTTGCCAGTCTGTCCGACGTATCTCCATCTGGGCAACGAAGCGGACTCGCCGCGTGGCCGCATCTACTTGATGCGCGCGCACGAAGAGGGTCGGCAAGCCGTGACCCCGGCATTCGCGGAGCATCTGGATCTATGCCTCGTCTGCCGCGCCTGCGAAACCGCCTGCCCGTCGGGGGTGCGCTTCGGCGTCATGATGGAGGAGTTTCGTGCGCTGTTGCGCGATTCGGCCACGTCGTCACCGGAGAAGAGCGCATCCTTCGCCGGCACGGTCGGACGATGGCTGCTGCTGCATGTTCTCCCGTCGCGCGGCCGCTTGCACCGATTCGTGCAAATGCTGCGCTTCGTCCAGGCGACCCGAATGGACAAACTGGCTCAGCGCAGCGGACTCTTGCGCCTTCTCGGACTCGACGCACAGGCAGCGCTCGCCCCACGCGTGCCAGCCACCAAAGAGCGTCGTGGCTGGCCCGCAATGTTGCCGGCGGTGGGGAAGCGCCGCGCCCGTGTGCTGTTCTTGCGCGGCTGCGTGGCGCCGGAATTCCTCCCCGAAGTGCAGACATCTTCGATTGCGGCGTTGCGACACAATGGCTGCGAGGTGGTGACCCCCCCGGAGCAGACTTGTTGCGGCGCGCTGCATTTTCATCTCGGCTATCGGCCTCAAGGCCTGCGCCTCCTCGAGCGCAATCTCGCTGCATTCTCGCCGCGCGCGGATTTCGACGCCGTGATCGTGAACGCGGCGGGCTGCGGCTCGACGCTCAAGGAGTACGGGCAAGTAGCGCACGAGATCCCGAATCTCGCCGCGCCGGCACAGGAGTTCGCCGCCAGCGTGCGCGACATCAGCGAGTTCCTGGATACGCTCGGTCTTGTCGGGCCAGAGCATCCGGTGCGAGCACGTGTGGCCTACGATGAACCCTGCCATCTGCTGCACGGTCAGGGGGTCTCGGCCGCACCGAAACGCATTCTGGCCGCGATCCCCGGCGTGGAGATCGTGACGCTCGCCGAAGCCGATCGCTGCTGCGGCAGCGCCGGCGTCTACAACCTGGCGCATCCCGAATTGGCGCGCGCGATCCTGCAAGAGAAGATCCGCCACATCGCCGCAAGCGGCGCCGATACCGTGGCGACAGGCAACGCCGGCTGCATCCTGCAGATTCGATCCGGCTTGCAACAGGCAGCCCGCACCGAGCCCCATCTCGAGCACGTCCGCGTCGTGCACCCGATGCAGCTACTCGCCGCAGCCTACGGGCCGGGTCCCATCGATGCTTGAGCGATGATGGTCGAATCCCCAACCTCTCTTGTCGTGCATCAGCCAGGAGGCGCGAGGCGGGGTCACTTGACTTCGGGCTCACCGGCGACAAAATTGCTAGAATCGTTTCCACCACTGCCATCCGCTGGAGCATGCATGATCTGCCCTCGCTGCGGGAGCATCAACACGGACGCGGCGGAAATCTGCGCGAGCTGTGGAGCCGACCTTTTCTCCGATGCGCCCACCTTGCCCGCACCGTCCTCCGGACCGAGAGCAGAAAACCTCGGCGAATGGCGACGCCGAAGGGAATCACTCACTCTGCCGATCGGCTTCGAGATCGGCAAGCGCTACCGCGTCGTGACCTTCCTCGGTCGCGGAGGAATGGGCGCCGTCTACCGCGTCCATGATCGCGAGTTGGAACGCGACGTGTCCCTCAAACTCATCAGTTCAGAGATGGATGAGAATCCACTGGTCCAGGAGAGCTTCAAGCGCGAGATCCAGCTTTCCAGCATCGTCACACATCGAAACGTCCTCAGGGTCTATGACCTCGGCGAAAGCGAGGGGGTCAAGTTCCTGACGATGCAGTACGTCGATGGCGAGGACCTGGCTCATCTTCTCCGTCGCGAAGGTCCGCTTCCAGTAGATCGGGCCGTCGGCATCTTTCTGCAGATCTGCGAAGGGGTCGCCGCCGCGCACGAGCAAGGCGTCCTCCATCGCGATCTCAAGCCGCAGAACGTCATGGTCGACCAAGCCGGCCACGCTTACGTGACCGACTTCGGCCTGGCTCGAAGCTCGCACCAGTCCAGTCTCGCCGCCTCCGGCGCGGTCATGGGCACGCCGGACTATATGTCTCCCGAGCAGGTTCGCGGCCAGCAGGTCGACTCGCGCACCGACATCTACGCGCTCGGTGTGATGTTCTTTCAGATGCTCATCGGCAAGCTTCCCTTCCAGGGCGCCTCCAGTTACGAAGTGATGATGCAGCGCGTCCAGCACGAAGCACCATCGGTTCGCGCCCTCAACCCCGAGGTACCGGAGCGCTTTGCGAAGCTTGTCCAGAAGTGTCTGTCCATGAATCCCGAGGACCGCTATCGATCGGTCCAAGAGGTGGTGGCAGACCTCGCGATGGCGAAGCCACGCAAGCCCAACACGGCCAAGAAGGCGCCCGCGGCCACGGACAACCGCGCGGCCATCGAGGATTGGATCCAACGTGTGAATCCCGACATGCGTCCCATCGTCCAACAGGTGGACGAATTGATCCGGACCCTCCCCGGTCTTCAATACGCCATCAAGTGGAGGCGCCCGTTCTACGGGTTGCCGGAACAGGGATGGATCATCACCGTGGCGGCCTACATCGTCTCCGTGAACGTCGAGTTCTTCGGCGGCGCGGACTTCGACTCGCCGCCGCCCCATGGAACCGTCGACCGGAGCCGCTATGTGAAGTTGAAGACGTTGGAGGAGGCGCATGGACCCATGATGCGCAAGTGGATCGAGCAGGCAGGGCGCGTGCGCGGTTGGGAATGAGAGTCCACGAAGCGATGACGCGACCTCTGCGACGCTCCAACTTGACTACGCGTTTTCGCCGCTGATGAGCCATGGACCGACAACCCGTTTGAATTCTTGCTCCTTGTCCTTTGAAACGACGATCAGAAAGCTGAAGTCTCCGAGAGATTCCGTTTGAACCAATGTTCTCCCAGCCGGGGAGATAGCCTGACGAAGCAGCGCGATTGTACCGCCGGCGTCGTCCGGACATTGCGCTTGATCTGGAAGTGCTTCTTTCTCTTCGACTGTCAGAAGCGGGACGACCTCATTGAAGACGTCACCTCGCTGTGCCTTCCAATCGAGCATGCAGGCATGCTTGCCCTCGACAAAGGACACGAACGCCTCTTCTTGCTTCTCATCAGACATGCGTCGAACCTTCTCGACAAGTTGCTGTGGTGCTCCAAGAAGTGCCATTTCATCTGGCAAGCGCTGCTTCGCCTTGCCCGTGATGCCGCTGAGTAGACGTTTCCAGTAGCTCATACTCTTGTCGCCCAACTTGATTGAGACGGTTTTCGATGTCCCGGCGGCACGTTTGTCTGCCTACTCGACCTTGCCGACGAAGCGATAGAAAATCTGGTCCAAGGTAAGATCTTCCAGCTCGATGCGGACGCCGCGCACGAGCACGCCGAAGTCGCGCTTGCCGTTCAGGATGCGGTCGACGAACACACCGTCGAACTCTCCGGGGGGGCCGTCCTCGTACGCGCGCGTTGCCTCGAGACGCGGGCCGTCCACGACGATGTCGACGAGCTCCGCGCGGCGCTCACCTTCGAAGCTCGTGATCTGCATCTGTCCATTGTCGCTGACCGTGATTTCGAGGAAGTATGTCGGCTCGATCCCGACATAGCGACCGGCGAGCTCGTGCTCGTCCAAGTTGGCGATGGGTTCGAAGCGTTTCTCTTTCGACTTGTTCTTGTCCTTGTCTTTCTCGGCGCTCACAGCCGACCCGATGAGCGCAAGGAGGAGGACGAGTGCGAGTGCTGGGGTCGTCTTCATCGGCTGCCTCCCTTCGCCGGCGATTCTACTGGAACCATCCAGCGGTCGATGGGGCCGCACCCGGATCAGGTGCGGCCCGATGTGCCGCGGTCCTTACGGCCCGCTCCGCCATGGCAGGCCGAGCCTGGAACGAGGCTCGGAGTCATTGCTTGCCGGCGTTGCTCGTCACGGCCTGCATCACGTGGTCGAGATTGAAGCTGCCGGGCTTCTGGCGCGGGGGGAACTCGCGGAAGCTCTGCAGCCACTGGCCGACGAAGCCAGCCGCTGGAGCGATCATGAACATGTGCTCGGCGAACCATCGATTGTAGTCCATGCCCTCTTCGAAGGCGCGCTCGAACGGGTCCATGCGTAGATTGGTCAGCATCGGGGCACGTAATTTCTCGAACGGCTCCATCCATACGTGCAATCCATGCGCGTTCTGCCGGAGGAAAGTGGCCTTCCAGTTGCCGTAACGCAGTGCCGCGACGCTGCCGTCGTCGGTCCAGTAGATGAACTCCTTGCGCGGCCACTCGCCCTGGCCCTTGAGCACGGGCATCAAGTTGTAGCCGTCGAGATGAACCTTGTAGGTCCGTTTGCCAACCTTTCTGCCCTCGAGCAGGTCTTCCTTGACCGTGACGTCACCCGCAGCAGCCAGTAATGTCGGCAGCATGTCTTCGTGCGCGCCGATGTCGTTGATGACCGTGCCGGGTTGGATGACACCGGGCCAGCGGATGGCGCATGGGACACGGTAGCCGCCCTCCCACTGCGTGTTCTTCTCGCCGCGGAACATCGTGGAGCCGCCGTCGGGCCAGCTCATGAACTCTGCGCCATTGTCAGTGGAATACATGACGATGGTGTTCTGTGCGAGGCCCAATTCCTCGAGCTTGGCCAGCACCTGACCCACGTGCCCGTCGTGCTCGGTCATGCCATCGGCATAGATTCCCAGGCCCGTCTTGCCGACGGACGCCGGCTTGAGGTGCGTGAAGATGTGCATACGGGTGGAGTTCCACCACAGGAAGAAGGGCTTGTCGGCCTGCTTGGCGCGAGTCATGAAGTCGAGCGCCTTGGCGGTGACTTCCTCGTCGATCGTCTCCATGCGTTTCCTTGTCAGCGGGCCGGTATCCTGGATGCGGCCATCGGCGAAGCTGTGAATGACGCCGCGCGGGCCGAAACGCTTCTTGAAGGCCGGATCCTTCGGGTAGTCGGGATTCTCCGGCTCTTCCTCCGCGTTCAGGTGGTAGAGGTTGCCGAAGAACTCGTCGAAGCCGTGGTTCGACGGCAGCATCTCGTCGCGGTCGCCGAGGTGATTCTTGCCGAATTGCCCGGTCACGTAGCCTTGCGCCCTGAGCAAGGTGGCGATGGTCGGGTCCTCTTTCATCATGCCTTCCGCCGCACCCGGCAGACCGACCTTGGTGAGCCCCGTGCGAATGGGTGATTGCCCAGTGATGAACGCCGCGCGACCGGCGGTGCAGCTCTGTTGCCCATACCAGTCGGTGAACAGTGCGCCTTCCCGGGCGATGCGGTCGATGTTCGGCGTCTTGTAGCCCATCATGCCGTGGTTGTAGGCGCCGACGTTGAACCCGCCGATGTCGTCACCCCAGATGACGAGGATGTTGGGCTTTTTCTGCTGTGCGAACGCCGGCAGCGCACAGACGGACAGCGCGAGGCAGAGCGCCAACAGAGCTGCCGGCATCCTGTGTCGTGTGTCATTCATCATGACTCCCGTTTCTTGTTGAGGTCGAGCTCGTCTCTCTGCCCCGCTTCACCACACGCCGGGCCGAACCCTGCGCGAAGCGACCCTCCCGACGAGAGCGGTCATACTACGCCGAGCGCAAGCGCGGGCCAAGCCGGTCGAAGATGGAGTCGAGGGTGGCGCGATGCCGCTGCAGGATCCCGGGCTGCGGCGGGTGTGTCGCCAAGTGGTCGAGGAGCAACAGGGCTTTGTCGAAATCGCTCGTGGCGACGAACTCCGGTCCGATGCCGCCGCGTGTGGTCATGTTGTGATAGTTGCCGAGCGGCATGGCGAGCGCGCCGACGCGCCTGCCATGCAGCATGAACAACGAAGCCTCGCAAGCGCCGCCGGTCATCAGCGCGCGCTGATAAGTGAAGCTGGGGTCGAGCGTCGCCAGCTCGGCAGCCGCGTCGGCCAGCCACAAGTCCATGCCCGGATCGAAGCACGTCATGCGATCGCCGACGCGGAGCACGGGGCCATGTCCAATCGGTGCGCTCGGCAGTGCCTTGCTGGTTTCGAGCACCACCACGGGGCGCCGGGGCTGGAGGATGCGGCTGCGCAGGACGCCACCCGCGCCGACGAAGCCGACCTCCTCGGCGCGCGTGAACACGCCGAGCAGGTTCGCCACGGCACGGCGGCGCCGCAGACGGGCCATCGTCGCCAAGATCAGCACGCACGAAAGCAAATTATCGAGGGCCTTCGAGCGCAGCATGCCACCATGCAGCTCCATCCCGGGCAGATCGAAGTGCCCCCAGCTGCGCGCTGCGACATCGGCGGCACAGGTGATTTCGACCTCGACTTGCGGCCTGCGCGCACCCTCGATCATCCGGGTCGCGACGGCCGTGATTCGACCGTGCACGGCATGGGGCCGCGTGGTCACGGGCTCGCGATGGTCCGCATCGTGATAGAGCAGCACGCGACTGCCGCGCAGATGTTTGGGATCGACGCCGCCCTGCAGCGTCGCGTGCACCGTGCGTCCTGCCGATTGGACCTCGAAGCCGGGATGATCCATGTGCGCGGTGAGCGCGAGACCTGGGGCATTGCCCTTGCGATAGCCGACGTAGAGGTTGCCATAGCGATCGCGTCGCGACCGCAGCCCCATCCGGCGCGCCGCATGTTCGAGCGCCGCACGCACGTAATGTTCGTGAAAGGGGGCCGTGGGTCGAGTCAGCACGGCGTGCAGCAGGCGGCGCTCGAAGACGTTCATCGCCGGGCACGCCCGCGTCGCGTGCGGGGTCGATCGCTGGCATGCCCACGTCGAGTGCCGGGTCGCGACAATTTGCCGGCAGGCCTGCTTCGCGCGCGGCGTCGCAATTCGCCGTCCTCGTCATCGTCGTCGTCGAGCCCCGGGGTCGCGGGGCGCCCGCTCACGGTGTCGCTCGCCTCGACGTAATCCTTGATCTCCTCGGCCAGCTCGGCGAGTGCGTCGTCGACGATGCCGTGCACCGTGTCCGGCTCGTAGCCGCTGCGTGTGCGACGCCCGGCCTTGAGGCCGGTCATGATCTCGAGTCCCTGATCGACACGGCGAATGGCGTAGAGATGGAACTTCCCGCTGCGCGCCGCCTCGAGGACATCCTTGCGCAGCATGAGCTCGAGCAGGTTGGAGGCCGGGAAGACCACGCCCTGTGTGCCGTTCAGGCCGCGCCCCTTGCAGGTGTCGAAGAATCCCTCGATCTTTTCATTGATGCCGCCGATGGGCTGGATCTCGCCCTTCTGATTGATCGAACCGGTGACCGCCAGATCCTGGCGCAACGGCAGGCGTGCGATGGCGGAGATCAACGCGAACAGCTCCGCGGCCGAGGCGCTGTCGCCCTCGATGCCGCCGTAGGACTGCTCGAAGGCGAGACTCGCCGACAACGTCAACGGCCGCTGCTGCGCATACTTTCCGCGCAGGTAACCCGCGAGGATGAGAACGCCCTTGTCGTGTGTCGACCCGGAAAGGTTGGCTTCGCGCTCGATGTTGATGATCCCCGAACGCCCCATGGAGACCTCGCTGGTGATGCGAGCCGGGCGTCCGAACACGTGGTCCCCGAGATCGTAGACGGTGAGGCCGTTCACCTGACCGATCTTCTTGCCGCGCAGGTCGAGAAGCAGCACCCCGTCGTTGATCGAACGCTGGACCCTTTCCTCCAGCAAATTGACGCGCTGCAGCCGTTCGTGCAGCGCCTGATCGACGTGTTGCTCGCTGATGGTGCGGTGGCCGGCTTTGAGCGCCCAATAGTGCGCCTCGCGCGCGACGTCGGCGATGTCGCTGAAGCGCGTCGTCAAGCGATCCTGGCGCCCGGCGAAGCGGGCACCGGTTTCGAGGATGGCGGCGACGCCGCTCGAGTGGAACGGCAGCAAGCTTTCCCGCCGTGCCAAGGTAGCCAGAAACCGCGCGTACTGCTGCACGCTGCGCTGGTTGCGTCCCATCGAGGCGTCGAAGTCGGCCTTGACCTTGAAGATCTTGCGGAACTCGTCGTCGTAGCTGTGCAGCATGCTGTAGGTCATGGCATCGCCGATGACCACCACCTTGACGTTGAGATCCACGGCTTCTGGTTTGAGCGACGAGGCCAGGAGCAGCGGCGACTCGGGGGCGCGGATCTCGATCTTGCGGTTCTTGAGCGTCCGTTTCAGAGTCGGCCACACTCCGGGCTCGGTCACGTCGTGGAGGTTGAAGACGAGGAAACCGCCGTTGGCGCGCAACAGGCTTCCTGCTCGGATGCGGGTGAAATCGGTCCGCCACCCGCCGCCCCGCATCGGCACGTAGTCGATCGACCCGAACAAGTTACGGTGGGTCGGCGAGGATTCGATCACCATGGGCGGACCCTCTGAATCGGCATGGTCCACCACGAGATTCACCTCGTACTCGCGCAGGTCGCGCGCCTTCGGGCCCTCGACGACCTCGCCGCCTTCCGCGTCGTCCGCCGGGCGCACGAACTTGCCGAGCGAATCGAGAATGTGCTCCTGAACCGTATGCAGATACTCGACCACACGCGATAGATCGCCGTATTTCTGGCTCAACTCCTGGATGGGATCGCGAATGACGAGCGTGGCGAAATGACGATCGAGCTTGCGGAGCGATTCCCGCAGCTCTTTCTCGATGCGCCGGCCTTCTTGCAGCGTGCTCTGCAAGTCGACGGAGAGTTTCTCGTGCTTGCGCCGCAAGGCCTCGAATTGCGCGCGGTCGAAGCGGCCCGCGTCCACCATGTCCTTGAGTTTCTCCATCGCCACTGGCTCGCCGGAGATCATCGCGTGCAACTCGGCCTGTGTCAGCGGTCCCATCTGGATCTGGACCATGCGGAACTCTTGCGCCTCGATGCGGGTTTCGTACTCCTTGAACGCGGCGCGCCCGCGTTCGCGGAAAACTTCGATCGTCTTGAGGTGCCGCTTCTGATAGGTCTCGCTCGTGTAGATCTCGGGCAGCCCTCGGCGCACGTAGTCGATCAGGTCGCGCATGTCCTGGCGGAATGTCCAACCGCGCCCGGCTGGCAGGCGCAATGCCCATGGTTCTTCGGGATGCGCGAAGTTGTGCACGTAACACAAGTCGCGCGGCGCCTTGCTCCGGACTTGCAGTTCCTCGAAAAGCCGGCGAATGGTCGTCGTCTTGCCGGTGCCGGTGAGTCCGACGACGAAGATGTTGAACCCCGGGCTGCGGATCTCCAGGCCGAGCCGCAACGCCGCCAGCGCTCGCGCCTGACCGAAGGTCTCCGGGCGCACTTCCAAGGTGCTCGTGTCGCGGAAGCCGAGCTGTCGCGGCGGGCATCGCCAGCGCAATTTGGCAACGGGCACTCTTGGGTGCGCGCGGGCTTTCTTCAAGCGAGGTTGCATGCGCTCCTGCGGGGGACGACCTTGTCGGTTGCGATTCGACGGCGTGCCGCGGGCCGAGCGTGCGGACTGAATGATGAAGCCTGAGCCGGCGATCGGTATGGTGCCGAAGGCGGGACTCGAACCCGCACGAGGTTTCCCTCACTGCGCCCTGAACGCAGCGCGTCTGCCAGTTCCACCACTTCGGCACCCAAGACAACGTGACTCGCGGTCGGACCTCGAGGGCGATCGGTTGCATCCGCGAGCGTCCGCGGACTATACGGAACGCGCCAGCGGGGTGTCAACGACCTGCACACGGTATATCGCGCATCGCCGCTTGGGGTTGCGCCGTTCGTCCGCTTGCCGCGCGCTGCGCGCTCTGGTACGTTCCGGTGCCGGTGCAGAAGAGGAGTGCCGTGAGCGAGACTAGCGGCAAGACGGAGGAAGGACGCGCCCTCCGCATCATCACCACCAACCGCAAGGCCCATCACGACTACCATATCCTCGACACCATCGAGGCCGGCGTGGCGTTGCAGGGAACCGAGGTCAAGTCGCTGCGCGCCGGTCGCATCAACCTGAAGGACAGCTACGCCGAGATCCGCGACGGTGAGCTGTACCTCGTCGGTGTGCACATCAGTCCGTACGAACAGGGCAATCGCTTCAACCACGAGCCCGAGCGCCCGCGCAAGTTGCTGCTGCACAAGCGCGAAATCCTGAAGCTCGGCTACAAGGCGCGCGAGAAGGGTCTGACCTTGGTGCCGCTGCGCGTCTATTTCAAAGCCAGTCGCATCAAGGTGGAGCTCGCCCTGGTCAAGGGCAAGCGCGCTTATGACAAGCGCGCCGCCATCGCGGATCGCGAGGCGAAGCGGGACTTGGACCGCGCATTCAAGGAGGCGAAGCAGTGACGGCCTGCCGTTCGCAAGCGACGTGTGAGGACGTTCGGTCGCCATTCGATCGGTGTCTTCGCTGTTTCGCGCGCCGGGCGACGTCGCAGGGAATACTCTGTTTGCTTGCGGTGATCCTGCTCCTGCCTGCGCGCGGTGCCGCCGAGTCGCTGCGCATCGTGTTCGAGGACGGCCGCCCAGGGGCGCAAATCGTCCTCCAGCGTCTGGAATCGCAGAGCATGGAGAGCTACCTGGCGGCGAACGATCTGACGCGCGCTCTCGACATCGAGCGGTTCTGGAAGCCCGAGACCGGCAAGCTCGTGTTTCGCATTGGCGAACGTCGGGTCACCGTCACCGTCGACGCACGGCTCGTCATCATCGACGACGACGACGTCTTGCTGCATCTGCCCGTGCGCTATCGCGACAGCAGCGTCATGCTGCCGCTCGAGATCCTGGACCTCGTGTTCGCCGCGGCATCCGGCAACCGCTGGCGCTTCGACCGTGGCAACTCGACGCTCACAGTGGGAAGGATCACCGCGGATGTCCTCAGGCTCGACTACGGCACCGTCGGCGGCGACACCGAAGTGCGTCTACGTCTGGCCCGGTCGTTCCAGTACCGCGTCCAAGCGACATCGCAGGCGTTGGTGCGCATTCGCCTGTTCGATGCAGTGCTCGATCCGCTGGCGCTGGTGGCGGACGCACCCGCGCCGTTGTTGCGCAGCGTGCGCGCCGAACAGCGCGGACGCGAAGCGACCTTGTATCTGGATCTCGAGCGCAATGTCGATGGCTTCGAGACCAGCACTCGAGATGGCGGCCACACGCTGGTCGTGACCTTGCGCCGGCGAACCGAGCCGATGCCGCTGCCCGAGTTCAAGCTGCCGGAGCGCGCGAACGAGCCGCCCCAGCCCGCAGCGGCTGGCGGCTGCCGCGTCCTGATCCTGGATGCGGGTCACGGCGGCGACGATCCGGGCGTGGAGAGCGCCGGTCTGGCGGAGAAGAACGTGACGCTCGATCTGGCGAACCGGCTGGTGCCACACCTCGAGGCGGGACTGCGGATGCGCGTCCAGTTGTTGCGTAACAGCGATCGATCACTGGGCGACGATCGCCGTGCCGAGCTCGCCAACCGGAGCGGCGGCAATCTCCTGGTCAGCCTGCATTGCAACGCGTCGTTCGACGCCTCGGCGAGCGGATTCGAGGTGCTCTTCGCCGGGGCGAACAAAGCGAAAGCGACCGCGGTCGCTGGAGCGGGCGATTTTCGCCCGTGGCGCGCGGCCCAGGGACCTTACACCGCGCGCAGCCAGCGCTTGGCTCAGATGCTGCAATCCGAGCTGGAGAAGCGCTTGCCAGTACCCAATCGAGGCGCGCACGCTTCGCACCTGGCGTTTCTGCGCGGCTTGGCCATGCCCGCAGTGGTGGTGGAGGTCGGTTTCCTCACCAACGCCACCGAGGCCGATGCGCTGGTGGGAGCGGACTATGCCGAACGCATGGCGCAAGGCATCATCGCCGCGGTGCAACGCTACTGCGACACGACCGAGGGCGCGGACGCGAGCGATCAGATCGAGGACACGGAAACGCAGACGAATCCAGTGGTGGAGCGCTGAGAGGGAAGGGAGGGTGCGATGCAGGAGTCAGACGAACCGACGTTCCATGGCAGCGGTGGAAACCGGCGCCGAACGCTGTTCTGGGGTTTCGTCGTGTTGTTGCTCGTGGCCGCGGCGGGGCTCTTGTTCTGGCCGCAGGGCGGCCTCGAACTGCAATCCCCTGCAACGCAGGAGGATCGTGGTGACCGCGGCGGCGATGCACATTCGGTGCAGCTCTATTTCGCCGATGCGCAGGCGCAGAATCTGGCGAGCGAGAGTCGCAAGCTCGACTTCGGGGAAGGGTTGGAAGAGAACGTACAAGCCACAGTGGCCGCGCTCGCCGCGGGGCCGCAGCAGGAGGGGAATGTCGCGGTGTTGCCGCGCGAGGCGCGGGTCGAGCAAGTCTTCTTCACCGAAGCGACCCGAACCTTGTACCTCGACTTCAACAAGGCCCTCGTCGACCAACACCCGGGCGGCAGCACGGCGGAGTACTTGACCCTCGGTGCGCTCGTGCGCACGATCGCCGCCAACTTCCCGCAGGTGGCGAATCTGCAGCTTCTGGTGGAGGGCCAGGCGATGGACACCCTCGCTGGGCACTTCGACACCTCGAAACCGATCGAGGTCGCCGACTGGCAGTGATCGCCGCCGGCCTCTCCTCGGGAAAGGAATGATGCATGCAGCGACCGGATGGGCGCGGCCCTCGCGAGCTGCGACGGCTCGAGATCCAGCGCGGCTTCCTGCGCAATGCCGAGGGCTCGGCCTTGGTGAAGATGGGGAACACTCACGTGCTGTGTGCGGCCAGCATCGAGCCGTCGGTGCCGCCGCATCTGCGTGGCTCGGGCACCGGATGGGTGACGGCGGAGTACGCCATGCTGCCGCGCAGCACGAACACGCGCACCGTGCGCGAATCCGTGCGCGGCCGATTGGGCGGCCGCACACAAGAGATCATGCGCCTCATCGGTCGCAGCTTGCGTGCGGTCGTCGACCTGCGCGCTCTCGGAGAGCGCACGATCTACCTCGATTGTGACGTCATCGAGGCGGACGGCGGCACGCGCACGGCGGCGGTGAACGGCGCATGCGTGGCTCTGCACGATGCTCTGAGCCAGCTCGAGCAACAGGTGCACCCCATGCGCGAGCTCGTCGCGGCGGTGAGCGTCGGCATCTGTCAGGGCGCCGCCATGCTCGATCTCTGTTACGAGGAGGATGCTGCAGCCGAAGTGGACATGAACGTGGTGATGGCGGAGGGCGGGCGATTCATCGAGGTGCAAGGCACTGCCGAGCGTGCGCCGTTCGCCATGGATGCGTTGCTCGGTCTGCTCGACTGTGCCCGCACCGGCATCGAGCAGGTGCAGGCCTTGCAGCGTCGTGCCCTCGAAGGCCCCGCATGACCGCGAATGTTCTGGTGATCGCCACCGGCAACCAGCACAAGTTGGCGGAGATCACCGCGGTTCTGCACGAATTCGGACTGGGAGTCGAGATCCGCGGCCTGCGGGACTATCCGGGCTGTCCCGAGGTGGTCGAGGACGGCGCCACGTTGGAAGCCAACGCGGCGAAGAAGGCGCGCGAGGTCTGTGCTTGGACCGGCGCGCCAACCTTGGCCGACGACACCGGACTGGAAGTCGATGCCTTGCACGGCGCCCCTGGAGTGGTCTCGGCGCGCTATGCCGGCCCCGCCTGCAGCTTCGTCGACAATATCGCCAAGCTGCTGCGCGAAATGTCAGCCGTACCAGAGGCGCAGCGCGGCGCTCGTTTTCGCTGCATCATGGCGCTGGCCATGCCGGGCCAACCG
>DASRJO010000195.1:0-25693 GCA_035649435.1 Candidatus Krumholzibacteriia bacterium | reverse complement strand
TCGTTCCCAGCCTGGGTTCACTCCCACCAACAGCACCGGGTGCTCGTAACTGCGGAGATCGGCCTTGACGCCCACCGAACGCACCGGAAGCGGCAGACCCCGTAGCCCGGTGCCCTGCAACACTCGCGCGATTTCGTCGTGCAACCGAGCAGGATCGTAGTCCGCCGGCACGGTGGTCGCCGCGGCGACGCGAATTCCCAGGCCCGGCCCCGGGAAGGGATGGCGCTCGACGTGTGCAGGGTCCAAGCCCAGCGCACGCCCGAGCTCACGCACCTCGGGCTTGTAGAGATCCGCGAGCGGCTCCGCCACTTTGCCCTGCGCGATCATTTGCTCGATGAGCGGCACGCGATTGTGGTGCGTCTTGATGACGTCGGAGCGTTTCGTGCCGCCGGTTTCGATCGTGTCCGGATAGATCGTGCCTTGGCCGAGGAGCGCACGCTCGAGTCCCAGCTTCATTGCCTCGCGCTCGAACACTTCGACGAAGGTGACGCCGATGGCGCGGCGTTTGGCTTCGGGATCGGTCAGCCCCTCGATCGCGCCCAAGAACGAATCGGTGGCATCGACGACGTGCAGGCTCTTGCCCAAACCGAGCGCGGTGAGATCCGCGGCCACGCGCCGGCTCTCGTCGAGGCGCATGAGGCCGTTGTCGATGTGCAGCAACTTCAAGCGCTCGCTGCCGATGGCGCGCTGGAAGAGCAATGCCGCCACGGTGGAATCGACGCCTCCCGAGGCGAGAAGCAGCACCTCGCGATTCCCGATCTCGTCGCGCAAGGTGGCGATGCGCTCTTCGAGTTGCGTGCCGACCGACCAGTCGGCGGCTGCACCGCAGATACCGATGGCGAAGTTGCGCAAGATGCGGGCGCCGCAGGGCGTGTCGTCGACCTCGGGGTGGAACTGCACGCCGTACTGACGCCGCGCCTCGCAGGCGATCGCGGCGTAGCGATACGTCTGTCCTTCCTCGGCGCCTCCGGTCGAGTAGCCGAGCTCGACGAAGCCGCCGCCCAGATCCGTGACGGTGTCGCCGTGGCTCATCCACACCGGTTCCTCGGCGGTGAGCCCCGTGAACAGCGGCGAGCTGCCGGTGAGGTGGAAAGTGGCGGCACCATACTCGCGCTTGGTGTGCTCGACCGATCCGCCCGCGTGCTTCGCGATCTCCTGGTGCCCGTAGCACAAGCCGAGCGCGGGCAGGCCGAGGTCGAGCAAGCCGCGGCTCCAGCCGGCGTCCTCGTCGTGTGCGCTCAGTGCCGGGCTGCCCGAGAGGATGATCCCCTTGTAATGGCGGAATGTGTCGACGGGATCGTCGGGGTCGCGGATCTCCGCGTGTACGCCGAGCGAGCGGATCTTGGTGGCGATGAGATGGACGTATTGGCCGCCGAAGTCGAGAACGGCGATGGTGTCGTGCTGGGAGTGAGTCACTGTCGTTTGCGCACGAATCCCTTCATGCCATTGCCTTCGATCTCCTGCAACGCTTGCGCGGCTGCGTCGCTGCTCTCGAAAGGACCAGCGACCACATGATAGAGAATCCCATCGTACTCCACCTGCAGGGCAACGCCAACTGGCGCCGCCGTTTGCATCACCTCGTTGGCATGCTGGCCATCGCGAAAGGCGCCGAGCTGAATGATCCATTGCGGCGCGGTCGGCTGGGCGACGAGCGCCGGTGCCGCATCCTCGCCGCTGGCCGACGCCGCGACTACCTGCACCGAAGATGCGATCGGCTGAGAGACAACGGTGCGCTGGGCGGTCGAGGTGCCGCGCGGCGGGGCCGACACGGCGGAGATCCGCACCTTTGTGGTGCCGTTGTTTCGAAATCCCAGGACCTCCGCGGCAGCCTGGCTCATGTCGAGAATCCGACCGTGGGCGAAGGGCCCACGATCGTTGATGCGCACGATCATGTGGCGATCGTTATCGAGGTTTTGGACACGCACCAAGGTGCCGAGCGGCAGAGTGCGATGCGCGGCAGTCAGGTTCTTCGGATCGTAGGTCTCCCCCGATGCGGTCGGCCGACCGGCGAACCCCGGCCCGTACCATGATGCCGTCCCCGTTTCTGCCCACGCCGCAGTCTCGTTCTGCGCCTCTGCCCGGGACGGCTGCGACCCGATGGCGGCGAACCAGGCGAGTGCCGCGAGTCCGATGCAACGGGGGACAATCATCGCGAAGACTTTGCCAATGAATGGGTTAACTGCCGGCGCAAGACCCGGTGAGGGGTGGGAAACGGGGATGGGGCCGGAGTCGCGCAACGGGTGCTCCAGACATTCGAACGACGGGGGTCGACTAGATGGTGGCCTCGAAAAGTTGATACTGCGACCCGGGGTGTTTTGGCAACCCTTCATTCGCCCTGTTCCGCCGGAGTCGTGTGCTCGTCAGGGGTTCACCGATCGGGCCTCGCACCGACTTACCAGACCTTCCTTCGTCAAACAGGGTGCGAATCGGTAGAATCGTCGCATGCTTGGTGTCGGCGTCATCGGTCTCGGTGTGCACGGTTTGCGTTACGTGCGTCACGTAGCACGCGACGTGCCGGGTATGCGCCTGGCGGCAGTTTGCCGGCGTGACCCGCACCATGCGGAACGCATCGGCCGCGAATGGGGCGTACCGCACTTCACCAACCCCGAAGCGCTGCTCGAGCATCCGGAGGTGAAGGCGGTCGTCATCGTGACGCCGCCACCGACGCACCTGTCCCTGGCGACGCTCGCCCTCGAACGCGGTACTCCCGTGCTGCTGGAGAAGCCCCTCACACAGGTGCTCGACGAAGCTTTCGAGCTCGAACGCATCGTGCAGGAAACCGGGACGCCGCTGCTCCTGGCGCAGACGTTGCGCTACAACGTGGCCTTGCGTCTCGCGCGCGACCAGCTCGAGCGCATTGGTCCAGTGCGGTCGCTCACCGCGTCACAGCGGTTGCCGCGCACCGATCTCGCCTGGCAGAACACCGAGACGACGCATCCGCTGGGTTCCATCCTCAACACCGGTGTGCATCTCTACGATCTCGTGCGCTGGTTGCTGGGTGCCGAGTTCGAACGGGTCTACTGTCAGGCGCATCGCGTCGAGAACCCGTTCCACGAGGACCTATTCAAGGTGCAGGCGACGCTGCGCGACAGCGACACGCTGGTGGCGCTCGAGGTGGCGAAGTGCACGCAATCCCGCTCGGCGAATTTGGAAATCGTCGGCCAGCACGGGCAGCTGTGGGTGGACTATCAGGAGGATCAGGTCGTGCACGTCGAAGGGACGCGGCGCACCGTGCTGCGTCCAGCCCAGCCCGAGCCGACGTTGCCGCCGCTGCTTGCCGCCTTCGCCCATTGCATCGCCAATTTCGAGTCGATGCCCATCACCGTGCGCGATGGCCTGCGCACGCTCGAAATCGTCGAAGCCTGCTATCGTTCGCTGGCGGAGAGCCGCCCCGAGTTCGTTTCGCGCCCGCATCGAATGAACACCCCACGCACGGGGCCATGACCCGAGCGGGATGAACGACGCGCGGGCGTAGATCGGCCGGCCGCCTCACGGCAACTCGTCGCCTGGGAGCAACTCGTCGCCTGCGAGCAGCTCGCCGCCGATGAGCAACTCGCCGCCGTCCACGTCCCAATCTTCCGCGGGGCCCTGACCCATGCGGCCGGGAGCTCGCATGCGCACGCGGCGCTCCCGAGCGCGCTCGCGGCTCATGTCCTTGAGCTCGGCCCGTTGCTTCGGCGTCAGGACGTCACGGACTTGCATGCGCAAATCGAACGTCGCGGCCTGCACGGCGGAGCGCGCGTCCAACATTTGTTGGTGCGCTTGGCGCAGGGCATCGGCCGCCGCATTCTCCTGCAGCATGAGGTCCTGCAGATCGATCCGGGCTTCCATGAGCGCTTGCGCCTTCGGCATGATCAGACCTGGCGCGCTCTTGCGAATCGCCTTGAGGCGCGTCACTTGGTCCGACTTGAGATCGAGTTTTTCTGCCGCATCCAGGATGTCGAGGCCGAGGTTCGGAAGCATGCCCATCTCATGGGGGCCAGGCCCACGCATCATCCGCCGCTGCGCGGCCCCGGCAGTGTCGACGAATCCGATCGCGAGCACGAGCAGCAGCGCGCCGAGGAGCGCGAGCCCGAAGAGGAGCCGGTGGTGCGGGTGCGGTGGGGAAACATGGATTGGTCTCATGGTGCATCCTTTCCAGTGCGACGTGAATCCTTGCCTGACTTCTCGCATGTCATTCCGTGTCGGGTGGCCTGCGGTTCTCGCGTGAACGGAATCGAGGCCGGTCGAAAGTCCAGCGTACGTAGCGCTCGCGTTGGTCCGGTCTCAGGACGGCGAGCTCGGCCAGCATGGCTTCGGCGCTCAAGCTGTCGAGTCGAGCTTGTGCCCGGGAGACCTCGGCGCGCGCGACCCTGGCGGCGACCACGTCGCCCTGGCGCAATGTGTCGCGGAATTCGCTGCGCGCTTGTGCAAGCTGCCGGCGCGCCGCATGCAGCTCGGGTCTGGCGGAGCCCAGGCGACTTCGCATCGAAGCTCTTTGGCTCGAATCGAGCCGGAGTGCCCGGCCCATCCGCGCGGTGCGCTGCCCGTGCCATCGGGGTGAGAAGCCGGCCGATGGTTCCGACTGGGCGCGGTCCCGCGGTGCCTCGCGCGCGCCGACGACGGCCAGCGACACGAGAGTCGTGTTGAGTGCGAGCGAAAAGATGAGCAGGAGTCGTTCGAATCGCGGCCTCACGGTGTTCCTCCTGCGCGGATCGGTTCGGGCTCAGTCGTCGTGTGCATCGGTCGAATCGTCCGGGGGTGATGCTGGATCGTCTCCGACCGCACGCGCGTCCTCGGCGCTCGCGCCGTCGTCGAAGCTCTCGGCATACAAGTCGGCGAGACCGGCGGCCGTTTCGTCCGCCAGGCTCGATTCGGCATAGGACAATGTGCTGCTGCCGTTGCCATCGACGCGCGCGAGCCAGACACCCGAGGCAATTCCTGCGATGCACATGGCCCATGCGGCGGCAACTCTCGGCTGGGTGAAAGCACCAACCAGCCGAGAGCCATCGAGGAGCGCCACGGGGACTCGCTTTTGCCAGCTCGGAGTGATGAGCTGCGATTCGATCGCGGTCCAAAGCGGGGCCACAGGAGCCCGGGACTCGGCGCGACCCAGGGCGGTCAAGAGCGATGTGACGCGACGCAACTCGTGGATCGTCGACGTGCAACGCTCGCAGCCCGAGACATGACTCACGGTGGCCGCATCGTCCAGACGGCCGTCCGCGATCTGGGCCAGTTGCTCGTCTGTGGGACAGAGGTCACTCACGGTTTCTCCCGTCGCTGCATACACAATCCACGAGACTGGGTTTTCCGTCGCTCGGGGTTAGACATCGTCCCCCGTCCCCGCGAGGACCTCCGTCCCCGCCACGAGGATCCACCTCGGTGCCTCAATGCAGATCCTGGAGCAATGTGCGCAAGGTCCGCGTCGCGCGCGCGAGCAGCGACTCCGCCGCCCGCGTGCCGATCCCGAGCGCCGTGGCGATGTCGGCCACGGGCATCTCCTCGTAGAAGCGCAGCAGCACTGCCATGCGCTGCCGCTCCGGCAACCGCGCGAGCGCCGTCGCCATGGCGCGGCGAATCTCCGCGTCGCGCAACGGACTCTCCGGGTCGAAGGCGCCGCTTGCGGGGAGCGAGGCGAAGATCTCCTCGGGCCGCGTGGCGGGCTCGCCGAGAACGAGCGCGATCAGCTTCCGGCGCCGCAGCTCCCGTCGCGCCAAATTGCCCGCGATGCGGAAAAGCCAGGCGGGGAAGCGCCCCGAGGGCCGGTAACGCGCGGCCGCGCCATAGATGCGCACGAAGGTTTCCTGTGTGAGGTCTTCGGCGTCACGCGTCGAGCCGAGTGTGCGCTGCAGGAACGCGCGCACGCGCGGCCCCCAGCGCTCGAGCAGCAGGCGCAACGCATCGCGATCGCCGCTGCCGATGGCGGCAACGAGGGCGTCGTCGTCGAGCCGGTCGGCGTCCGAGCCCGGGTCCACTTTCAACCGGCCGTGGGCACGCCGTCGAAGAATTCGACGACCCCAGTCTCCAGTGAGTACTCGGCCCCGACGACGAGGAGCCCCTCGTCATCGATCAGCTGCTCGAGGACTTCCGATCCGTGGCGCAGATGGTCGGCGGAGGCGCGGATATTGGCCCGCACGGCCAAACGCACCAGAGCCTCCGGGTCGTGACGGAGCTCCGTCGCCAGCAACGCTTCCACGGAGGGCCGCACGCGGTCGACGATGGAACGCAGATTGCGTGACTGTTTCTCCGACCGCTGCTGCAGCTCTTCCAATGTCGCCAAGATCGCCCCGCACTGCGAATGCCCCAGCACCACGACCAGCCGCGTACTGAACCGCGCCGCTGCGAACTCGACGCTGCCGACTTGCGAGGCAGCGACGATGTTGCCGGCAACGCGAATGACGAACAGGTCGCCCAGGCCCTGGTCGAAGACGATCTCTGCCGGCACCCGCGAATCGGAACATCCGAGAATGATCGCGAACGGCTCTTGACCTGCCGCGAGCTCGCTGCGATGCAGCCGGCTCGTGAGCGTGTCATGACTGCGGACATCGGAGACGAAGCGATGGTTGCCCTCGCGCAGACGTTCGAGTGCTTCTCGTGCGGAGACCGTCGACAATTTCATCCTCGTTCCGCGAACACGAGTGGAACAACCCGCACCGGTCAGGGCACCGGAACCTGGCGTGGCTGGAGACCGAGCTCGGCGGCGGCTGCCCTCCACACCGGCAGGGAGCGCTCGATGACGCCGGGATCGACGGCGTAGGAGATGCGGAAGTAGCCCGGGGTGCCGAAGCCGGTGCCCGGCACGGTGAGGATGTGGTGTTTCTGCAGGTGCCGCACCAGGTCGACGTCATTGTCGAGAGGTGACTTCGGGAAGAGATAGAACGCGCCCTCGGGCTTGATCATCTCGAAGCCGCATTGGGTGAGCTCACGATACATGACATCGCGGTTCTGGCGATAGAACTCCACGTCGACCGTCGCACCCAAGATGCCCATCACCACGCGCTGCATGAGAGCGGGCGCGTTGACGAACCCCAGTGTGCGGTTGGCGAAGGCCATGCCGTCGACGAGCTCGGCGGCGTCGGAGGCCGTCGGCGACACGGCAATATGGCCGATGCGTTCGCCCGCGAGCCCCAGGTCCTTGGAATGCGACGTGCACAGGATGGTGTTGTCGTAATAAGTGGCCACGATCGGCACATCGACGTCGTCGTAGACCACGGCACGATAGGGTTCGTCGGTGATGATGTAGATCGTGCTGCCGAGCTGTTTCTGCTTCTGCTGGAGCATCTGCGCCAACCCCTCGATGGAGCCATGGCCATAGACGCGCCCCGTCGGATTGTTGGGGTTGTTGATCACGATCGCGCGCGTTTTCGGACCGATGGCGGCTTCGATGGCGGCGAGGTCGAGGTCGAAGTCGCTGGCCGTCGGCACGACGCGCGCCACACCGCCGTGATTGTCGACATAGAAGCGGTACTCGGCGAAATACGGCGCGAGCAACACGACCTCGTCACCGGGGTCGAGAACGGTCTTGAGCGTGACGTTCATCGCGCCGGCGGCACCCACGGTCATGACGATGTGGTCGGGCGTGTACTCGAGCCCACTCTCCAGACCGTGGCGATCGGCGACGGCGAGGCGCGTCTCGCGGTAACCGACGTTCTCCATGTACTGGTGCATCCCGGGGTGGCGGTCTGCGACCACCTCTTCCAAGGCCTCGAAAAACTCGTCTGGAGGCTCGACCACGGGGTTGCCGAGGGAGAAGTCGAAGACGTTGGCGGCACCCACCCGCGCCTTGAGTGCGCGGCCCTCCTCGAACATGCGCCGGATCCAAGACGCCTCGGACATCTGCTGTTTGACCTTGCGGGAAATCGGCATCCGGGACCTCGCGGCGCGTGTCTGGGTAACCAAGATCCGGCATCCGCCCCGCTTTTGTCCAGGGGACCGCGCACATGACTCGGCGGCGGCCGTGACTCGGGTCGAGGCGGTGTCACGAGCGCGCCCGCGAGGGCAGGATGTCCGAGCAGCGCTCGTGCCGAGCGACGAGCGCGCAGGAGCGCGCGCGAGGAGCGTCCGCCTCGACCCGAGTCACGGCCGCCACCGCGCCCCACCGCCGTCCCCCTAAGACGACGTTGCAGGTGCCGCTGCCTCCCACTACTCTGGTCCGGTCCGCCCGACCGGGCGGGAACGCCCCCGTCGCGGGGCGTGTACCTCTGAAAGCTCCGGACTCCGGCGCGCGCCCGGGTTCGCGTGCAGCTCGCGCGCTCGAAGCGTCGCGACATCGCGTCGCCAGGAGGGGTGCATGGACTCGCAGATCGCAGCCATCAACGAGAGAATCAAGGAAGAATCGGCCTTCGTCGACGACGTCGCGCACGAGATCGGCAAGGTCATCGTCGGCCAGCGTTATATGGTGGAACGGCTCGTCATCGGCCTGTTGGCCAACGGGCATGTCCTCTTGGAAGGCGTTCCGGGCCTGGCCAAGACCTTGACGGTGAAGACCTTGGCGCAGGTCATCCGCGGCAAGTTCCAGCGCATCCAATTCACCCCCGACCTGCTGCCGGCCGATCTCATCGGCACACTCATCTACAACCAGCGCGAGGGTGCGTTCACCGTCAAGCGTGGCCCAATCTTCGCCAACCTCATCCTGGCCGACGAGATCAACCGCGCTCCAGCCAAGGTGCAGAGCGCGTTGCTCGAAGCCATGCAAGAGCGCCAGGTGACCATCGGGGACGAGACGTATGTGCTCGAGCCGCCTTTCCTGGTGCTGGCGACGCAGAACCCCATCGAGCAGGAAGGCACCTACCCGCTGCCGGAAGCGCAGGTGGACCGTTTCATGTTGAAGCTGCGCGTCGGCTACCCGGGCAAGCAGGAGGAGCGCCAGATCATGGACCGCATGTCCGGCGATTCCTTGCCGTCGGTGAATGCGGTGATCACGCCGGAGCGCATCATCCGCGCCCAGCAAGTGGTGACGCGTGTGTACATGGACGAAAAGGTGAAGGACTACATCCTCGATATCGTGTTCGCCACCCGCGAGCCGGAGAAGTACAAGCTGGATATCAAACACTTGATCGCCTACGGCGCGTCGCCGCGCGCCAGCATCTATTTGGCGCTCGCGGCGCGGGCGCACGCGTTCATGCGTGGCCGCGGCTACGTGACCCCCGAGGATGTGAAGGCGATCGGCATGGACGTGCTGCGGCACCGCGTGATCACGACCTACGAGGCGGAGGCCGAGAACGTGACTTCCGAGGAGGTGTTGCAGCGTCTCTTCGACGTGATCGAGGTGCCATGAAACGCGAGGCGGCGAAGGGTGGCTCGGATCTCAATCCGTTGCAGCCATCCGCAACACCATCCGGTGTCCGAGATCAGGCTGCGGCCCGTCGAGCCAGCAGGCGCCCCCGCGCCCGCCGCATCTTGGGCAGCCGTCCCCAGAGCCGTGGCACGATTCCGGCCGAAGTGCTGCAAAAAGTCCGGCGTCTCGAAATCCAGATGAAACACCTCGTGAACGACATTTTCTCCGGCGAGTATCACAGCGTGTTCAAGGGCCGCGGCATGGAGTTCGCGGAGGTGCGGGAATACGCGCCGGGAGACGACATTCGCTCCATCGATTGGAATGTCACGGCGCGTCTCGGCGTACCGTACATCAAGAAGTTCGCCGAGGAACGCGAGCTCACCGTGATGTTGGCGGTGGATCTGTCGGCGTCGGGCGTTTTCGGCTCCGGCGTCCAGCTCAAGCGCGATTTGGCGACGGAAGTGTGCTCCATCCTCGCCTTCTCGGCCGTACGCAACAACGACAAGGTCGGCTGCGTCCTGTTCACCGACGAGGTGGAACTGTTCGTGCCGCCGCAGAAGGGCAGGCAGCACGCGCTGCGCGTCGTCCGCGAGCTGCTCTATTTCCAGCCCGAGGGCCGCGGCACCGAGGTCGGCGGCGCGCTCGAGTTCCTGGCCCAGGTGCTCAAGCGCAAGGCGGTGGTGTTCTTGGTGTCGGACTTTCTCGATCCCGGGTTCGAGACGCCGCTCTCCGTCGTGTCGCGCCGGCACGACGTCGTGCCGATCACGATCACCGACGCGCGCGAGGAGCGGCTGCCGGACGTGGACCTGGTGGAGCTGGAGGACGCCGAGACCGGCCAGCGCCTGCTGGTGGACACCGGCAGCGCCGAGGTGCGCGCCCGCTTCGAGCGCCGGGCGCGCATGGTGCGCGTGTGGCGCGAGCGCGTCTTCCGCCGCCACGGCCTGGACTGCATCGACTTGCGCACCGACACGGCGTACGTCCTGCCGCTGATGGCGTATTTCCGCAAGCGCGCGCGGCGCCACTGAGTCTCGGGGAGCAACAGTCGTGGGTAGGAAGGTGAACAGCATGGGGCGAGCGATGCGGGGGACCCGCCACGCCATCGGGGTGCTGACCCTCCTCGCCGAGTCGGTGCACGTCCTCCTCGCCGCGCCGGCGCAGTCGGCGACCGTCAGCGTGCACACCAGCCCGGACTCGCTCACCGTCGGCGACCCGGTCACGGTGGAAGTGCGCGTGGAAGCAGCGGCCGGCGACGTCGTGACCTTTCCGCGCCCACAAACGCCGGCACAGGTCGAGGTCGTGAATCTCGAGACCCCGCCGGCGGAGGCCGGCACCTGGATGGGGCGCTACACGCTCTCGGTGTTCGATGTCGGCGACATCGTGCTGCCGCCCTGGTCGGTGCAGGTCCAAACCGACACGCAAACCGCGATCGTGTACACGGACTCGATTCGGCTGCATGTGGCTTCCGTTCTCGACGACTCGCTCGCCGCCGCCGATATTCGCCCGCTCAAGGCTCAGCAGGAGCTGCCGGTGCCGCTGCCGCTTTGGATCTGGTTCGCGCTCGCGGCGGTGGTTCTCGCTCTGGCGCTGTTCCTGTGGCATCGGCGGCGCCGGCGGCGGCGCGTGGTGATCGCACCGGCAGCGCCCGCGATCGCGCCGCACGAAGCAGCGCTCGTCGAGCTGCGCAAGCTCGAGGCGCAGCAGCTGCCCGCATCGGGAAGAATCAAGGAACACTACGTCCGTCTGTCCGAGATCTTGCGACAGTATCTGGAGGCGGCGCCGCAATTCGGCTTCACTGCCCTCGAGGAAACCACCGACGAGATCCGGCGCGAACTGCGCGCGCGCGGCTACAGGCCGCAGCTGGTGCAGACGCTCCTGGCGCTGTGCGAGGAGGCCGACCTGGTCAAGTTCGCCAAGATGCAGCCGACGATCTTGGAATGCGATGCGGCGCTCGACCGCGTGCGGCGCTTCGTCAACGAGACGGCGCGCACGTCGCTGCTGCAGCTGCGTGAATCAGAGGTCGCCGAGGTGGTCGCCACATGATGCGTTTCGGCAACCCATGGATCCTGGTGGCGCTGCTGGCTCTGCCTCTGCTTCTTGCGGCTTATCTCCGTTGGGTGCGCCCGCGGCGCACCGTGCTGCAGTTCTCGAGCCTGCGCTTCTTGCAGGACACCCGACCGAGCCTGCGCCAACGCTTGCAGCCCTTGCCGCTGCTGCTGCGCTTGGTCGCCCTGCTCCTGCTGGTGCTGGCACTGGCGCGGCCGCAATCCGGCTCGAGCAGCACCAGTGTCGACAGCGAAGGCATCGACATCATCCTCGTGCTCGACATTTCGGGCAGCATGCTGGCGGTGGACATGACCTCGGATCACCGCGGTGCGACGCGGCAGGACGTCTCGCGTCTCGAGGTCGCGAAGGAAGCGGCGCGCGATTTCGTCGAGGGCCGCAAAGCGGATCGCATCGGGCTCGTCGTGTTCGCCGGGCAGGCGCTGACACAGTGCCCACCGACGCTCGACTACGCCGTCCTGTTGCGCTTCCTCGACGAAGTGCAGACAGGGCAGATCGAGGATGGCACCGCCATCGGCACCGCGCTGGTGACGGCGGTGAACCGGTTGCGCGACAGCGAAGCCAAGAGCCGGGTCATCATCTTGCTCACCGACGGCGCCAGCAATGCGGGGACGATCGATCCAATCACGGCCGCCAAGGTCGCCCGCGCCATGGGCGTCAAGATCCACACCATCGCCGCCGGACGCGAGGAGAACGCACGGTTCCCGGTGGAGACTTTCTTCGGCCGCCAATACGTGCGCCAATTCAGCCCCATCGACGAGGAAACGCTGAAGAAGATCGCCGTGCTCGGTGATGGGAAGTTTTTCCGCGCCACCAGCCCGGAGAAGCTGCAGGAGATCTACGCCGAGATCGGGGAAATGGAAAAGACACGCATCGAAACCAAGGTTTACGTCGAATACTCCGAGCTGGCGCAAGCACTGGTCCTGCCGGCGTTCTGGATGCTGCTGCTCGAGGGATTCCTGACGCACGGATTCCTGCGGAGGCTGCCGTGAACTCGTCGGTGCAGTTCGGCGCTCCGGACAACCTGTGGCTGTTGCTGGTGCTGCCGGCAGCGGCGGTGCTTCTCACTATTGGCTGGCGGATGCGGAAGCGGGCGCGCATGAACTGGGCCGGTCAATTATTCGCGCGCCTCGCACCCGGATACGATCCTCAGCGCGAGTGGGTCAAGATCGCGCTCGTGCTCGCCGCGTGGGCGCTGGTGGCGCTGGCGCTGGCACGGCCGCAATGGGGCGGCGAGATGGTGATGATGAAGCGCCGCGGCATCGACCTCATGGTCGCCGTCGACGTTTCGGCGAGCATGCTGGCCGAGGACCTGCGGCCGAACCGGCTGGAGCATGCCAAGCGCGAGATCGCCGATCTGGTGAACCGCATGCAAGGAGACCGCATCGGGCTCATCGCCTTCGCCGGCGAAGCGTACACCGTGTGTCCGCTCACCCTCGATCACGGCACGGTGCTGCTGCTGGTCGAAACGCTGAACATCACCAGCGTGTCGACACCGGGGACCAACATCGCGAGCGCCATCGCCCGGGCGCGCTCGGCCTTCGCCGCTGGTCAAGAGAGGCACAAGGCGCTGGTGCTGGTCACCGATGGCGAGTCGCACGAAGGACAGGTGATGGCCGAAGCCAAGGAAGCCGAGAAGGAAGGTCTCGTCATCTATACCATCGGCATCGGCTCGGTCGAGGGCGAGCCGATTCCGGAACGCGACGAAGGTGGCGGAGTCGGCGGCTATCGCAAGGACAAGAGCGGCCACGTCGTCAACACGCGCCTCGACGAAACGACGTTGGCGGAGGTGGCGAGCACGACTCGAGGCAAGTACTTCCGGGGCACGCCGCAAGGGCTGGAGCTCTCGGCGGTGACCGAAGAGCTGCAGCACATGGAAAAGAAAGAGCTCGAGGGCCGGGTTGGGACGAGCTACGAAGAACGCTTCCAATGGCCTCTGGGGCTGGCGATTCTCCTGCTCGCGATCGAGTTCGTGCTGCCGGCACGACGCCGCCGGCGCACGCCGGATCTCGGTGTCGCCGGATTGCTCTGCGCCATGATGCTGACGGCGGGCGTGCCGCGGCAGGCAGCGACGCGCAACCGGGACGCGACGAAGGCATTCAGCGAGCAGCACTACGGTGAGGCCGTGGAAAAATACACCGAAGCATTGACGCACGCGCCGGAATCGGGAGGAATCTCGTACAATCTCGGGAACGCCCTGCATCAGGAACAACGCCTGGACGAAGCGGCCAAGGCGCTCTCGCGCGCGGCACAGAGCGAAGATCCAGGGCTGCGCCATCAGAGTCTGCACAATCTCGGCAACACCTTCTATCGCATGGGCAAGCTGCCGGAGGCGATCGCAGCCTATCGGCGCGCGCTCAGCGCCAACCCCGGCGACCGCGACACCAAGATCAACCTCGAAAAAGCGTTGCAGCTGCAGAAGCAACAGGAAGAGCAGCAACAAAAGCAAAAGCAGCAGAAACCCGATCCGAAGAACCAAGGGGATCAGAAGGACGACCAGCAGCAGCAACAACAACAGCAGCAGCAAGATCAGCAAGGGGACCAGCAACAACCCAAGCAGCCCGGCCAAGACCAACCGGGTGAGCAGCAGGATCAAAAGCAGACACCGCAAGAGCAGCAGGCACAGAGTGCAGCTGCCGATTCGATCGCCGCCGCCGAGGGCGAGCTGCGACCGGAGGAGGCGCTGCGCATCCTCGAAGCCCTCCGCGATCAGGAGCAGGAGCTGCAGAAGCAGAAGATGATCAAGGCGCAGATGCGCGCGCGTCGCACGGAAAAGGATTGGTGAGGTCGTTGCAGTTCCGGATGTGGGCCATCGCCGCCGTCGCACTCGCCTTCCTGGCTCCGGTTGCCCGCGCTCAGGATGTGACTGTGGAAGCCTCGGCGGACCGCACCGCCGGCACGCTCGAAGACGCGATCCGGCTCGACATCCGGGTGCGCGGTCCCTTCCAGGGCCGGCCGGAGCTGCGCGCGCCGGAGCTCGCCGATTTCCGGGTGGCGTCGAGCGGCGAATCGCAGAGCTATTCCATCGTCAACGGTCAGATGAGCGCGTCGTACACGTTCACATTCGTTCTGTTTCCGCAGCGCGAGGGCGATCTCGTCATTCCGGTCTTCTCCGTCTTCCTCCGGGGGCAAGAGCACAAGACCGAGCCCATTCGCGTGCAGGTGAGCGGGCAGTCGCTCGCGCCGGCGCCGGGGGACGCGGCGGGCGAGGGCAAGGATCTCTTCGTCGTCGCGCGTGTGGACAAGGAAAAGGCCTACGTCAACGAACAGATTCTCTACACCTTCTATCTCTACTATGCCGTGCGTGTGTCGAATCTCAACTACACGCCACCGAAGTTCGAGGGGTTCTGGGTCGAGAAGCTGCAGGAAGGCGAGAAGCAATACCACAAGATCGTCAACGGCCGGCGCTATCTGGTCGTCGAGGTGAGCACGGCCGTTTTCCCCACGACATCCGGCACGCTCGAAATCGAACCCTCGGTGCTGCGTTTGGTCGAGATCGCGGAGCGCAGTTTTTCCTTCTTCGACCGCGGCGTCGAGCGAGTGCTGCGCAGTCGCCCCACGACGGTGACGGTGTTGCCCTTGCCGGCGGCCGGGCGCCCGGCGGATTTCGATGGCGCCGTCGGCGAAGACATGGAGCTCGTGTCACGGGTCGATCGCCACGAGATCCCCGAAGGCGAGCCGGTGACGATGACCGTCACCGTGAGCGGCAGCGGCAACGTGCGCACGTTCTCGAAGCCGCGCCTGCCCGAGTTGCCGGCGTTCAAGACCTACGATGCCGACTCGAAGTCGGACGTGCTCAACCTCGATCGCGTGAGCGGCACGCGGACGTATGAAGTCGTGCTCGTCCCGCGCGGACCCGGGGAATTCACCATCCCGCCCGTGCGGCTGTCGTACTTCGACACTGGTTCCGACAGCTACAAGACTTTGCAAACCGAGGTGCAGCGCGTGACCGCCACACCGGTCGCGGGGGGAACGCCGCAGATGGCCGGCCAGGCCCCGTTGCAACAGGACATCGAAGTGCTGAGCAACGACATCTCCCACATTCGGACCGATGTGCCGGTCTCCGACACGTGGACGCCGCTCTATGCGCACGGGATGTTCCTCGTGCTGGCCCCTCTCCCGCTCCTCGCAGTCGGCGGCGTCGGCTTGCTGCAACGCCGCCGCCGGCGCTTCGCCGCCGATGTGGCGCTGGCGCGCTCGTCCCGTGCGCGCGCGATCGCGCGCAAGCGACTGGCCCAGGCCGAGCGTCTGCTCGCCGACGGCAAGCACCAGGAGTTCTACGCCGAAGCACAGAGAGCCGTGCTGCAGTACGTCGGCGACAAGCTGAACGCTCCGGTCGCCGGCCTGACCCACGCGGCGTTGCGACAACAGCTCGATGCCGCCCATGCCAACGAGGACACGCGGGAGCGTCTCGTGCAATTGCTCGAGCACTGCGACGCGGCACGTTTCGCGCCGGGAAGCTTCGCCCCCGAGCGCATGCGCTCCACCCTGCAGGAAGTCGAATCCCTGGTGATGACGATGGAGGAGGGTTGGGGACGCAAGCCAGGTAGGTCCCGAATCGCGGCGGCCACCTTGCTGTGCGTGGTGCTCGCCGCGCCCGGTGTGCGGGCGCAAAGCGCCGCTCGAGATTCCACCGAACCCTCCCTGCACGTGCAGCAGTCGCCGGCGGAGTATGTGCCGGCGCACGATCTCCTCCAACGCGGTCATGCGGCCTACGAGTCGGGGCGTTACGCCGAAGCCGTCGCCGCCTATGAGCTGGCCGAGGCCCAGGGCGTGCGCAATGGCCCGCTCTATTACGATCTCGGCAATGCGTACTTCAAGAGCGACGCGCTCGGCCGGGCCATCGCGTCCTACCGGCGTGCCGAGCGTCTCATCCCGCGCGACCCAATGTTGCGCGCCAACCTGGATCTTGTCCTCGCTCGCCGCGAGGATCGTGCCGTGCAATCGCCGGTGCCGTTCCCGCTTTCGGCAGTGCGGGCACTCTACTCGCGCATGAGCATCAACGAAATGATCGTGCTCGTGTCGATCCTCTATGTGATTGTCGCCGGACTGCTGGTGCTGCGCATCCTCGGCCGCGATCGCCGTTTCGGCCTGCGCCTGGGGTCGCTCGCGTTGATGGTGCTGTTGGTGTTGGGAGCCGCGACTCTGGGCTACAAGATTCACGACGAACGTGGCATCGAGCGCGCGGTGGTCGATGCCGACAAGGTCGCAGCCATGAGCGGCCCCGGGAGCGATTACACCGTGGAGTTCTGGTTGCACGAGGGCAGTGAAGTCCTGGTGGAGGAAACCCGTCCCGATTGGTTGCGCGTATCGCTGGGCGCGAAACTGCATGGTTGGATTCCAGCGCGCAGCGTCGTTCGCATTTGAGGGAGCCGACATGAACGTTGAATCACGCGTCGCCATCGCCCTGTGGGTGTCCCTCCTCGCCCTGCCGCGTCCGGCGGCGAGCCAAGCCGCACCCGCCAAGCCGGCCGCAGCCGCGCCCGCCGCACCGGCCACATCCACCAAGCCCACCGCACCGGCAGCGCCGGCGAAAGCCGTCGATCTCGCCGCGGCCTTGCCACTGGATCCGAAGGTGCAGCATGGCGAGCTCCCGAACGGCATCGACTACTACATCCGCGTCAACCAGGAACCGAAGAATCGCGCCGAGCTGCGCCTGGTGATCAATGCGGGCTCCATTCTCGAGGCCGAGGATCAAAGAGGCCTGGCGCATTTCGTCGAGCACATGGCGTTCAACGGCACGCAGCACTTCGCCGCACAAGAGATGGTCGACTACCTGCAGAGCACCGGCATGCGTTTCGGCGCCGACATCAACGCCTTCACCAGCTTCGACGAAACGGTGTATATGCTGACGGTGCCCACGGACGTCGATTCCGTCGTCGACAAGGCGTTTCTCGTCCTCGCCGATTGGGCCCGCGGCTCGACGTTTGACCCGGCGGAGGTCGACAAGGAGCGCGGCGTCGTCATCGAAGAATGGCGGCTCGGCCGCGGTGCGAGCCAGCGCTTGAACGACAAGCACCTGCCCGTGCTCTTGCACGGGTCGCGCTACGCCGAACGACTTCCCATCGGCAAGAAGGAAGTGCTCGAAACGTTCGCGCCCGAGGCCGCGGCGCGCTTCGTCGCGGATTGGTATCGGCCCGAATTGATGGCGGTCGTGGCCGTCGGCGACTTCGACCCCGCACGCATCGAGGCGTTGCTGCGCCAGCACTTCCAACGGTTCGCCGCATCGCCGGAGCCGGTGGATCGCCCGCTTTACCCGGTTCCCGAGCACGCTGGCACTTTGTTCAGCATCGCGACCGATGTCGAGGCGACCACGAGCGGCGTTTCCGTCGCGATCAAATCCGTGCGGCGCGAGCGCGGCAACGTGGAAGCCTACCGCCGCACGATCGTCGAGAACCTGTTCAGCAGCGCGCTCAACATGCGGCTGTTCGAGCTGGCGCAGAAGGCGGATCCGCCCTACATCCGCGCCGGCGCCGGACGCGGCAGCTTCGTGCGGCCGCTGGAGACCTGGTCGCTGAGCGTGACGTCGGCGAACAACGGCATCGAGCGCGGCCTGGACGCCGTGCTGGCCGAGGCCGTGCGTGTGCAGCGCCATGGGGTCACCGCGGGCGAGTTGGAACGTGCCAAGGAGCGCCTGCTGAGCGCGATGGAAAGCGCCTACAACGAACGCGAAAAGACCGATTCCGCCGCGCACGCGTCGGAGTACATCGATCACTTCCTCGAGCATGTTCCGGCGCCGGGAATCACCTACGAGTTCGAGATGATCGGAGCGCTCCTGCGCGGGATCCAGCTCGACGAAGTGAATGCGGTCGCGCGTAATCTCGCAGTCGAAGACAACCGTGTCGTGCGCGTGAGCGCGCCGGAGAAGGAAGGCGTTGGCGTGCCGGACGAGGCCGCGTTGCGGCAGATCTTCGCCGCCGTCGCCAGCCGCGACATCGAGCCCTACGTGGACACCACGAGTGATGCACCGCTGGTGGCGTCCACACCGCCGGCCGCGCGGATCACCGCGCGCCAGCGCTTCGAGCGGCTCGGGCTCGAGCTCTGGACGCTCGCGAACGGTGCGCGTGTGTACGTCAAGCGCACCGATTTCAAGGACGACGAGATCATCATGCGCGCTTGGAGCCCGGGTGGGACCTCACTGGCCAGCGATGCGAATTACCTCTCGGCGAGCCAAGCGGCTGGGTTCATTTCGAGCTGTGGTCTCGGCGAGTTCAGCCTTCCCGATTTGGAGAAGAAGCTGTCCGGCAAACAAGTCGGGGTGCGGCCGTTCGTGGCGCCGCTCAGCGAGGGCCTGTCCGGTCAGGCCCGGCCCCAGGATCTGGAGACACTGCTGCAGCTCGTCTATCTCAACTTCCTGCAGCCACGCCGCGACGCCGACGCCTTCCAGGGTCAGATCGCGCGCTTCCGTGGCGTGCTGGAAAACCGCGCCGCCGATCCCGGCAATGCCTTCGGCGATACGCTGCGCCTGGTGGCGACCAAGTACCACAAGCGGTCGTACCCATTGACCGCGGCCACTTTGTCACAAGTCGAGCTCGACCCGGCGTTCGCCTTCTACAAGGACCGCTTCGCCGACGCCAGCGATTTCACCTTCGCCTTCGTCGGTAACGTCGATCCAGCCGTTCTCGAGCCGTTGGTGTGCAGCTACATCGGCGGATTGCCGAGCTTGAAACGCAAAGAAACCTGGCGCGACATCGGCGTCGAACGCCCCACGGGCGTGGTGCAACGCCAGTTCCGGCGCGGCGTCGACCCGAAGGCGCGCACGGCCATCCTTTTCATGGGCGCATTCGACTGGAAGCGCGAGGAACGTTATGCCCTCAACGCCCTGACTGAAGCACTGCAGATCCGCCTGCGCGAAGTCCTGCGCGAGGATCTCGGCGGTGTCTACGGCGTGCAGGTCGGCGGTGGCAGCCAGCGCGATCCCAAGCCGGAGTATCGCGTCCAGGTCGGCTTCCAGTGCGATCCCGAACGCCTCGAAGAGCTCACCAAACAGGCGCTCGAGGTGATCGCTGCCTTCCGCGACAAGGGCCCCGACGCCGACGACGTGACCAAAGTCGCCGAGATCCAGCGCAAGAATTACGAAGTCAGTCTGCGCGAGAACCGCTACTGGCTGAGCGAGATCGAATTCCGCGACAGCTTCGGGCTCGATCTCGACGAGATCCTCGAATACGAGAAGCTCTACGCCTTGCTCGACGTCGATCTCGTCCGCCGCGCCGCGAAGAAGTACCTGCGCCCCGACCACTACGTGCAGGTCTCGATGCAACCCGAGGCAACCGCCAGCACACCCGCCGAAGGTGGTGGCGGGAAATAGGCCGAGCCCGCTCACTACGCCATCACGAGATCGAGGCTGCTTGGACGCTCGGCGATTCGAGTCGCACCACAGAGACGCCGGCGTTCGTGAGGTGACTACGCGCGGGTATCGAGGCGGTCCGATGCGGCGGTGGCGGGCGCCGGAGGCGAAGTGTCGCCGTCGTGCGCGAGGGCGGCGAGGAACGCGGTCTCGAGATCCGGCGACGCGTCGGCGGTGGTCCACGTGCCGAGCACTTCCAAGTGGATGGGCAGCAGCGGATTGAGCGGGCGCACATGGTTCGCCTGCTCGTGCTCGTCCCGCAACCGTTGCAGCAGATCGGGCAGGCCTTGTGCCTGCCCCATGGGGACCATGATCAGCCAGTCGGCGAGGCCGGTGCGGAAAGCCAGATCGGTGCGGCGCAAGCGGTCCTCGAGAAAAGCGCCGAGCTCGTCGCCGCCTTCACGGCTGCCGCCCGTGGCTTCGACTCGCACCAACGACACGAGAGCGCACGCCTGACGGAAGTAACCAATGTGCCGCAGATAGTGCTGCAAGAACGATGATGGGTTCCAAGTCGGCACCGTGAACGAGAACACGCTGCCGACGCCGATGCTGCTGTGCACGTTGATGTCGCCGAAGTTGAGTCCGACGAGCTCCTTGGCGATGTGGAGTCCGAGCCCGAAGCCTTTGGTGCTGGGGGCGTTCTCCTGGGTGACTTGCTTGAAGCGCTCGAAGATCGCGGTCCGACTCTCGCGCGGAATTCCGGGGCCGTGATCGGTGACCCCGATCCGCACCAACCCATCTCCTTGGTCGTGCAGTGCCCAGACTCGAATGGCACTCTCGGGCGGCGAGAACTTCACGGCGTTCGTCACGAGGTTGATGATCACACGGCCGATCTTCTCGGGGTCGCAGTAGACATCGGGAAGCTCCGGGTCGGCCATGAACTCCAGCGTGATCTGACTCTTGCGTGCCTTGGCGAGGACCATCTCCTGGGCACGGGTCACGATGTCTTCCACCCGGCAGGGACGGCGGGAAACCCGCAAGATGTCGGATTCGAGCCGGGTCACGTCGATGAGATCGTCCACCATCAAGCTGAGATCATCGACACGGCCGTGAATGACGGCGAAGAAGCGTTGGACATCGGGGTCGATGTCCGCGCCTTCCACGGCTTCTTCCAGCGCCGCGACGTACTCCTTGATCACGGTGAGTGGAGTGCGAAACTCGTGCGACACGTTGCCGACGAAATCGTAGGCCATTTGATACAGCTTCAGCATGCGCGTCGCTTGTTCCTGCAGCGCCTCCGTTCGCCGGGCGACTTCGATCTCCAGATCGGAAGTGCGAGCCGCCAGTGTTTCATGTGCGTGCTCCTGGAAGGCCACTTCGTGCGCCAAGATCTGATTGCGCTCGAATGCGCGCAGCAGTTCCTGCTGCCGTTTGATGAGCAGCGCGAGCGTCGCCACCACGAGAAGCGCCAAAGAGGCGACGAGAGCGGTGTTCGTGTGCTCCCAGGGCCATGGACCAGTGTGGCTGTGCGGGAGCGTCAAAACGGTGACGCACAGGATGAGCGTCGATAGAACACACAGTGAAGCCAGAGCAAGGCAGTGACGGGGTTGGGGCTGCATGAGGGTGCGATCCGGCGTGAATCCGGAAACTGCCGGCGTCGCCGACCCGGAATGATCGCTACGTCTGGACACGCTTTCCCCGTTGGGCTTCGTGTGTGAAGGCTCGGTAAGCGCCCACCGAATTGGATAAATATCCAAGATCCGTGCCGGGGTGCGATGACCCGGCGTGGTTTGATTCCCAGGCGAACGGTCGAGGGATGGTGAGGAAGTTTCAGAAATATCGCGGCCATGTTCCTGACGTCGCCGATCCGTATCGTTCCGGAGTTTTTCCTGCTCTCGTCCGCTCGTCGAACGCTCCCGTCGCGACAAAGCCGCGATCGGTTCCAATGGACGGCATCAATTCACGTCACCGTGACGTAGATTGCCTCTAGGGTTTTCCCTGATCAGGATTCGCGGCGAACGTAGATTTCGCGCGCCACTTCGCGGTCGAGAGCGAGGCTGGTGCCTTCGATTTCGATCACGACGGAGGGCTGTGTTTGTCGCAGGCGCACGGTGCTGCCCGGAACGACGCCGAACAGGCCGAGTCGTTCGTAACGCTTCTGCGAATTCGGCGTCATGAAGACGATGTGTCCGTTGGTGCCGCGTTCGAGTTCCGGCAACGGAAACACCAAGGGCCGGATTTGTCGCGCCGCCCGGTCGGTGCAGCATTCTCCGGCGGGGATTTCGAAACCCTCGGGGCAGCGCGGCGGATGACCGAGAAGCGCGCAGACCGCGTTCGCCGTGGCCGGGCTCAGCACGTGCTCCATCAAACAGGCGGTGCGTTCGGTTTCGTCGGCGGGCAAATTGAGGACATCGAAGAGCAGGCGTTTCGCCAAGCGATGGCCGCGGACGATGAAGCGGGCGCGAGCATCACCGCTCGCGGTGAGGTGCACCCGATCGCCCTCGACCTGCAACAGACCCTCGCTCTGCATTTGCTCGACGAGTGTGGGCGCATCCTCCTCTGCCGACACTTGCAGCAGTCCCGAGAGCGAGTCGTCACCCGCTTCGTGGCGAGTCCAGATCTCCTCGAGGACCTCGTCTTTAGGCTGGGCGCGGAATTCAGGATGCACTGGGCTCCCTGCGGCGCGGCCGCAACAGCCGGGACAAGAAATCGATCGTCACCGAGCGCGGCTTCACGGTTTCGTAACCACACTCTTCGCAACACAGCATGTCGCACCCCGAGTTCATGGGGCACGAGCCGCACCCTCCCGTGGTGTCGTGCATACTGCCGCCGCAAAGTGGGCAGCGCATCGGGGGTGCCAACGGCATCAGAACTCCACCCCCAACGCGCGCAGGCTCAGGTTGAGCGCACCACCGACCACGAATGCGAAGGGCACGATGAAAGCCACCATCGTCATCGCTGTGCGAGTGCCGCGTTCCTTGAGCATGATGAGGAAGTTGGCGATGCAGGGGACGAAGAGCGTGATCGTCACCATCGACACCACGAGCTGGATGCCATCCATCTGGCCCTCTCGCGCCATGTCGTACAAACCGGCGGCGCCGTAATCGCGACGCAAGAATCCGATGAGGAAAGCCTCGGCGGCCTTCTCGGGCAGCCCGAGAATCCCGACCACGAGCGGGGCGGAGAGCCTTTCGATCACATGCAAGAAGTGCACGCGTTCGAGCACGAACAGGAGGAGCGTGCCCAGCAAGAAGAGCGGCACGGCCTCGCGCAGATACCATTCGATGCGGGCCATCGTCTTGACGCCGAGATTCGACAGCTGCGGCCAGCGAATCGGCGGCAGCTCGAGCACGAAGTCCGACGCCCGACCCGGGACCAGCTTGGCCGCGGTCCAGCCGACGACGAAGAGAACGAGAAGCGTGCATCCGGCCCAAACGAGCGTGGCGCCGAGCGAGAGCGAGCGCATCATGCCGAGGATCACGCCCAGCTGCGCCGAACAGGGCACGGCCAGCGCCAGCAGCAAGGTGACAAGAATGCGTTCCTTGCGCGTTTCCAGGATGCGCGTGGTGAGCGTCGCCATGGTGTCGCAGCCGAGGCCGAGGACCATCGGCAGCACCGCCTTGCCGTTCAAGCCCATCGAGCGGAACAGCCGGTTCACCATGACCGCCAGGCGCGGCAAGTAGCCGGAATCTTCGAGAATCCCGAACGCCAGGAAGAACGTGGAGACGATGGGCAAGATGAGCGCGATGGAGTACGACAGCGCCATCGTGATCTGCCCATACGGGCCGACGAAGAGATCGTGGAAGAAACGCAGCGATTCCTGGCCGAAACCGAGGGCAGTGTGGGTGTACTCCGGCAGGAGCACGCCGTTGTCCAGGAGATGCGTGTGCGGGAAGCGGAACAGGAAGTCGGCGCCGCGCGTCGCCCAGGGCGAGAGGAAATGGGCAAAGACGTTGGTCTCGAGCAGATCCACCAGCGTGCCGGCGCCGAGGACGCCGACGAACTGATACATCCCCCACAGCACCACGAGCAGCACGGGCACGCCCCACACGGGATGCATGCTCCAGCCACCGAGGGTGTCGAGCCAGGAACCGACGCGATGTCGCGGGCGCGTTTCCACGCCGCGGACCACCGTATCGATGGCTCGCAGGCGGTGACGGTGGATCGCTGTGCCGAGCGGCTCGCGCAGCTGGGACTGGGTGCGGGTGCGGATGTCTTCGAGCTGCCGGACGACGTCCGCACCGACCTGTTCCTGCAACCATGGGACGAGCGACGCGTCACCGGCGAGCAGCGAAACGGCGAGGCCGCGCGCTTGCAAGTGCGTGGACGGCAGGATCTTCTCCATCGCCGCGATGGAGTGCTCGATGGCGCTCGAGTACTCGACGCGCAGCTTCGAACGGCTCTGGTCGAGGAGCGTCTCGCGCAAGGTGTCCAAGCCTGTGCGGCGCACGGCCACCGTGGTGACGACGCGCACGCCCAGCACGTCCTCGAGCTTGGCGCGATCCACGTGCACCCCGAGGTCGCCGGCCTCGTCCATCATGTTGAGGTCCAGCGTGAACGGCAATCCCAGCTCGGCGATTTGCGTGGTCAGGATCAGGGCGCGTCGCAGGTTCTTGGCGTCGGCCACTTGCACCAGCGCACCGGGCTGCTCGCGCAGGAGGATGTCGCGCGTGACTTCCTCGTCCTCGGAAGTCGGCACCAGGCTGTTGATCCCAGGGGTATCGAGGACTTGAACACCGATTCCGCCCAAGGTCGTCGAGCCGCGCGTCACCGTGACCGTCGTCCCGGGATAGTTGGAAACCGTGACATAACGCTTGGTGAGCGAGCCGAACAGCACGCTCTTGCCGACATTGGGATTGCCAACGAGGAGGACGCGTGGGTGCTGGGCGAGCCGGGAATCCTGAACGGCTGTGCTCATGTGCGCTCTGTCTGGCAGCTGCGGCATATGCCGAAGATCTGATGCACGTGACCGAGGGCGAGGAAGCCGTGCTGCTCGCAGATCTGGTCCTGCAGCGTCTCGATCTCTTCACTCACGAACTCGATGACCGCGCCGCAGCGGTGGCACACCATGTGATCGTGATGCGCACGGTCGAAGACGCTCTCGAAGCGGGCATGTCCTTCACCGAAGTGATGGCGCTTGACGAGCCCTGCCTCGGCGAGGTGATCCAGGGTGCGATACAACGTGGCGCGGCTCACCTCGCGGTTGGAGCGGCGCAGAGATTCCAAGAGCTCGTCGGCGTCGAAGTGGCCGGACTGGCTCATCGCGCCCTGCAGCACCATCAGGCGCTCCGGTGTCATCCGGAGGTTGCGCGCCTTCAGATGCTCACGCAGGCGCTCCTCGGGCCCGTGATCCGGCGCGACCGCCTCTTTGCTACGAATGGCCGGCATCTTCGAAGGCTCCGCGATTGAGACTCAATCTCAATAAGAAGGTAAGGTTTTGCACGGGGAACGTCAAGTCTCAGCAAGTTGTTATATGTCAGCATGTTGAATGATTCAACCGACAAGGACGGACGAACGGGTGCAGTTCTCGCAAGGTCCTTCGCCGAGGGCATTCAAAGGATGAGTAGGTGCTTTACATCCCTAGGTCTCAGGCGTAAAGAGGAGGCATGCGGAAGAATGCTTGCATTCGCGTGCTGAACCGAGTCGTCGTCGTTCTCCTGCTGACGGTCGCGGGCACCGTTTCGCTCGCGCACCAGGCACAGCATCACGGCGGCGATGGCGATTGTCCGGTTTGCTTGCAGGGGCATGCAGGCGCCCCGGCACTCCTCCGCCAAGTTCTGCCACTCACGCCGCCACGCGAAACAGTGCGCTCGCATCCCGCTCCCGTGCCGACAGTCGAGCATGGTCCCGCGCATACCTGTCGCGCCTGTCGAGCTCCTCCTTTCTCCATCGCCTGAAAACGATTCCTCGAGCCGCGTCGCGATGCGCAACGCCGGGTCTTCGTGCCTGCCATTTCCGGCAGGCCGAGTCGAATCGATCGCCCCATAGGGGCCAGGAACAATGGAGAGGAGAACGCAATGCGTCGAAGGTTGTGGTTCAGTCCGATCCTCATGTGCACGTCCCGCAGAGTGCTCGTGTGGGCGACAGCA
>DASRJO010000194.1:0-26141 GCA_035649435.1 Candidatus Krumholzibacteriia bacterium | reverse complement strand
CGAGATCGGGCTCGCCGTCCTCGCCACCACGCTCTCCACCTTGTGCGTGTTCGTCCCGGTGGCGTTCATGGGCGGAATCGTCGGCAAGTTCTTCAAGGAATTCGCCGTCACAGTGGCGTTCGCCGTGGCCGTGAGCCTTTTCGTCTCCTTCACCCTCGACCCGATGCTGTCGTCGGTGTGGTACGACCCGGTGGCCGAAGGTCATGTGGGACGCAACGCGTTCGGCCGGGCTCTGGAACGTTTCAATCACGTGTTCATGGGGCTCGGCAGGCGCTACCGGCGCATGATCGGCTGGGCTCTGGCGCATCGCGTGGCGACTCTCGCCATCGCCGCCGGGTCTTTCGTCGCCGCGCTCGCGCTCTTTCCATTCGTCGGCGGCAGTTTCATGCCGGAATCCGACAGCGAGCAGCTATCGGTCATGGTGAAGACGCCGGTGAGCTCCTCACTGGACTACACCCGCGACCGCTTGCGCGAGATTTCTTCGCTGCTGCGCGAGTATCCCGAGGTCGAATACACCTACGAGACCATCGCCGGCGGCTGGAACGCTCAAGTGAACGAAGCCGAGATCTACGTCAAGTTGGTGCCCAAGCACGAGCGCGCGCGCCGTCAACAGGAGATGGCGCGTGTCTTTCGCCGTGAGATCGGCGTGCTCCCCGGTGCGACGATTTCCGTCCTCGAAGCCGGTGGCTTCGGCGGACCGATGAAGCCGCTGCAGATCTACGTCAAGGGCGACCAGATCGACGAGCTCCGGCGCATCTCGAACGCGGTGCTCGAGATCGTGCGCGGCACGCCCGGCGCCATCGAGGCCGAATCCGGCCTCGAGGAAGAACGCCCCGAGATCCGCATCGATGTGCGGCGCGATCTCGCCAGCGATCTGGGCGTCGGCATCGACGCCATCGCGCGCACGTTGCGGCCGGCACTCGCCGGCGAGAAAGCTTCCACCTGGGAGGACGCGAATGGCGAACAGCACGACGTCATCGTCCAACTGCCCCGCTCGAGCCGCAGCACCTCCGAGCAGCTGGCCGGGCTGCCGCTCGCGGCTGGCGCGCGCGATCCGATCACCGGCACACCGCAGATCGTGCGTCTCGGCCACCTGGCATCGATCACCACCACGACGAGCCCGCAGAAGATCGAACGCCGCGACTTGAAGCGCGTCGTCTGGATTTCGGCCAACTACGACGGTCGCCCCCTCACCGAAGTGAGCGGCGACATCGAGCGCCAGGTGGCGCGCGTGCCCATGCCCACGGGCTACAGCGTGCGTCTCGGGGGCGAGACGCAGGACTTCCGCGAGACGGTCGGGTACATCCTCGAGAGCCTGACCTTGGCCATCGTCTTCATCTATCTGGTGCTGGCCAGTCAGTTCGGTTCTTTCCTGCAGCCGCTCGCCATCATGCTGTCGCTGCCGCTCTCCATGGTCGGGGTCATCCTGGTCCTGCTCGCCACCGGCACCACGTTCAACATCATGAGCATGATCGGGCTCATTCTCCTCATGGGCCTCGTGACCAAGAACGCGATCCTGCTGGTGGACTTCGCCAATCAACGGCGGGCGCTGGGGCACGATCGCCGTTCCGCGCTCATCGATGCCGGTGAGATCCGGCTCCGCCCCATCGTCATGACCACCTTGGCGATGATCTTCGGCATGCTGCCGCTCGCCCTCGCGCTCGGTGCGGGTGCAGAGTTCCGCGCTCCCATGGCACGCGCCGTCATCGGCGGCCTGATCACCAGCAGCTTGCTCACCTTGATCGTCGTGCCCGTGGTGTACACCTTCTTCGACGATTTGGGTGCCCGCTTCAAGCGGCGACTGACTCGCGCCGAGCGCGTCCACCGCACCTCCCAAGCGCAGCCGAGCGAGAGGATCGAAGTGTCGGCGTGAATGCGTCCGGAACCTTGGAGCATGCTGCGCGTGAGGCGCCTAGACTGCTCCACGGAACGGACCACACATCTCGATCACGATGCCACATCTTGCACTTCTTCGCTCGGAGTCTCTTGCAGGATGCAGCGGCAACCGTGGGTCGAGCCACCGCTGCTCCCCGCTCCAACGCGGCGCACTGCGTCGAGATCGTGAGAAAAATGCGACCTCGCGCGCCGCGATGCGGCCGCTTGCGAACACGTGTCACCCCGTGAGCACAGGCAGCTCCCTTCGCCTCCCTCGATCGACCTCGAGAGGAACGATCGATGCATCCCATTGGACATCGAACATAGATGTCGCGAACGGAGCGACCGGGCCCACCGCATCGCAGCGGACTGACCGGTGACGCTCGCTGGCTGGGAGGTGCGGTGGTGCGGGGGTGCAAACGATTCGGACTTCGGCTTCCATGGTTCCCCTTCTGGTTCACCATGATCTGGGCGCTCGCGATGACACCTCTCGAGGTCGAGGCGGACGTCGCTGCGCGTCCTGCCCAGCTGCAGGATGCCGTGAGGATCGACTTGCGTTTTCCTGCTGCGGCCAGCGACAGCACATTGCAATGCTTCGATGGGACTCAGTTCGCGCTCCTCAACCCGGGGTGCTTCGTGACCAGCAGCCCGTCGCAGTCGGGCGACTGCACCTCGAGCAATTCTCAGTTCCTGGTGCAGTATCTGTTTCCGGATCCAGCCGTCCCGCTGCAGCTGCGCGGCTTCGGATTCCTGAGCAACGACAAGGACACGACTTTTCCCAGTGCCGGGGCACTCCTCATCCCCGTCGAGAACGGAAACTTGCGTTTCCCGAGCGCTGGCGAGATCGCACATCTCGCTGCACGCAACGTGCGATCGCCCGGCGACACAACGCAAGTCTTCGTCGACCTCCGCGGCGAGAACCTGGTGATCGAACCGGGAGCCAATGCGGCCCTCGTTCTGGTGCTGCAGTTTCCAGCGAGCGGCCAGTTGTCGGCACCGACGCAGGGCCCCGGGATCGCCGCGGAGGCCTCTCCTCCCGACGAGGGTTGCGATTTCTTCACCGTGGATGGCGGCCAGTCGGGCGTCTGGTTCGCTCCCACATACGATCCGCAGAATCCCAACTCGCTGCCGCTGGAATGGGGGTTCGTGGCAGCGTTCGATCCAGTGCCTCTGGCGGTCGAATCGATCAGCTGGTCGCACGTGAAGCACCTCTATCGCGTCCCGTAGAGGCACTTCACTCGAAGAGCGGACATTGATTCCTCTGTCCGCGTGGGGCAAACTGTCCTGGGTTTTGCGTCACCCTCGCACCCAGGACGGTTTCCCCATGCGCTGTATGCTACCGCCGATGCGAAGTTCGGCGGCCCTGCTTGTGGCGTTCGCCCTCGCGGTGTCGAGCGCACTTGCAGACGCCATGCTTCCCGAGGAAATCCAGCTCGAAAACGGTCTGCGCATCGCGCTTTTTCCACACCCCGGCAGCGGCATGGTGGCCTGCAACGTCTTCGTGGGCGCAGGATCGGTGCGTGAAACGGATCGTTTCGCCGGCAGCAGCCATTTCTTGGAGCACGTGCTGTTCAACGGCACGACACAGCGCACACAGGAACAGCTGTATGCGGCAGCTGACCGCATCGGCGCCTACAACAACGCCACCACCCGTCAGGAAATCACACACTTCATGATCGTGGTCCCCAAGGAGCGGCTTGCAGCAGCCATCGACATCCAGTCGTCCATGCTCCTCGACTCCACGCTGCCGACCGAGAAGTTCGAGAAAGAGCGTGGCATCGTTCTCGAGGAGCTCTCCAAGGACCTCGATGATCCCGATGCTGGCTTGGAGCGGAGCCTCGAGGAAATGCTGTATGGACCCAGCAGCCCGTTCGCGCGACCCGTTCTCGGCACGGCGGAAACCATCGCCAGCCTGCCGCGCGACAGCGTCGTTGCCTATTACAAGCAGCACTACGTGCCGGCGAACATGCGTGTGGTCCTCATGGGCGAGTTCGAGAGCGAGGCTGCCTTGCAGTTGTTGGAGCACGCCTTCGGGTCGAAACGCCTGCCCGTGAAGGCTCGCGAGGTTCCCGTGCGACCTGTCGGCGTAAGCAATCCGGCTCCGGCCCTCGCTGCTCCGGGACAGTTCGTGACTCGCTCTGTCGAAGCACCCAAAGCGGTCGTCCAATTGACGGCTCGGGTTCCGGCGGCTTCTGCCAAGGACGATGCTCTTCTCGCGCTCCTGATGCAGATCCTGTCCGATGGCGAAACGTGTCGTGCCGAGCGCGCGTTGAAGGCCGACCCCGCGGTGCCGCACGAGCCCGTATCGGGATCGGTGCAATATCGCGCCGACAGTCGCTGGGTGACCTTGCGCGTCCGTCTGGAAGAGGGGGCTTCGACGCAGGAAGCAGCTCACCGCCTCCTCGCTGCCTGGCGCAGCCTGGGTTCGGTCAGCGCATCCGAGCTCACCGCCGCACGCACCGCCACGCTGACGCAGGAGCTGTCGCAACTCGAGCAGCTGCACTATTACGCCATCTTCAACGGCGATCGGCTTTGGCACATGCCGAGCCGATTCACCACCGAGTATCTGTCGGGGCTCGAAGACGCCGCGAGAAAACCTCTCGAGGCTCTCGGCCAGAAACTGGCGAGTGCCGAGTTGCAGATCTCGGCTGCGGGGCCTGGTCTCGAGACGGCGGCGGTGGCACTCGCCACTTTCCCAACAGGAACGACGCTCACACCCGAGAACGCCGCGAAGCAGTCTCCCGAGCCGCGGCGACCCCGAGCGCTCGATACCGTCGAACCGCCTTCGCTGCACGCGCTCGCGAATGGCCTGACCTTGATTCACGCCGCGGCGCCGACGACGCGTGTGTTCGCCGTGCACGTTCTGGTGCGGAATCGCAGCGCCCGCGAGCCGGCGGATCAGCCCGGAATCGCCGACCTCTTGCACCGCACGATGGCCGCTCGGATCGAGAGCGAGGGCGCCCCGCCGCTCGCAGCCATCGGTGCCACGCTCAAGGTAGCCGACAGCCCATTCATCCCCTACGACGACTACTACACGACACCGCTGTTTTCTTTCATCCGCTTCGAATGTCTCGACGAGTACTACCGCGATGCGTTGCAACTCTTGGCGCGGATGCTCGCCGGCCCGCACGACGATCCCGAGGCGCTCGAATCGAGCCGCCAGGAAATGCTGTCGGCGCTGCAGCGCAGTAGCAGCCAGCCAGCCGCCAAAGCTGCAGCGCGACTGGATGCACTCCTGCAGCCGGGTCACGCCCAGTCCAAGCAGGTCTTAGGAGATGCCGAGAGCCTCGCGCGCATCACGCCCGAGAGTCTGGCGCAATTCGCGCGCAATTACTTGGCGGCTTCAGAGCTCGTGGTCGCGATCGTCGGCAACGTCGGACGTGACGAACTGATGCCGAATGTCGAATCGACACTCGGCAAACTGCCCTCGGGCGAAGGATCAGAGCCGACCAAGGCGACGCTCATGCCGCTCACCACGGCGAGCACGCGGGAAGAGCTGGAAGGCGGTGGCAAACAGTCCGCGCTGCGTATGGGCCGGGTCGTGAACGTCGATCCGGCGGATCGCTGGGCTCTGCTCGTGACCACGAATCTCGCATCCAGCCGCATGCAGCAGGATCTGCGCGAAACACGCGGCCTCGCCTACTCGCTCGGCATCGCGACGCACATTGCCGCCGACCGCGCCAGCATCGTGGCATCCATGGGAACACGCCCGGAGAACGTCGCCGAAGCCGAAGCCGGGATGTCCAACTATCTCAATGCCGCAGCCTTCGAGGCCACGGCGGAAGAGATCGAAACCGCGGTCAACAAATACCTGGCGCTCGTCCGCATGCGCCGCATCACCAGCATGGGCCAGGCTTTCTCGCTCTGTCGCGATCTCTTCCAGTACGATGATCTCGACTACGCGACTCACGAATCACAGGGAATGTCGGCGGTCCTGCCCGAGGACGTCCGCCGCGCCGCCCAACGCTACTTCGGCCCCACCCCGCTCATCACCGTCGTCGCCAAGTGAGTCGCGGCCACCCTGCACGCGAAGCACTGCACACATCATTTTCGTTCCACGACCTTGACCTTGACGGCGTGCCGGGCACCGTCACGCATGTAGGTGACATCGGCTTCGTCACCGGGAGCGAGGGTCTTCAAAACGTCGCTGTATCCTTGCAGGTCCTTGATCGCGACACCGGCGAACTCGACGATGACGTCGCCGGCCCGCATGCCAACCTGTTCCGCCGGACTTCCCGGCACGACGCCGGAGAGCAGGACACCCGGTCCCTTGTGATTGAAATCGGGAATGCTGCCGAAGCTGACCCGCCGGGAGCCGCCTCTTCCGGCGGCCGGCTGGGCCGCCGCACTGGCTGCACCTGGAGGGGTGAAACCAAGGGGCTCGTCGCGATCGGCAAGGTAACGCACCAGCTCTTGCGTGTATTCCGTGATGCGCGCCAAACCCTGGTAGTCGATTTTCTCGGGTGTGTCCGTCGGACGATGATAATCGGCTCGAGCTCCGGTGAAGAGCTGGATCGCGGGGACGCCTTTGCGGACGAAGTTCGTCTGATCGCTGCCGCCGGGATCCTTCTCGGGCAGCTGCAGATCGAACCTGAAGCCGGTGTTGACTCCGCGCAGAACGTCCGCCAGCTGCTGCGCTGTTTCGGCGCCGAAGATCGTGAGCTTGTTGCCAGCCAGTCGCCCCACGGTGTCGAGGTTCAACATCGCCGTGCACTCGGCGAGTGGCCGCGCGGGATGCTCGGCGTAGTAGGCGCTTCCGAGCAAGCCGGTCTCCTCACCACCGAAGGCCACGAACACGACGTCACGTGCAGGAGGGCCCGCGGACTGCATCTGCCGCGCGCACTCGAGGAGTGCGGCCACGCCTGAAGCATTGTCGTCGGCGCCAGGATGCAGCACTCCCGCGTTCGCGCTCCCCGGCTCGCCACGCCCGAGGTGGTCGTAGTGCGCACCGAGGACGACATGTCGAGATGCCGCTTCGCCGGCCGTCGATTGGGCGCCGGACGCCTGTCCCTCGAGGACAGCAATCAGGTTCACCATCGTCTTGCCATCCTTGCTCTGCCACTCTTGCCGGTATCCCGCTTCGCCTTGGCCCTTCAACCCGAGCTCGCGGAAGCGCGCTTCGATCCAGCTCGCTGCCAGTGCCAGGCCCGCGCTCCCGGCTCCACGCCCTTCGAATTTCTCCGCGCACAATGCACGCACGTCCTTTTGCAAGCGCTCGACGGCCTCCTGGCCTCGCGCCGTGGGCGCGGCCATCATCACCACGACCAGCGCACACGAAGAGCTCCAGCCCCATCGATTCATCGTGAACCCTCCTCGATCTCGATCCGCATGGGCGATGTCGTCACTTGCCATTTGCCTTTGTCGACGTTCGTTTCGCCCGCGAACACGAGGTAGCTGTAGCGACCATAGTGCGGCAGCTTGCGTCCGAGCGCCGGGACGACGGCCGCATCCGCCGGCAGCACCACCGTCCATGCGATCTCCGCATTCTCCGGGTCGCGAAAGCACGCGACAAGCGAATGTCCTTGGGCTTGGGCCACCTCGTGCAGCCGCTGCGGTGCAATACCGAACGATTTGGTTTCTGCGAACAAGCGATCGGCGCGCTCGCCGGGACCGAAGAGCCACACGCTGCGGCCGGCTGCTCCCTTCCAGCTCCGTTCATCCTCGAGGATCTGGTTCCGGTTGTGGCTCCAACTGGAAGCGAGCGTGCGCAGCGCCTGCGCCACATCGGGTGCGCAACGTGCGCCGATCACCACCACGGTGGAATCGGCACCCAGCACCTGCGACAGCGCCGGGGGCACCTCGCTCCGATGCAGCTTGCGGAAGACTTCCATGTCCGGGTCGACGGCCACCCAGTGTGTGCCCGACTCGAGACCGACACGTACCGGACCAGGGCCGAAATCGACATCGCGCTTGCGTACGTCCCCCTTCACTTCGTAGTGGACAGGCACGGTCAGCGCATATGCGGGCGCCTGCTGACTCAGCTCGATGACGATTTTCCCCTTGTCCAGCACACGTTCGATGGCGAGCACCGGTGCCCCGGGCCTGTCGATCCATTGTGAGAACCATGCCGCGATTCCGGGGATCTTGCGATCACTGGACTCCGAGTGCGAGTCGGGCTGAGGTGCGGCTGTCCCAGTAGTCACTGGACTCCCAGTTGCGACCTCGAAGCTACGCACGAGTTCGTCCCAGCCGGCGTGGCGAAAGCGATACGCGCCGTAGAAGTGCCGCAGTGCGGCGAAGAACGCCGCATCCCCGACGCGATGCCGCGCCATGTGAAACACCATCATGGTCTTGCCGTAACCCACGGCCTGCGTCGCCGGGTCCGACCTCTCGCTGAACCGCCGCAGCGCGAAGTCGCGTCCGCCGGCGGTCGCGTAGTCGAGGTAGTCCTGCAGCTGGCTCGCACGATCGTCACGGGCGGCGGCCGCGCTCTCGTTCGCCTTGTAGGTGTAGTCCGCGAGGTAGGTCGTCAGCCCCTCGGACCAGTTCCCCTGCTTTTCATCGACGTAGACGCCATTGCCCCACCAGTTGTGCAGGATCTCGTGTCCGAAGCTCGTGTGCACGATGAACGGCAAGCGGATGACCTGATCCCCGAGCAATGTGAAGCTCGGCATCCCGTATCCCGTCTGCCACCAATTCTCCACCATGGCGAATTTGTCGAATGGATACGGACCGATCATCTCGTCGTACATTTGGAGGTACTTCCCCGTGGCCTCCAGGTAAGTGCGGCAGAGGTCTTCGGGCGTATTCACGTAGGTGAAGGTGTAGATCTGGACGCTGTCGTGGACTGCCTGGCGCACGACGTAAGGCCCGGCGACGAGGTAGGCCTCGGGCATGGGGTCGTCGACGATCCAATGGGATTCGACCTGGCCATCCGCGAGCGTCCGCCTCTCGGCCCAGGTGCCCTGACTCACGCTTTCCCAGCCGCCGGGCACGCGCGCGCGCAGCCGGAAGCGAAACAGTCCCTCGCCGCTCCACGGGATCCAGAAAGTCGAGCCCTCGAGATACGCACCGCGTGCATCGACGAGACCGGTCGACGTGTCGAAGCCGCGCTGGTACGCGACCTTCGGCGGCCGCAGGCTGTCGTATACCACTCCCGCGTAGTCGAACGTGAGTTGCGGCGTATCGGGCCAGCCCCCGGCCGGAGCCTGCACGGTGACTTCGCGCGCGATGGCGTAGTCCTGCATGCGTTCGTAATCCGGGCGCTCCCAGAAATGGCGCGGCTGGAAGCGGTCTTCGGTCTCGAACCGCAAGCGTGCACCGGCTCCCGTGCCCTCGAGCACGACCGAAGTGACGGCGAGGCCTGCGTGCAACAGGACATGCAGCGGCTGTGCACGATCCTCGGGAGTCGCAAGCTCGATGCGATCGATGACGGCGAGACGATTCGTCGCCGGCTCCACGGTCGCTTGAATCTCATGAAAGACGATCGGCCAACTCTGCGCCGCTTGGACGCGGATGGGCTCGACAGCCATGCAGATCACGAGCATCCAGGTGAGAGCCGCACGCGACGGGACCCTCGCAGCCCGGGTGGGTTCCGCTGTCGATGGAGGATTCCCCGTGCGCTGGCGCATGGTCGCCAGGGTAACCCGCACGCACTTCGCTTTCCAAACGCTTCCCACGCGCGGACCGGGGCTCACAGATCGCTCAGGTTGGCGGCCGCGATCCGCTTCCACAGTCGCGGTGGCATTCCCGCTTCGATCTCGATCATGTAGATCTCGTCGTTGGCCTGACGGATCGACTCCGCCTGCTCGGGAGCCAGGTCGAAGAGCGTGCGCAAGATCATCTGGTTGGTGCCGCCGTGCCCGACCACGAGAATGGTCCCCGCTGGGTGTCGATCGCGGATCGCCTCGAACGCTTGGCGGACGCGCACGTAGAACTGTGTCGAGGATTCGCCGCCGTCCAGGGAATCTTCTGGGTCTTGGCTCCGGCGCCGGAACTCGGAGACGCTTGCCGTGTCTTCGCCGGCGAGCCGCAAGCCCTCGAACTTGCCGATCGCGCGCTCGCGGAGGCCGTCCATGCTCGTGAGCGGCACGCCGCCGCGCGCGATGTCGGCGGTTTCGCGGCTGCGCCCGAGCGTGCTGGAATACACCGCATCGAGCCGGATGCCACGCAACGATTCGGCCAATTGCGCCGCCTGGCGGCGGCCGGTTTCGTCCAGCATTCGATCGGTCTGGCCCTGGAGCCGGCGCTCGGCGTTCCAATCGGTCTGGCCGTGGCGCGCGAGGTAGATCCGCAAGGTCGCCGGACCCTCGGCAGCGCGTGGCCCGCACCCCGCCACTGCGATCACGAGCGCCGCCAGCAGAGCTTGTATTCTCGAGAGCTTCATGGCGCGCACTCTAGCGGCTTCGGCTGTGGCGCGAAAGCAAAACGAAAGGGCCCCGCTTCGGCAGCGGGGCCCTCCGGTCGAACGCGTCGGGATCGCTGTGCGCCGGTCAGTCGCGCAGCAGGACGACCCGTGATGTGAACTTCTGATCACCGAGCCGGCCGCGGACGTAGTACACGCCGCGTGCGGCTTGAACCCCGTGATCGTCACGGCCATCCCAAACCGTGACCGAGTTCCCTGGCGTGCGGAGCCCGTTCTCGAGCACGCGCACCCGCCGTCCGGCGATGTCGTAGACCACGATCTCGACGCTCTGAGCCTGTGCCCCGGTCAAGGTGTACAGAATCGACATCTGACCCTTGAAGGGGTTGGGTGTCGGCTTGAACGCCGCCATACGGGTGATCGGGCGATCGGCCTCGATTTCCTCGTTCTGCTGGAAGTTGAAGCAGGTAGCGCCGATGCCGATGGCATTGTTGATCGAATCGGCGACGCGGATGATCTCAGAGTAACGGCTCTTGACCTCGGCGTCTTCCAGGTCGAGATGTTCGAGCTCCATGAGCCATTCGTCCATCTCGTCGATCAGCGCGCCGATCGTCTTCGATTCGAACGGTGGGAAATCGATCGGCTGCGGCTCGAACAGACGAATCGAATCGCCGTTCGCGGCCACGAGCCCCAGATACCCAGTGCAGACGTTGGCGAGCATGCCCGAGAACTGCCGCTTCGCCTGATGGCGTTGGTTCATGTCGTCGGTGTAGATGATCTCGCAGAAGGTTTCGAAGCCCTCGTTGCCACCGCCGTAGTTCAAGGCGAGCGTTTTGCTATCCGCACAGTCGATGATCATCTGCACCTCGTCGCGGTCGAACTTCGTCGAACCGCCACCCTTTTGCTCGCACTGCTGGCCCCAGAAGCCGACGGTGCGCGGGCAGCCAATCGCGTTGCAGTCGACCACGACGACTTCGATTTCGCACTCGCTGCCGCAACCGGCACTGGAAGACAAATCCACGCCGATGACGTAGTGCCCCATGGCGGTGAATTGCACATCCAGACTCGGGTGAGTCAGGTCACCCAACACCTGGCAGCCCTCGGAGCTCTCCACATTCCACTCGATGGTCATGCCGGTCACCGTGGGATCGACGAAGAGCTTACCGGGCCCGACAGACGGCTCTGGCCCCGCATGCGGCGCTTCCGCGAGCCAGGCGCTCGCCAAGGTCGCATCGACGAGGTCAGGAACCATCGGAGCTTGACGGCGCGAGGCCAGCGGCTTGGTCGTCGCCACTGCCGGCGCTCCGGTTTGGGGATCGACCGAGAACGTCACGGTATGTCCCACGCACACGAATCTGGGACCTTCAATCTCGCACACCGGGGTGCCGGCCCGAAGCAGCTGGCCGCAGGATTCGACACTGCAACCGTTGGCATCGGTCACGGTGACGCAGTACTCGCCAGCTTGGTTGCGGGTGATGAAGCGCGTGGTTTCGCCCGTGTTCCAAGCGTAGTGATAGGGCGCAGTGCCACCCGTGACGTTCGCCGACAAGGTGCCCGCCTCACCGTCACAAGCTTCGACGTCGCGTACAGCGGCCGTGATCTCCGGATACACGGTGAGCACAGCACACGCAGTGCCCGTGCAGCCGTTGGCATCTGTCACGGTGACGCAGTACTCACCAGCTTCCGCGACCGTGATCTTGGCACCGGTGGCACCAGTGTTCCATTCGTAACGGAACGGCGCATCGCCCGTGGAAACCAGGGCCTCGAGCGTACCGTTCTCGCCCGCGCAGACCGCGATATTGGCGACTGCTGCTGTGATCGCCGGATGCACGATGACCGTGGCCCGGGCCCAGCCGGTGCAGCCGTTCGCATCCGTGACCGTCACGGAGTACTCGCCGGACTGAGAGACGACGAGGGTCGCGGTCGTCGCCCCCGTGTTCCAGACGCAATGCATCGGCGCGACCGCGCCTGTGACTCCCGGCCGCAGCGTGGCGGTCTCACCGGAGCACATTTCGATGTTGCCGAGGTCGACCTCGACGGGCGCGCGCACCGTGAGCGTGCCGCACGCCTGACCGACGCAACCGTTGGCGTCGGTGACGGTGACGCAGTAGTCGCCGCTTTCGCCAACCGTGATCGTCGGCGCCGTCGATCCGGTGCTCCACACCATCGTGTAGGGCCCGGTGCCGTTTGTCGTGGTGCAGCGCAAGGTCGCGGTTTCGCCGTCGCACACCGCTGCGTCGCCCACGGCCACTTGCAGTGCGGGTCGCACCGCGAGCGTGCCGCACGCCTGACCGACGCAACCGTTGGCATCCGTCACCGTGACGCAGTACTCACCGGGCGTCGTGACCGTGATCTTGGCGCTGGTGGCACCGTTGTTCCATTCGTAGCGGAAAGGAGCGTCGCCCGTTGAAACCACGGCCTCGAGGGTCGCGTTTTCACCGGAGCAAACCGCGATGTCGGCCACTGCGGCCGTGATCGCGGGATGCACGATCACCGTCGCGACGGCCGTTCCAACGCAGCCATTCGCATCCGTGACCGTCACCGAGTACTCGCCGGACTGAGAGACGGCGAGGGTCGCGGTCGTCGCCCCCGTGCTCCAGAGGCAACTCATCGGCGCGACCGCGCCTGTGACTCCCGGCCTCAAAGTGGCGGTCTCGCCGGTGCAGATTTCGATGTTGCCGAGGTCGACCTCGACGGGCGCACGCACCGTGAGCGTGCCGCACGCCTGGCCGACGCAACCGTTGGCGTCCGTCACCGTGACGCAGTAGTCGCCGCTTTCGCCGACCGTGATTGTCGGCGCCGTCGATCCGGTGCTCCACACCATCGTGAACGGACCGGTGCCGTTGGTCGTGGCGCAGCTCAAGGTCGCGGTCTCGCCGGCGCACACAGCTGCGTCTCCGACCGTCACTTGCAAGGCAGGTCGAACCACGAGCGTGCCACAAGCATTGGCGGTACAACCGTTGGCGTCGGTCACTGTGACGCAGTATTCGCCTGCTGCGGTGACCGCGATCGATTCGGTGTTGGCGCCGTTGCTCCAAGAATAGGTGAAGGGAGCAGTGCCGCCGCTCGTCACCGCCGCGGTCATCGTCCCCGTTTCCCCAGAGCACACGGCCTGATCGCTCACCGCGACCACCACAGGGGCATGCACGACCAGCGTACCGCAGGCATGCGCCTCACAGCCATTCGCGTCGGTGATGGTGACGCAGTATTCCCCTGCCTCATTCACGACGATCGATGCCGAAGTGGCACCGTTGCTCCACGCGTAAGCGAGGGGCGCGGTAGCGTTGCCGACTACCGGAGTCAACGTCGCCGATTCTCCGGTGCACACGCTGGCGCTCGCGACCGAGGCCTGCAGCTCGGGGTGCACGACGACCTGGACTTCGCTCGAATCCCGGCAGCCGAAAGTATTGCTGACGACCAGTGAGACCGGGTGTGTCCCAGCCCCGAGCGCAGCCGCCGACAACGTGATGCACTGGCTCGTCTCGCCCGTGCTCCACAGGTACGAGATCGGGCTCGCCGACTGCGCCCCGTCCGGTCCGCAGAGCGTCGTCGTCTCCCCGGCACAGAGGCCGAGGGTTCCCGTGATCGTGCTTTCGACGCTCGGCACGAGGTGGAACGGGAACAGCTTGACGTCCTTCAGCGAGGAGGTGAATCCGGTCGATGAGCGGGTCTTGAAGCCGAGAGTGGATTGGGGCTTGCCGCAGTAATCGACCAGGTCGACGCCGGCTGCCGTGAGGTTGATGGCGATCTCGGCGAATTGCCGCGTGATGTACTCGTTGGACAGCGTGCCATCGGGCGTGGTTGCGCCGCAGGGTGCACTGACGGGCGCCGTGTTCACGCTCACCAGGAAGCTCGGCTGCTCGCCAGGTGGGGGCGTGATGTCGAGCGGCACGTAGGTCGTACCATCCCAGGTGTAGATCGCCGGTGCCGGGAGTGAGCCGCCAGCCTCGAAATTGATCGAGACGATGAAATCGCCGATGGTGCGTCCGCAATCAGGCCCGGGACCCGAGAGCGTAGTCGCACCGACCGTCAGACCTTCGGTGTTGAACTCGAAATCCATTTCGCTCGAGCCGTTCGTCGAGCGCGTCGCGAAGGCGAGCATGAGCCAGTTGTCGCCGGTCGCCGGATCGACATAGCTGGCGCTGTAGGCTTCGGTGAGGTCGTTCTTGCCGGGGCCGCTGCCGGGTGCCAAGGACCAAGGAGCGACCGACGGCGCGATGCAATCGTTGTTCTTGTTGCCGCCGCCGGCGAAGGTGGTGAGATCCAGAGCGTTCCCCGCCCAGTGGTCGTCCCGGTAGAAAGCCGCGTCCATGAACGCGGGCAGGAGCTGCACCTTGCCCTGGCACGTTGCCGGGTCGATGACGCCGTTATTGGTGCCGGGAGTGCCCGTGAACCAATCGAAGCGCGAAGCGTCTTCGCTGACGAGGTTCCCGTCGATCTCGAACACACCCGCGGCGAGGCCACCAGTGGGCTGCGCCGCAGCAGCGGCGACCCAACAGAGCATGATGGCGACAATCCAAAGGGGCGTGGAACGACGGGCGAAGCTGGCGAGCCTGCCCATGTTGATCATTGGACTTATTTTCTCCTTGAAACAGCGTGCGGTTCCGTCCGAGACATCCGTGAGGTTTTGGATGCTGCTTGCGCCGGTGTGGCCTTCCATGGCACTGGCGCTTGCAAATTCTAACACGTCCACTCAAGCGTCACCATTGTCATAATGACAATCTTGCTGAATAATTGTCTTCTTGGGTCAGCTCGCACAATGGCCGCACGAGCGCGCGCGCGTTGCGAATGCTCGTCGCATCGCATGCTGACTGACTGGGCATCCTCGTCTCGCATCATGCCCGAAGTTCCGATGTACGCACGCATGATGCCGCATCGTGACGTGAACAGTCACTGCGCGCCGAGACGATCCTCGTCGATCTTGATGCTTCCGAATCGAAATGGACAGGGCATGCGCGATCGGAGCTGCGAGGAAAGAGAGGAAGCTCGCGGGAACTATTCGTAGCGCAGAGCCTCGATGGGATCCTTGCGAGCCGCTTGCTGTGCCGGATACAGGCCGAAGATGACTCCGACCGAAGCCGCGATGCCGAAGGACACGACGATCGCCAGGGGCGAGAGAACGGTGTCCCATTTGGCAAACAGGTGGATTCCGAACGCCATGAGGGCCCCGAGCACGATGCCGATGAGGCCGCCGCTCACCGAAAGCATCAGGGTCTCGTGCAGGAACTGCCCGAGGATGTCGCGTTCCGAGGCGCCGATGGCGCGGCGGATGCCGATCTCCTTGGTGCGCTCGGTGACGGTGGCCAGCATGATGTTCATGATGCCGATGCCACCGACGAGGAGCGACAGCGCCGCGATCGACCCCATGACGATATTGAAGATGCGCTGGGTGCGCTGGCTCTGGGCCAGGAGCGCCTCGGGGATGACGATCTGGAAGTCGGCAACGTCCCGATGCGCCGCGCTCATGATGCGCTGGACCACAAGGGACGAGGGCATGACATCCGATGCTCGCGACACTTGCACCGCGATCTCGTCGATGTGGCGCGGAAAATCCGGATCGGTGAAACGGCGCAGCGCCGTTTCGAGCGGAATGTAGACATCACGGTCGAAGTTGCGCATCTCAATCACGCGCGTTCCTCCACTGCGCACGCGCGTGCGCTGCATGACTCCGACGACGCGAAAACGCGTGTCCCCGATGCGCACCTCTTGGCCGATCGCGTCGCTCGGCCCGAAGAGCTCGCGCGCGACCTCGTCGCCGAGCACGCAGACGCGACGGGCTGCATGGTCGTCGAGAGCGCCGACGAAACGTCCACGGCGCACATCGGCATTGGTGAGCACCGCGTACTCAGCCCCCACTCCGACCACCGCGACGGCACTCGGCTGCTCGCTGCCGCGCGCGATCGTGGACTCGACGAAACGCAAGGGCGACACTGCACGCACTGTCGGCAGTTTCGCCCGCAGGCGCTCGGCATCACGGGGAGTGAGGCCGGGTGAGTTCTGTTCGCCTTCATTTTCGGGCGGGGCAACGGCGCGCACGCGGATGTTGTTGGTGCCGAGCAGTCGAATCTGCTCCAACGCCGCCCGGCGTGCCCCCTCGCCGATGGACATCATCGCCACCACGGCGGCGACGCCGAAGATGACACCGAGCATCGTGAGCAGGGTCCGCAGCTTGTGACGAGCCAGGCTCTTGACCCCGCTCCGCAGCATTTCCCGCAGGTCCATGTTGCGCCTCAGCCTTCCTCGCGCCAGACGGGGCCAGGCTCGACGCCCGCGGTTACCTCGGCGTTGGCCACGGCGGCGGGAGTCCCCGAATCGTCGGCAATGCGGCCGTCGCGAACCTCGATCGTGCGCTTGCTCCATAGCGCCACGTTCGCATCGTGGGTGACGATGATCACGGTCGTGCCGCGAGCATGCAGGTCATGAAACAATTTCATGATTTCATGGCCGGTGCGCGAATCGAGATTCCCCGTGGGTTCGTCGGCGAGCAGCAGCGGAGGTTCGTGCACCAACGCGCGCGCGACCGCGACACGCTGGCGTTCGCCGCCCGAGAGCTCGTTTGGGCGGTGCTGCCGGCGTGCACTGAGGCCCACCGCCTCGAGCAGCGCTTCAGCACGGGCGCGGCGTTCCTGCCGCGCGACGCCGCCGTACACGAGCGGCAGCTCGACATTCTCCAGCACATCGTATTCCGGGATCAGGTTGAAGCTCTGAAACACGAACCCGACCTTGCGATTGCGCAGCTGCGATCGTGCCCGGTCGTCGAGGCTGCGTACCTCGATGCCGTCCAGCCGATAGCTCCCCGCCGTTGGCCGATCGAGGCACCCGATCAAATGCATGAGCGTCGATTTGCCCGAGCCCGAAGGCCCCATGATGCTGACGAACTCGCCACTCTGGATGCCGATGTCCACGGCGTGCAGCGCCACACACTCCGTCGCCCCCATGGGGTAGACACGACTCACGCCTTGCAGATCGACGAGCACGGGACCTCCCTCGGGATCATCCGGGGTGTGCGAGCAGCACACGATCTCCGGGCTGCAGGCCGGCGCGAATGACCACGAACTTGTCGTTGCTGCTGCCGCACTCGACGGCGACGGACCGGGTGCGGCGGCCGCGCTTGACGTAGGCCACGGTCTTGCCGTCCTCGTCGAAGATGGCTTCCACCGGTGCGTAGACCGCATCGGCGAGGTCTTCCACCTGGATCGAAACGCCGGCGGACAGGCCCGGACGCAAGCGCGGATCGACGTCGTCGACGTCCACATCGACGCTGAACACCTTCTCGCCGGTGCGCTTGCCGCTCGCCCGGCTTACCTTGTGCTGCGCCAGCGAGCCGATGCGCGACACCTTGCCGTGAAACACGAATTCCGGCACCGCGTCGAGCCGGATCTCCGCCACCTGGCCCAGCTGGATCTTGTCGACGTCCATTTCATTGATCTCGGTCAGGACTTGCATCGAGCTCACGTCGGGAAGCTCCATGAGCGTCTGGCCTTCGTACGGCATCAGGCCGACTTCGACCTTTCTGCCATCCTCGGGGTTGCCGACGAACGCATACACCACGAGCCCATCGATGGGAGAAAACACCGCATTGGAGGCCAGTTTGAGCTCCACCTGATTGAGTGATTTGCTGGCGCGGTCGACCTGTGCACGCTCCTGCTCCACCGCTGCCCGGAACGCCCCCGTCTTCGACTGCAACTCCAGATGGTTGAGGCGCGCTTCTTCGACCTCGCTCGCCATGGCGAAGCCTTTGCGCTGCAGCTCGAGCAGCGATTCGTACTGGTTTTTCGCCGCTTCTTCCTTGTAGAGCTGCGCCTGCAGGTCGGCTTTGGCTTTCTCGTGCTGCGCCTGGGCCACGTCGCGCGATGACTTGCCTTCCTCGACCCCGATTTGGTATTTCCCCGACTCGAGCTGCACCAGCAAGTCGCCCTTCTTCACCCACGAGCCTTCGGGGGCCAGGAAGGTGATGAGCTTGTCGTTGGGCGCGGTGATGGTGGCCGAGTGCCTGGCCCTGAGCTCACCGGTTTCGTCCAACGTCATCTTCAAGGAACCGCGCATGACCTCGGCGGTCGGGATGTCGCCCGTGTCGTCGCCGGAGGCGGCAAAGCGCACGGCAACGATGAGGATCACCACCACCAGGCCAGCGCCCACGATCCACGGTTTTTGCAGGTATTTCATCGTCTTCCCCTGTGGTTCGGGCGAATGCCCTACTCGAGACTGCCGCCCAAGAGTTGTTCGAGCCGGGCGAGCTCGACGCGATAGCTCACGACCTCATCGACAAAATCGCTCTCCGCGTTGACCAGGTCCTCCTGTGCATCGGTGATGTCCAGGTTGGATGCCCGGCCGAGCTGGAAATTGACATTGGCGAACTCCACCTTGTCGCGCGCGCCCTGGATCTCCTTCGTCAGCACCTCGATACGTTCCTCGATGCGGCGCAGGTTGCGGGCGGTGTCGCGCACTTCCAACACAGTTTGCCGCTCGGCCTCTTGGCGCAACTTCTGGCCTCGCTCGTGACGCAGCTGCGCCGCTCGATAGTTGTCGCCGAGCGGCTTGTTCAGGATCGGCATCGCCACCTCGATCGCTCCTTGCCAAGTGCGGGCGCCGCGGCGAGCGTCGAGAGTCGTCGCCCCTTGCGGAATCGCGTCGCGCGCGTCGTCATACGCGACCTTGAGGTCCAAGCGCGGCAAACGCGAGTTCCCAGCCACGTTCTTGGCCAGCTCGTCGCGCTCGAGATCGATGCGCGCACGCAGCAAATCCGGATTGTCCCGCAGGGCTTTCTCCACCCAGCGCGGTTGCTCGTCGGCGATGGGGTCGAGACCGAGCTCGATCGCGACCACGGCCAGCGAATCCTCGAGCGGCAGACCGAGCACATCGGCCAGGGCGTCCAGGGCCGCTGCGTGCTCGGTCTCCGAGTTCACCAATCGCGAGCGGTCCTGGGCCAGGATGATCTCGGCGGACAGGACGTCGCGCCGTGTCGCCAGCTTGGCCTCCACCTTCGCCTGCGAAAAATCGAGCAGCTGCTGGTCGCGGGCGATGGCCTGCTGGTTGACCTCGATGAGCTTGGCCCGGCGCAGCACTTGGTAGTAGGAGGATTTGACTTTGAACACAACGTCGAGGAGCTGAGCGCGCAATGTCGCCTCTTCGCCTGCGGCCGCCAGGCGTGCATCGGACACATCGGCAGTGGCGCGGCGCCAACCGGCATCACGCAGCAGTGGCTGGGTGATCAGGAAGCCCGCGGCGTGGCCGCCTCTGTATTCCTCGCCGGTTTGTGCCAGATCGTAGAGAAGTTGCAGCGATCCACCGAGAGGCAGGCGCTGGGTCAACCGGGCCGCGACCTCGTTGACCGTGGTCTCGACGAACGTGCCCTGCTCGGGACTGCCGAGGCCGTCCGAATCTCCATGCGCGTTCGTGCGCACTGCCGCGAGGCCGAACTCCGGCAGCCACGTCCCGAGCGCCGCCCCGGCTTCCTTCTCCACGGCTGCGCTTTCGAGGCTAGCCGCCGCCAGGGGCACATTGCGCTCGAGGGCGACGGCGATGCAGGCTTCGAGCGTCAGCGGCAACTCGATCGCCGGAGCACGAGGCGCCGGTTGCGCCGCGGTGAGCGCGGAATGAAGCAATAGGCTGGCGAAAGTCCACATACCCAACAGACGGCCGGTCATCCTTGACCTCACTCGATCGCGGTCTTGTTGCGCGTTTGAGCGCTCAGCTGCACCTTGATTCCCATGGTCGTGATTTGGAGTTTTTCAGCGTCCACCGATTCGATCCGCGTCCGGAGCTGGTGATGGTTCTTTGGCACAAGGTCGGGCTTCAGCTTTTTGGATTTCTCGACTTCCAGTTCGTCCGCCAAGAGCGAGCCGTCCTTCTGCAATCGCCCTTCGACTTCGATCCGATCGTCCACGCCAAAGAAGGAGAAGTCGATCGCGCCCTTCTTGGGGCCCTTGAGCACCGTTTTCGTCGTGGACACGAACAGCATGCCGAAAGTGGACATGATCGTTCGGCGTTTCGTGTCCACCGACAGCACATTGGTCTCGATCTGCCACTCGTCGAGCTCACCGTCGAGCAGCTTGATCACCGTCGCCTCGAGAACCCGATCTGGAGTCAAGGCACCATCGACTTCGATCCACATCCCGGTGCGCAGCTTGGGAAACCAGGATTCGATGGGCGGCTCCTCTTGCGCCCGGGCGACTCCTTGGAGAAGGAAGAAAATGAGAACGCTCGCAAGCCGTGACACCATCGACCTCCATCTTGCCTTGTCGCTACCCGGTGGGCGTTGCCATCCGGTCTAGCGCTGGAATGGGTGCAACAAAAAGACTAACGCAAAGGGCCGGGCCCATGTCACGGTCGCGTCGCACCAATGTAATGGGAATGCAAAAAGACCCAATTGGGCTGGGGATCGGCCTGAACGGGCTCCCAGGCGGGAGCGCCCGTCAGTTTCCCGCGCGCGCATCGATGCGCTCCCCAAAGGCGGTCGAAGAGTGGTGGGCGAAAAGGCACTTTCTTTCGGATGGCGAGCGCTCTTCCGACTGTGCTCGGCGACAATCGGCCGAAATGCGCAGGTCGAGCCCGAGGCGCTCGAGTTCTACGATTTCATTGCTGAGGTCTCGGAAAGGCGTGGGAAGGCCTTGGGAATGTAGCCGACCGTGATCGCCGCTTCATTCATGAACGCACCCACGCTTGCACCTCGGCCAACACGCCTCGACTCACTCGACTCAGACCACCCGTGTCGAGCACCTCGGCAGCAGGACGGAGGTGGCCGTTGCTCCCCAGCGCCTGCTCGATTTTGAGCGCCATCGTCTCGGGCGAGAGATCCTCCGGACGGATCATGTCGACCAAGCCGAGCGCCTCCATGCGTGTCGTGCGCAGCAGTTGCTCGTTCACCGGCCTCTCGCGCGGCACCACGATGGCCCGCTTCCGCAACGACAGAATCTCGCAGACCGTGTTGTAGCCGCCCATCGAAACCACCAGATCCGCCGAATTCATGTAGTTCAGTAGTTCCGTGGTGAAATCGACGATGCGTACCTTCCCAGGATCTGCCTGAACCTGGAGCCGTCGTCGCTCCGCGACGGGCATCTCGGGTCCAAGAACCAGAAGGCTGTGGATTTCTGCGCCGGGATCGCCATTCATCGACTTCCGTAGCCGCTCGACACCAGCCAAATAGTTCTTCATGAGCTTGTAGGCGTCGCCACCGCCGCCGCCAGTGACCAGGACGAATCGACCCGCCCGGATGCCGAGTTCGCTGCGCACCTCGTGGCTATCGCGCATCTCTGGGTTCGGCATGATGTAGCCGCAGTAGCTCATCTTGCGCCCGATCGACTCCGGCAGCTCGTACTCCTTGACCATGTCGCACACGATGGGTGAGCCAAACACCCAGATCGAGTCGTAGTAGCGCTCGATGGCTTCGCGGAACCGTTTCTGTTGCCACATCCGGCGTACGAATGGCGCGTCGTCCAGAACGTCGCGCAGGTAGAGGATCAGTTTCGACTGCCGCCTGTTCTTCTTGAGCCAGCGAATGCTCTTCTGTAGCTCACCCTTGACCCCGATGGGCGCCTTGTCGACGAGCACGATGTCGGGTGCGAACCATTTCATCGTGGAAAAAACCAGGTCCCGACGCATGCTCCGCACTGCTTTGAACGGTGAGTTCAAGTAGCGGGCGACGTACTGGTTCCGCGCTTCACGTAGGACGCTCGGAAGCTTCACGAAGTCCATGTTTGGCGGCATGGAGAACCGGTGACACTCGAGGTTGCCCGTGAGGAGGAGAATCGAGATCTGCGGGATCTCTGCAGCAAGCTGTTCGCAGATCTTGAGCGAACGTTGTAAGTTGCCGAGACCGAATGTGTCGTGCGAATACACGAGCAGACGTGTGACGCCGGAATGCGGTTCGTTGGGTAGTGCACCCTCGATGGCATGCGATCGAGTTGAACCCTGGGGTCCTGCGTGTGACACCAGAGTGGCCGCGTCGGACTCGGAGTCGCCTGATGCCGAATCGTCGGCCTCAGGGGAGCCAGGTAGCGCCACGAATCACCTCCGGGGGGAAGGCCAGCGCCACTGCACAGCACTCGGTTCGTCTGAAACCACCGGAGCGGGAGTCGATGGGCCCGTGCTCGCGGTACTCGTCTCATTTGTGAAGCATTCACTCTATCCCTATGCTTTGTAAGTGTCAACGCAGGCACATGGCAGGCTGCAATCGAGGCGCTTGCCTTTCACTTCACTGGGACTCATTTGTACAGTGGGATTGGACTCAGGCTTCCATCACAATGCGTATGATTGGGTGAAATTGCCCAAGCTCAAGCGAATGCAACTACGTTGCGGCTAGTCGCGGCGATGGTTGGGTCGAATCGCGCGACTTCGCCGTCATCGCATGCACGCTGGGGACGATTTCAATCCGGATCGCCCTCTTCACTCCCCGAGGCATCGAAGAGGTAGCCGGACCCGCGCGCGGTGCGAATGTAGCGCGGGGTGTCCGGTGTCGCCTCGATTTTCTTGCGCAGCCTGGCGATGTGATTGTCCACCGTGCGTGTGGTCGGGAACACCTTGTAGCCCCAGATGTCGTTCAACAGCTGTTCGCGCGACAGCATGGTGCCCTCATGAGCGATGAAGTAGGCAAGGATGCGAAATTCACGTGCCGACACTTCGACAGCGTGACCGTTCTTGGTCACACTCTGCCGCTTGAAATCCACCGCGACGTCGCCGAAACGAAAGATCTCGGGATTGGCGCGCCCGGTCTGCGTCCGTCGCAGCACCGACTTCACGCGGGCCATCAGCTCGCGCACGCTGAATGGCTTGGTGATGTAGTCGTCGGCCCCGAGCTCGAGGCCGAGGACGCGATCGTCTTCCCCGCCGCGGGCGGTGAGCAGGATAATGGGTACCTTCTGCCCGTCCTCGCGCAGCTTGCGAGTGATCTCGAGCCCGCTCATGCCCGGCAACATCAAATCGAGGACGATGAGATCCGGCTTGCCGGCGTTGGCACACTCGAGCCCTTTGCGGCCGTCCATGGCGCTTTCGACCTCGAACCCCTCGGCGATCAACGCCGCGCGCAACCCTTCGACGATGGCGCGATCGTCCTCGATCACCAAAATCTTGGAAGCAGCTTCACGAGCGAGCACGTCGGGCCTCCTTCACAGCCGATTCGTTTTCCCCATTTTCGGACACCGGCAGCCAGACCGTGAACACGGCGCCTTGGCCGCGCCGGCTGTCGACGGTGACCCGCCCGCCATGTGCGGTGGCGATGCGACGGACGAGCGCGAGCCCAAGACCAAGCCCGCCATGCCGGCTCGACAATCGTGTGTCGCCGCGATAGAAATCTTCGAAGATGCGCTCGTGATCGGCTGGATCGATCCCGATGCCACGATCTTGCACCTGGATGCCGACTTCGAGTCCGCTGCGCCGTGCCCGCACCGTGATGGCTCGCTCCGTCTCCGAATACTGCATGGCGTTGGCGAGCAAGTTGAGCAGCAGCTGACGCAAGGCGTCGGCGTCGACGCGCACTTCAGGCAGGTCCGGCTCGATGTCGACCTCGAAGTGGAACCCCTTGCCTTCCGCCTGCGAGCGAAAATCCTCGGCGACGTTCCGCACCAGAGCGCCGATCTCCTCGAATTCGAAGCGGAATTGGCGGGCGCCACGCTCGCCGCGTGCGAAATCGAGCACCTGATCGATCAGCCGCTGCAGTCGATCGACCTCGCGCCGGATCGTGTGCAGATACTGACGGCGCTGCTCCAAACCCGCATCTTCACCGGCGGCCTCGAGCAGCTCGCTGAACAACCGAATGGATGTGAGCGGCGTGCGCAGCTCGTGCGAGACGCTCGAGACGAGGCTCGTCTTCATGTTGGCGAGGCGCGACTGGCGCCGCAATCCGATGACGACGAGCGCGGCCCCCGTGCCGATCGTGAGCAGCAGCACCAGAACCAGATACAAGTAGACCGTGGTGCGGAACTCCAGGCTACCGACGTCCGTGGCGTCCGGTTCCAGAGCCACGGCCACCGACCAGAAGTCGAACGGGACGGCCAGCGGGTGCGAGACGCTGTTCGTCGCCGGCACCACGCTGCCGCTCAGGACCGGCTTGCCCTCGGCATCGACGAGAGCCAGCACGAGGTCGTCGTCGGTCTGAAACTGCTGCATGATTCCGGGCAGCATCGCAATGGACATCGTCCTCAGGTCGATCTCGAATCCGGCGAGGGCGGCCACTGCGGTGCCGCTCGCGTCGGGCAAGTAGACGTAGGCCAGCAGGAAGGGCTCGCCGTCGACCGTGTCGGAGAGATAACGCACCTCCGTCGTGTAGGCGAGGCCTTCGAGCGCGGCGCGCACCAGCTTGCGCGACAATTTGTTGGCGAAGTAATCCGAGCCGATGGGCCGCTTCCTCTGCGCTGCCACCGCTGCGTAGCGCTGTTCCAGCGCGCGCCAGTCATCCGGCATGGGACGCGGCAGAAGTCGCGCCATACGTTCCTCGATGCGCTCGACGAGGACGTCGAACTGCAGCCGCCCGATCTCGTCGGAATGCGCCACGAGGTCCTCGTAGGATGCCACCAGTGCCGTCGCGGCCGGCAGCGCCTGTCCCATTTCCTCGCGCGCGCGGGCGATGTGCAGGCGCGCTTGCAAACGCAGTGGTTGATTGTCGAGATCGTAGGCGTCGGCGTGCTGCTGCAAGATCCACTCGCTGGCTTCGATCGCCTGCTGCCATTGGCGCAGGTGCAGGTACGCGCGTGCGATGCCGGCGTGCGCGACGGCCTGCAGCCGCGGAGTCCGAGCCGCGTCGAGCAAAGCGCGATAGGCGACCAGCGCCGCTTGTGGCGTGTCGAGCTCGAATTCCGCCGTTTCCGCCGCGGCCAGGAGTTCCCGAACCTCGTGTGCATCGCCGGCATCGAAAGCGTCGGCACTCGGAATCGGCGTTGGCTCGGTCGCCGCCGGCTCTGGTGGATACAAGCGCTGGCCGGACACATGCAAGAGGTGACAGGCGCGCACGAAGTCGTGGCCGCGCGCCGAGTCGAGCGCAGCCACCACCGCACCCAGGTTCGCTTCCCAGCCGACGGGTCGTGGCACGAGCGTGCTCCATCCCGCTTCCAGAGTCTTCATCTCCTGGTGCACGATGCGCCCGGCCAGGTCGGCGGTGCTGCTGCGCTCCGCCATCGACCGCTGCTGCGCCGCCGCGCGCTCGTTCTCCACCGCGCGCAGGCTGAAGCTTCCGAGCAGAAAGCTCGGCAACAGCACGAGCAGGACGAAGACCAGCCCGAGCTCGACATGTGGATTCCGTCGCCAGCTACGTCGCATGGTCCCCGCGGTCTGCGCCAGTTTTTCGTCCTCGCGCGCTCACTTGTTACGGCTTCGTCACCCTCGTGCGGCCATGGCGGTGTGGACAGTTGCACGCGGCGCGGTCCATGCCGCGATCTTTTCGACGAAGGCGCAGGTGTCCTCCCAGCTCACGGGGCCCAAGGACTTGGCCGCAGGCGCACCGAACAGCTCGAAGGAGCAGTCCTCGCCTTCGGCGCGGATGGCATAGATCCCATGCTGTGCTCCCTGCGCCAGGATTTGCAGAAGCGCGTCGTCGATCACCTCGGACAACACCAGGCCCTTGGGGCAGAAGGCTGCGAGCAGAAACTCTTCGAGCGCTCCATTGCCGAGTTCCACCTTCTCCAGATGTCTGGGCATGGTGAACGTGAGCAGGTTTTCGATCAGGCTGGAGCGGAACCCACGACCCATCGGCATCGGCTTCAGGTACAAGACGAAGGGCTCGCTGGATCGCCGGCGTAACGTACACAAGAACTCGTCACTTGCATTGACGGGCCGGTCCCCGTGCGCTTGCACCACCTCGACCCAATGGATCGGCCCACCGGATCCGCTGCGCTTCCAAGCGCGGCGCACCTCGAGCTGCTCCGAGCTCTGCAGTCGCCGCACCAGGTCTTGCAACGGCTCGGTTTCGCATGGAGCGAAGCTGCGTTGGAGCAGTCGCTGTGTCTGGGCATGGGCGCGCTGGCGCGCGGCACGG
>DASRJO010000193.1:0-14957 GCA_035649435.1 Candidatus Krumholzibacteriia bacterium | reverse complement strand
ACACGGGCTTTCTGCGCATGACGCGGATGAGGGCCTCCATGTGATTCAGATAACTCTCGAACGCGCGCCGGCCGGGCGGCGTCAGCCGATAGCGCGTGCGTGGAACACGTCCCTCGAATGACTTGGCACAGGCGATGTACTGGGCTTCCTCCAGCTTGCGGGCGTGCACGCTCAAGTTGCCGTCCGTCGTCTGCAGCAGCTCCTTCAATTCGCCGAAGGACAATGTCTCGGATCCCGCGAGCGCGCTCATGATCCCGAGCCGGATGCGGTCGTGGATGAGACGATCCAGCTGCCGCGTCTCGCGGTTCGCTGCAACGGCCGCGCCGTCCGTGTGAGGATCCAGCGGCGTCTTGCGCGCGCTGCTGCGCGATGCTCCGCTCGATTTAGCCACCATATCTCCGTGCGATGAGGATGCCGAAAACGACGTGCAGTCCGCCGAAACCCAGGGCCATGAACGCGTTGCCCCACGCGGGCGGCGCGAGTAACGTCGCCATACCGAGCAGCATGAAGCAGAGTCCCATGATCGGCACGACACGCACCGAGAATGTGCCCGCCGCGACGGTGCCGACGCCGTACATGAGCAGCCACGTTCCGGGCAGCGCATGCGTCGCACCCAGACGGACCAGTGCCAGGGTCAGCACACCCCCAGCCAGGATCGGCGGGCCGAGACCGAAGAGGAACTTGCGCCCGGCGCCGCGGAGCAGCGACAAGCCCCCGGCGCGCGCCTTCCGCACCGAGGCGATGCTGCCGATGGTCGCGGCCAGGACGGCTTCGCCGAGCCAGAGCGCGAGCCACGCCGCATCACTCGCCTGCCGCTTGGCGAGCCAAGCCGTTGCGAGCGCCGTCGCTCCGACGGCGACGCCACCCCATCCCGGCACCGCGGTGAACGATCCAGCGCGCTCCATCGTTTGGCGAATGAAGCGCAAGTCAGCGACGGCATGATGGTGCAACGAACGCGGTTCTGCAGGCTGACGCAGTGGTGGCGGTTGGGCCGTCATGATCCAAGCTTCGGCGTCATCGGGGTGAATGTCAAGTTCTTTGCATTACAAAGTGTAGGCTCGAGGGGCTTCCGCCTGGACCAGGTCTCCTCGCGCCAGGCGGCCGCGGGCCGGCGGGGCCTTCCAGGCGAATCAGGACAGGTGCGCGCCGTTTCCGGGCTCCAGGCGCACGGGCTCGTCGTAGTAGCAGGCGCCGAGGCCGATGTCGGTGGCCGAAGCACGCACCAGCACGTTCGCCGCCTGTCCATGCACGAGCCAGCCACCCTTCGGTATGCACACGAGGCTCGGATGCACCGCGGCATCCAGGTGCACCCGCACGGCCATGCTGCCGGAGCGACTGCAAAGACGTGCCGGCACTCCTTCCGTGGCCCAGGGGGCGGCACTCGGGTGGCAGCGCACGGTGAACGGCTGGCCCGCAACCGGCCGCGACCATTGCGACGACTGGGCTTCGGATGTCGAGAACGATCCCAACGTCAGCGGGAACTCCGCATTCGGTTTTTCCGTCTCGAGCGCTACCCGTTCGACGAAGTGAAACATGCCGTCGGCTGTGAAGAACTTGCGATCGGCGAAGAGGACCTGCGCCGCGAGCGGATTGCGCACGGGTCCGTTTTGCAGCATGTCCACGGTCACGCGACCCTGCACCGGCGCGAGCAGCTTCTCGCACCAATCTCGCGCCGAGCCTGCGAGCTTGTCGCCGAAGCCGAGCCGTGTCGCGAGCGCCTGGTAGATCTCGAGATCGGTGCGCACCCCCTGCGGCCGGCGCGCGACCGGCTGCGCCGCGCGCAAGTAATGGTGTCCGTAAGCGCCGATCAGATCCTCTTCCTCGAGCATGGTGGTCACGGGCAACACGACGTGCGCACGTGCGGCCGTGTCGGTCATGAACTGGTCGAGGACGACGACGAGCTCGCGTGTTTCCAGTGCTCGTGCCACCGTGTGCGAGTCGGGCAGCATCGCCACCGGATTGCCGTTGTCGATGACCACGGCGCGGACAGGAGGATCGGTGGCAGCGAGAATCCCCTCGCCGAGCAACGGCTCGGGAATCCCGCGTCGCGAATCCGGTGCTGCCCAACGTTCGGTGTCGAAAGCGCGCCGCCGCTTGTAGTAGAACGTCACTCCGCCGCCCGACACGCCGAGGTTGCCGCTCATCGCCGCGAGCGCGTCGAGGACGCGCACGGTCGCTCCACCGTGCAACCGGCGCTGGAGCCCCCACCCCACTTGGATGTTGGCCGGCGACCGCGCATACAACTGTGCCACGCTCTCGAGCGCTCCCGGCTCCAGCTCACAGGCGCCGGCCCACTGGTTCAGCGATCGCGACCGTGCCAGTTCCACGAACGCTGCGGAACCAACCGACCACTCGTCGAGTGTCGGGTCGACACCACCGTGCGCTGCGATCCAGTGCGCGATGCCCAGTGCCAGGAAGCGATCCGTTCCTGGCCGCGGCGACACGACGAGATCGGCGAAGCGAGCGGTCTTGCCCGGCGCCGGATCGATGAGCACGATGGCGGCGCCGCGTTTCCGCGCCTGCTTCAGCACCGGCAGCATGTGCACGAACGATGTCGTCACGCCCTTGCCCCACAGCAGAATGCTGCGACTGTGCAGCAGGTCGTCGAGATCGCTCGAATCGCTCACACCCATGTCCGCCACCTGCGCGGCCTCGCCGGCCCCGGAGCAGATATCGCCCTTCTTGACTCGCGCGCCGCCGAAGCACTCGAAGAACCAATCGTTGAGGATCTTGAGCGCGCCGAGCGAGCCGCCCGAACGATAGTGCAGCACGGCCTCGGCTCCCGATTCGCGGCGAATGCGCTCGAGCCCGGACGCGACGCGCTCGAGCGCTTCGTCCCAGCTCGCCTCGACGAATCCCGTCTCTCCGCGCACCAGCGGCTGAGTCAACCGGGCCGGGTCGTACTGCCGGCGCAGAAAGCGACTGGTGCGCTCGCAGAGAAACCCACGCGTGACCGGATGCTCTGGATCACCGGCGAGTGCGAGGACACGGCCGTCCTCGACCGTCGCCACGATGCCGCAGGCGTCGGGACAGTCGCGATTGCAGACGGTGTGCAGCAGCGTTGTGGACATTCCATTCCCTCGTGAAGGCGAATGCAGCGTCGGGACACCATTCCGGAACCTCGGTGCACACTCAATGCTACACGCCGGCATGCGCCGCGCCAAGTCGAAGATCGGAAGTGAACGCGGTTCAGCTGCGGCCGCGTCGCCACGCCAATGCCGCGCAGCGAATGGACCATGCCAAGGAGCGGTCCTTGGACCGCGCCAATAGCGTGCGTATGCAGCGCATGCGACGCGCGCCAGCCACGCCTCGGAGATCCGGATTCGCCACCAGCCCGGCGCGATCGCGCACGACATCGCCGGAGCCGTTCGTCTATACTGCGGCAATCCTGCCGCTCCGCATCGCGTCGACTCTCGCGCCGAGGAGGAGTCTTCCGTGGCCGAAACACATCGGCGATTCAAGAACATCGAAACAAATGTCGTGCACGCCGGACAAGCCGAGACGCGGACGTCCGGTGCCGTCGTTCATCCCATCTTTCAAACCGCCAACTACCTGATGGGGGACGAAGATTCCTACGATGCCGTGCGCTACATCCGGCTCAACAATTCCCCGAATCACCAGGTACTGCACCGCCGTCTCGCGGCCATCGAAGGCGGTGAGGACGCTCTCGTGACCAGCAGCGGCATGGCCGCGATCACCAGCGTCCTCCTCTCGTTCGTAGGCAGCGGCGATCATCTTCTCGCCCATCGCACCCTATACGGCGGCACGCAGAACTTCCTCGACGAGGATGCTCCGGGCCTGCAGATCGCGCACACCGCCATCGACATGACCGACCCCAGCGGCTGGGAAGCCGCGCTGCGGCCGAACACACGCCTCGTCTACGTCGAGAGCATCTCCAATCCGCTGCTGGAGGTCGGCGATCTCGAGGCCGTCGTCGCCTTCGCGCGCCGCCACGGCCTGGTCTCGATCATCGACAACACGTTCGCCACACCGGTCAACTTCCGGCCGCTCGAGATCGGCTTCGACTTGTCGGTGCACAGCGCCACCAAGTACCTGAACGGCCACAGCGACATCGTCGCCGGGGTGCTCATCGGCGCGAGCGAGAGAGTCGAACGGGTGCGTCACAAGCTCAATCATCTGGGTGCCGCGCTCGACCCGCACGCCTGCTTTCTCTTCGAGCGCGGGCTCAAGACGCTGGTTTTGCGGGTGCAACGACAGAACGACAGCGCACTGCGTCTGGCGCGCTTTCTCGCCGAGCGGCCGGAGGTCCGGCGCGTCAACTATCCGGGGCTCGAGAGCAATCCCGGACATGCACGCGCACGCCGTTTGTTCTCCGGCTTCGGCGGCATGCTGTCCTTCTATGCTGCGAATGCTGCGGTCGCCGACCGCTTCCTGCGCCGTGTGCGCATCCCGCTGCATGCGCCCAGCCTCGGCGGCACCGAGTCGCTGGTCGTGCGCCCTTCACGCAGCTCGCACTTGGGCTTGCAGCCAGAGGAGCGCGAACGGCTCGGTTTGACCGACGACTTGGTGCGCGTCTCCGTCGGCATCGAAGCGGTGGATGATTTGATCGAAGATTTCGCCCAAGCCTTGCAGCATTGACCCCGGCGAGCGACGGCGTGACGCGACCGATCGGCTACTGCCGCACGGCGCGGCCGCCCGGCAGCAACGACGCGGCGTCGATCGACAGATCGACATGGACCTGATCGTCCTCGACCCGCGAACGCATGGATTCGAGGGTGCGCAACAACAGCTCGGCATCGGCTTTCGTCAGCGACCCGGAGCGGACCGCCGCATCGGAAGCCAGCGGCGCCAACTGGCGTGCCGTGCGCAGCGCCACCAGCGCACGCTTGGCGTCCAGCTCACCCGTCGAGACCAGAAGCGCCCGAACGTGCACTGAATCGGCTTCCTGCCAGATATCGGCGCGCGCACCGCGCAAATCACCGAGCATCTTCATCGGCGTCTGGTAGGGTGCGGCGAGTTTGTCCAACCCACGCCAGATCGCATCCAGATCGTGGAGAATCTCCACCAGGTTGGTTTCCTCCGGAGCCGAGAGCACCAGGAGAGTGGCCGCCGCTGGACGTGCAGGCGCCGCCATCAAGCTCTGCTCCAATTCGCGTCGAGCCGGGTCGGCGGGCGCGTGGTCGAGGGCCCGCCGCAACGCCTCGGAGCTGCCCTCGAAGATCTGCTGGGTTCCCACCAGAGCGATTCGGTCCGGGCTGCGCGGCATGGAGTACACGTCATGTCCTGCGATCTTGCCGGCAGGCGCGCCACGCAGAGCTTCGAACGCCTTGTCGAGCTTGCCGGAGCCGCTTGCTAGGCCCACGGTTTCTTGCGCGGAATCCGTTCCGACCACCAGCACCGTGAAGTGCTCGCCATGTTCGGCGACGATGGCGTAGCTCTGGAACGCGCGCACGATCCATGGAATGCCGAGTGCGAATGCGGCGGCTGGCTGCGCCTTCACACGGGACGGGTGGACGACTAGTGCAGCACGCGCGGCTCCCGGCAGGCTCTCCTCTCCAGCTTGAGCGGCCGGAACCAGCAGGGCTACGAAGAGGCAGATCCGCGCGAAGGGTGCTCGTGGCCACGGCCAAGCGGCCGCACACTTCGTCGAGGCGGACGCTCCTCGCACGCGCTCCTGCGCGCTCGTCGCTCGGCACGAGCGCTGCTCGCGCATCCTGCGCTCGCGGACGCGCTCGTGACGCCGCCTCGACGAAGTGTGCGGCCGCTTGGCTGCGTTCATGGGTTGGCCTCACGCGGTGGAGTTGTCGCGCGATTTGTTCGGTCGAGCAGGTGTGGGGGCCACCAGGATTCGTCGCCGGGGGTGTGCAGGGTCCAGTAGGCTAGGCGCTCGACCTTCGACAGGCGGTATTCGGTCCCATCCTGAGTGCGGAAACGCAGCAGGCGGTGCGGTGCTGCGGCTTCGAACGTGTAGGTCCGTGTCTTCTCCGATTTCTGCAGCACGATGTCGATTGCCTTGAAGGTGCCGGCCGGGACCGTGTGCGAGAGCTCCTTGCCTTTGCGCACCTTGAACCACTCTGGCTGCAACGTTCCGAAGCGTCCCGCGAGAAGCAGCGGCAAGACCTGGAGACTTTCAGGAGGGTCGCCGCGGACGTAATCACGCAGCAGTGCCGGGAGCGCATCCTCGGGAAGCGCAGTGGCGGGAACCGTGGTGCGGCGATCCCCTTCGCCGTCGAAATAGGAATGCGTGTCCAACACTCCCGAGGCGAGTCTTGCCGTGGCGATTCCGCACGCCTCGGTGCTCGAGGCCACGAGTTTCACCAAGTTGCCGTCGTCGCGGCGGAAGTGGATGCTCGCCATCTGATGGTAGGTGTAGATCCCGGTCGGGATGTCGCGCACGTGGTTGAGCTTGAGGACGTCGAAACCGTCCGGCCGCGGTCGATCGGCCTTCACTCCGAGATCGGGCGCCCAGGGCTCTTTGACCAGGACGAGCAGGACGCGCCCGGTGTAGAGCTGCTCGTAACGCCGCCACGTGGCCTCGTAGGCCGCGAACTCGGCCTTGCCATCGTCCCAGAGGCGATCGTGCCTCCAGGTCGGATCGGCGCCGCCCGTTGCAACCGCGGTTGCCATCCCGGGGGTTGGATCGCAAGGGGTCGAGCTGCCAGCGACCAGCAGCACGGCGATGCACGCGGCGAGTGACAGACGAGGAAAACAAGATCGTGGAGCGCCGAGCCGCACGGACATCCTCACATCCACCCCGAAGGCGACCCTTCGATGCCTCCGGGAATGGTGGCATCGGCAGACCCGGCACTTACTCGTGCATCTTGAACTCGAGCGGGATCACCATCCACACCGCGACGGGTCGGTCCTTTTGCAAGGCAGGCTTGAACACCGCGGTCCACGCCGCATCGGCGGCGGATTCGTCGAGCATCGGCACGCTCTGAATGATGATCATGTCTTTGACGAAGCCATCGTCGCCAACGAGAACACGCACCATGACCGTGCCCTCGACGCCGGCTTCCCGCGCGATGTCGGGATACACCACGGGGTCGATCTTCACCAGTTCGGGCGCCTTTTCGAAGGCGACGTAATCGTCGGGGCTCGGCAGTCCGATGTCGCCGGCATCGATGACCAGGCTGTCGCTCGATCCGAGCGCCAGCCCCAGATTGCTCGAGCCCGCCGACATCTCCTCGGTGGTGGCGATGGTCTCTTCCACCGCTTCCTCGTCGGGCACCGGCACCGGCATCGCCACCTTCGGTTGGGTCTTCACTTCCACCTTCACCGCCGTCGTCTGCGTCTGCATCAGCGACGGTGGCACGCCGATCTCGGCCGCGGTGAGCACGCGCACGGGCCGGCGAGTCGCGGTATGCACTTGCTTGCCGCGACGATATTCCTGGAACTTGTTGTACCCGACGACGCTAGCGGTGATGAGGATGAAGGTGAGCGATGTGGCGATGAACGCCCGCGGCATGACCACGTTGGTGTCGAACTTGTCGAGGTAGCCCCAGCGCGGAAAACGCCCCGCGGCGGCATAGCCCAGTCGTACGACCGCCATCAGGCGCCTCCCTTGACCTCGGCCACTTCATCCGCGGTCATCGCGTCGAAACTGTAGCGCTTGATATCCCCGAGCAGGAACTCGTCGAGCACGTCCACCATCCAATGGTATGGCGTCGCGCGCTCGAATTTGACCAAGGTAATGAGCTTGTCGTTCTGCCGCAACATATCCCCGAGCATTTCGCGCAGGCCGGCGAACTGCACCGCTTCCAACGGGCCATCGGTGCCCAGGCGGAAAACCATCTCGCCATCACCATAGACGTAGAGCATGAAGACGTTCGATTCGGCGACTTCCACGTCGACGTCATCCGGCGGCAAGTTGAGCTCCATGGCCTGCGGCAAGCGGAACACGGTGGTCACCATGAAGAAGATTAGGAGCAAGAAGGCGATGTCCACGAACGGCGTCATGTCGATGGCGACGCGGCCGCGCGTTTTCTTGTGGCTGAGAACGCCCTTCTTTTTGCCAGCGCCACCTTCGTGGGCTGCGATGTCCAGACCACCCATGGACTCTCACCTCTCCTTCGCGACGCGCCGGTCACTCGGGGCGCGCGGCTCAAGCGTCAATGCGCTCCACCCTTGCCGGGGAAGCTGCTCTGGTCGAAGAAGCTGTCCTCCAGCTCGGTGACGAGGTTGAAGCGCAACGTGTTCGAGAGTTGCATTGACTTCATGACGTCGGCCATCGCCCCGTAGGGTGTGTCCTTGTCGGCGCGAATCGCCATGCGCAACTTCGGGTTGCGAGCCCGTGCGTTGATGACGTAGGTCGCCAGGTCCTTGACCTCGATGAAGTCGGCCTCCTTGGCGACCAGCCCGGTCTGGATGGCGAGCGTGCCATCCTTGTCGACGTACAGCACCAACACGTCGCTTTCAGGCACCTTGAACTCGGAATGCGACGACGGCAGCGCCAGCTGAATCGGTTCCGGCGGCTTGAACGACGTCGTGCTCATGAAAAAGATGAGCAGCAAGAAGCCGATGTCCACGAACGGCGTCATGTCGATCGCGATGCCGATGCGTTTCTTGCGTCCCATCTTTCTCTCCTCGCACCAAGCCGTTCACTGGCACGGACTCAGGCGACCGCGCTCTTCTCCTTGCGCGACAGCAGCTGCAGGATTTCGTGCACCGTCTCGTCCATCATGAAGTTGTAGTTGTCCACGCGCGTCGAGAAGTAGTTGAAGGCGACGATCCCTACCTGCGCGATCGCCAGTCCGAGCAACGTGTTCCACAGCGCCTCCGAGATGCCGAGCGCCAGCTGGCTGGCATCGGGCATCCCTTGGCTCGACATGGCGGAGAAGGCGCGAATCATGCCGCGAGTCGTGCCGGTGAGGCCGGTCATCGTGGCGATTGAGGCGATGGTGGACAGGAACACCAGGTTGCGCTCGAGGAGCGGTGTCTCCAGCGCGTTCGCTTCTTCGAGCGAACGCCGCGTCTCGTCCATGCGCTCTTCGTCCGTCATCTCCTTGTGCTCGGTCGCCATGTAGGTGTCGACACCGGCATAGACCACGTTCGCCAGCGCTCCGCGCTGGCGCCGGCAGAGATCCAGCGCCCCTTCCAGGTCGTTGTTCTGGATCATCGCCTGGATCTTCTTGACGAATACCGAAAGCGACTCGCGCCCCTTGGCGCCACGAATGGTCCACAAGCGCTCGAGGACGATCACCGACAGGATGATGCCGAGCGCCAGCAGCACGGCGACGAAAATGCCGCCCGCTTGGATGTGCTCCGGCAACTGCCCATAGATGAGGTAACCGACCCCGAGGGCGCCGAAGATGACAAACCAGAGCCACAACGTTCCACGCACAGTCCATCGCCTCGCTTTCACGTCTTCAGGAGGTGGTTCGAGCCGTTTCCCTTCCGGCAGTGGCTCGCGAAGAATCTTGAGCTTGGGTTTCACCTTTCCCGCGGCCTGCAACGCGGCCAGGCGGCGCGCTCGGATCGCGGCTCGATCGGCGGGAACCATGCGCTTGTGACGCACACCCGCCAAACGCCGCGCGCGTTCCTCGATCGCCGCCTGCAGCAGCCGTTGCGAGAGCTCGAGATCGGCGAATCGTCCGTGCCGGGACACGACCATGTCGTCCGGCTTGCGGACGATGGTTCGGCTCGAGAACGGCGCGCTAAGCCCCGAGTGCCGCGAGCGCTTCTTCGCGCGAGCCCGCAACCTCAAAGACGAGGGAGAGCTTCGTGACGACGAAGACATTCGAGATTCTCCGATCCACGTTGGCGAGTACGATCCGACCCCCGCGCTTCTGATAATTGGTGTGGGCGCTGACCAGGAGGCCGATGGCCATGCTGTTCAGATGGTTCACCCGGCCGAGGTCGAGAACCATCTTCTTGTTCTCGTCGGCCGAGAGCGACTTGATGCTCTTGTCCAGCTCGTCGGTTTCCTTGCCGCCGAAGAAGTTGCCCTCGGGGATCACCACGGCGACATCGCCCATCTTTTCGACCTTGACGGCCATCGGCACCTCCTCCTCGAGTTCCTCAGGTTGCGGTTCTAACGCGACTTGCCCGCGAGGGCATTCTGCAGCTCCTTCGCCAACTCGTTGGTCGGGTCCATGGCCAGGGCTTTCTCGACGGAAACCTGTGCGTCCTGCCTGTTCCCGGAATTGAACTGCGCCTGCGCCAACCAGACCAGGGCTTCGAGGTCCTTCGGATCGCTCGCCGTCGCCCCACGCAGGTCGGTGATCGCCTGAGGATACTGCTCCGAGGCCAAGTAGAGGTAGCCCCGACCGCGGAGCGCCGCGGCCGATTTCGCATCGATCTGCAACGCCCGGTCGAAAGCCGCCTTGGCCTGGTCCTTCGAGCCGAGCTCGGAAAGGACGTTGGCGTAGCTCGTCCACCCCTGCAGGGATTGGGGTGCAAGCTCGGTCACCTTGCGATAGGCCTCCGCCGCGCCCTTGGGATCCCGGCTGCCCTGGTACGCGACGCCGAGATTGCGCCACGCCATCGTGCTCTGCGGGTCGCTTGCGAGCTTCTTTTGCAGCTGCTCGATCGCCGCCGGGTAGTTCTTCTCATAGATGTAGATGAGCCCTCGGCGGTAGGCGATGTCGGAGAGCTCGGGCTCTTTCGCCTCCGCCTGGTCCAAATAGGTCCGGGCTTTGGCGAAATCCTTGGCCTCGATGTAGGCAGCGGCCACGAGTACGAGATCGGCCGCTTGGGCCTCGGCGCGCAGCTCCGGGTCGCCCTCCAGGATGGCGAGACCCTTCGGCGCCATGTCGCCGCGCAGGTAAGCCCGAGCCAGCGCCAGCTTCACCGCCGGACTCGGGTCCTCGGCCAGCACCGCTTCGAGCTGCGGAATGGCCTCTGCCGCGCGGTCGGCGCGCGTGAGCGCAATGCCGTAGTCGAGCCGGACGGCTGCCGTGGGCCGTAACGCCACTGCACGACCGAGCAAGCTGATCGCGAGCGGCGTCTTCGAGGTATCCAGCAGATAGAGATGCCCGAGCGCCCCGAGCGCCGGCACGAACGTCGAGTCGGCCTGCAGAGTCGCCTGGTATTCCTTGGCCGCATCGTTCCAGCGCCGCATGTTCTCGTAGGCATAACCGAGTCGATACGAAAGCTGCGGACTGCGCCCGATCTTCGCCTGCATGTCCTCGAGCACTTTCGCCGCCTGTCCCCACTGTTCGGTCGATTCGTACATTGCCGCCAGAGCCATGACGTGCTCGACCGTGTTTGGCGCGAGCGCGCGGGCGCGAATCAAATTCGTCTCGGCACCCTCGACGTCTTTTTCAGCCAGGGCCAGCAATCCCATGCCTTCTTCGAACAGATCGCGACCGTCGGCGCGCTTCTTCGTGTCCTTGCCGCGTTCGAGCGAGGCGAACGCTCCCTCGATATTGCCTTTGCGAATCAGCACGCGCCCGAGGGCGAAGTTGGCCAGCCAGAGTTTCTTGTCGCTCGCGACCGCCTTGTTGGCCAGCGATTCGGCGTTTTCCACGTCATCCTGCCCGAGCGCCACCAACGCCAAACCCGCGAGCGCGCGGGCGTCGTTGGGGCTCTTGGCCAGCGCCGCGTCGAAATGCTCGCGCGCGTCCTTGAGCTCGCCGCGCCGCCAGTGGATTTCCCCCAGCAAGCCATGAAGCTCCGGGTCATCGGGCTGCTTGGCAAGGATCGCTTTCAACATGCCCTGTGCGCCCGCAAGGTCATCCTTCCCCAGAGCCTCCATGACTGGATCCAGATCGCTCGCCAGAGCCGAACTCAAGCCCGCGACCACGATCAGTCCGGCCAGGGCCAGCAACCGCATCATTCCCAGCCGGCGGGAGGAACGCAAAACCACAGCCTTCATCACTCCACCTACGTTTCTACATGAATCCGCGCGGTTCCCTCGCAGGGCCGTCGCACCCACGCGGTCGTCCCGTCGGACGAGCCGACCTCGATCGCCAATCTCCCAGGGCGCGTCGGTTCGGGAATGGCGAGCTAAACGCGGTCAATATAAGGGGGCAGGGAATCGCCGCGCAACGGGCCCAGGCCTCGGGGCCGGCTCGGGAGCCCCGGGGCTCGCGAAACGCCCGACGTCCCCCCGAAGGGGGATACCCGCAACGGCGACGCGCCGGCAACCGCCGTCCCCCGTTCTTGCTTTCGTAGACCCAGCCGGGGCAATTGGTTCCTATTTCAGCGGGGGAGCCTTCCGGAGTGCGCGGCTCAGCCTGGGCAGGGAACGCTCGAGCCGATAGCTCGTGTTCATGTGCCCGTCGCCGAATTCCTCGTACACGTGCCGAATGCGGCGCCGGCGCAGCTCTGCGTGCATCCGCCGTGCGCCCCACAGCAGCCCGAACTCGTCGCGCGTGCCGCAATCGAGAAAAAGAAAACGCAGGCGGCGCAGAGCTCCGGCGTGTTGCGACAGCATGCGCAAGGGATCGCTGCGCAGCCATCTTTCCCAGACACGCCGGTCCGGTTCGCCGGTCGCCAAGTCCACCGGCCAGGCGATCCCGAGCGGGGCTCCCGGACGTGGGGAATAGCAGGCCGACATCGCCAAGATGTTCATGGCATCGAACTGTGCTTGCGTCCTGCGTCGCGCGGCTTCGAAGTCGCGCACGAAGCGTGCGACTCCGCCACTTTCGTGCACCTGACGCAAGAACTTGGTGAAATCGGGGAAGTAGCAATACTCGAAACCCATGTCGCCGCTGTGGCACGCCACGCCGCCGAAGACATCCGGGTGCTGCATGGCCAGGACGAGCGCCCCATAGCCGCCGCTCGACTTGCCGAAGATGCCGCGATGATCTCTGCCGCCGAGCGTGCGCAACTCGCGATCCACCCACGGGACCAGCTCGTGAATCAGATGATCGGCGTAGCGACCCGTCGCCGTCGAGTTGCGATACTGGCTGCCACCCCAGCGCGTGAAGCAATCGGGCATGACGACGATCGACGCTGCCATGGCGCCGGTCGCGTGCAAGCGATCGAGGCGTTGGTCGAGCGCCTCGCCCCACGCCGCGGTGTTGAGCCACGAACGCCCGCCGCCGGCGAATCCAGCCAGTGCGAAGAGCACGGGATAGCGGCGCGTGGAGCTCTCGTATCCGGGCGGCAGGTAGATCGGCACCTCGCGCACGCTCGGGTCGCCGAGCCGGTTCCCGCGTAGCACGCGACTGTCGAATCGAATGCGCAGCACCGTGCCGCAAGGCGGGGTGATCGTCTGCCGAGTGCGTGCTCGAGCCGCCATTGCGCTACCTCCGGCGCCGATCCTATGCGCGGCGGGCTCGCGGTCGCAACGTCCCAACCAACATGCTCAGGTCTAGGCGAATCGCAGTTGTGGTAACCTTCTCCTTCAGCCGCCACTGTATGGGAGACGCTCTTGCCCAACCTCCTCGACACCCTGCGAGTCGACGTCCTGGTCGCCGACGGCGCCATGGGATCGATGATCGCGCGCTCGCTGCCGCGCGGCGGGCCGGCGGCGATGGCGCATGCACTGCTCGAGATCAACCTCGTGCATCCCGATGTGGTGCAGAGCGTGCACATGAGCTACATCGCGGCCGGGGCCCGCATGATCACGACCAATACTTTCGGCGCCAGCCGCGCCCGATTGGATCGCCTGGGGCTCGGGATCCACGCCGATGCGTTGGTATCTGGCGCGGTCAAGATCGCGCGCGACGCGCGGGATGCCTGCGGCCGCGACGTGTGGATCGCCGGCTCGATCAGTCCTCTGGACTCCGATTGGTTGCTGGACACGAACCCCAGCGCGGCGCAACAGATGCGTCAGTTTCAAGAGCAGGCCGAGCTGCTGCTGGACCGGGGTGTCGACCTGCTGCTGCTCGAAACGTTCTCGCGCCTCGACGAGCTCCTGCTCGCCATCGAATCCGTGCGCCAAGTGAGCACGTCGACTGTCCTGATCGCATCGATGAGCTTCGATGAACGCGGCGAGCTCGCCTCGGGCGAAGATACGCCCACCGCCGGCATGCGCGTGGCGCAGAGGCAACAGGTGCAGGCCGTGGGCGTCAATTGCAGTCTCGGACCGCAGGCGAGCCTGGCGGTCTTGGAAAACATGGCGCACGCCGTGGATCTGCCGCTCACGATCATGCCGAATGCCGGCTTCGCCCAGCGCGTCGGCGGGCGCGTCCTCTATCCCGACATGTCGCGCGAGTATTACGAGACGTTCACGCGCGACGCGCTCGGCCTCGGCGCACGCCTCATCGGCGGTTGCTGCGGCACCACTCCCGAGCAGATTCAGGTCATCGCCACCAGCGTGCAAAGCGCACGCGAGCAACCGGTGAACCCCGCGCCGGCACGCGTGCGCGTGCGCGCCGAGCTCGTGGTGGAAGAACCCTTCGCCGGCCCCATGGCCGGCCAGATCTCGGGTTTGTTGGCGCGGCTTGCATCCGGCCAGTTCGTTCGCAGCCTGCAGATCGATCCGCAGCGCGGCCCCGCCGATGCACTCAACCGCGCGGTGGTGGAAGAGATCCTGGCGCGAAAGATCGTCGACCTCGTCGACATCAACAGCTCCGGCGGCGGCGGTCGCCAGGACTCGCTGCAAATCGCCGCCGGCATCGAGCGCATGGGCCTCGAGACCCTGGCACACATCACACCCCGGGATGCCAGCGTCGCGGGCGTGCTCTCCCAGGTCTTGGGCGCTGCATCATGGGGCGGCGTGCGCAACGTTCTCGTCATCGCCGGCGACCCGCCCAAGGGGGACCTGTATGCCGAGGCCAAAGGTGTCTACCAAGTGGACAGCATCGGCCTCGTCCGCGCACTGGCGATGCTGCGGAGCGGCAGCCGGACGGGAGACAAGACCGGCATGCCCGCCTTCCCGCTCGGAATCGGTGTCGCGGTCAATCAGAACGCCCCCCACCTCGGCGCCGAGCTGCTGCGTCTCCAAGACAAGGTCCGAGCCGGGGCCGACTTCGCCATGACGCAGCCTTTCTTCGACCTCGAAAGCTGGTCGATCTTCCACGATCAGATCGCGGGCCGGGTCGACATCCCCATCATCCTCGGCGTTTGGCCCCTGATCGGTCTCAAACAGGCGCGGCGCATCA
>DASRJO010000192.1:0-3182 GCA_035649435.1 Candidatus Krumholzibacteriia bacterium | reverse complement strand
GAGACGAGGACGATATAGTCCGGCTCCCGCGACAGAACGTAGCGGGGATCGGCTTTGTAGTGCATCCGCCCGCGCAAGCGCGCGATGCGTGGGTCGATCAGGCCGAACATGTCGAGAATCCGGCGTTCGGAGTAGTATCCGACCGCCCCCACGTCACTGATGGCGACGGTCGCGTCCTCCGCCGTGTTCTCGGCGAACCACAGACCCAGCTCTTCGTAGTTCTGAGACAAGTAGTTGTGCGATGCGAGCGCCGGAAGCACGGCGCGAGCCACGCGCAGCTCCGTGTTCCCGATCCCCATGAACGTGACCAGCAACACCAGGGCCGCGGTAGCGTAGACAGCGAGCGCGCGCCAGGTTCCCGCATGCACCAGATCCAGCATGCGCGCCAGACCGACCGCGATCAGCGCCGCGAGCACCGGGAGCACGTGGGCGAAGAAGCGGTAGTGGTACATCCAATCGCCGCCGGCGAGGACGATGAACACCATGTATGTCGCGAGGACACCGAGTCCCATCCACAACGCCGGCGGCACCGGCCCGAGCAGGACCGGCACCAGAGACAAGGCGACGAAGAGCGGCCCGCCGCTGTCGCGGGTGAAATCGAGCGTGTACTGCACGCCGTCGTAGATCCCGTGCAGTCCCCCGCGTGCTTTGGCGTAGAAGGTGTTCGGAAACGCGGCGTCGTAGTACGACCAACGCCATGCGATGTAAGTCGTGAGCAAGAGGATGAAGACGACGCTCACGCCAGCGAGGTGACGCCCCGCGCCCGCATCCTTCCGTGCCAACAACAACCACCGCATCACGAGCAGCGCGCCGGCGACGAGTGCCCCTTCGGGCCGCGTCAAGCTCAACAAGAGGAGCACGACCGCGAGACCGATGCTGTGTCCGGCACCCGGGCGGCGATTGGACGCTGCGAGCAGCAGCGCCCCCGCGAGCAAGGCGGCGAACACGCTCGTTTCCAACCCGGCGACCGCATGCTGCGCCAGCACGGGCGACATGGCGAGAGTGTAGGGCGCGAGCAAGGCGCACAATCCACACTGCGGCCATGCCTTGCGTGCCACTGCCCAGGAGAGCAGCAAGGCGACGATCCCCGCCGCGAGGCCGACGGACTTGGCCGTGCGCTCGGGGTCCCACCCGGCGTTTTCGGCCACCGCTCCCAGCAACACCCAGGTGAAGTTCGAGTAGCCCTCGAGACGCTCGCCCGGGTTGAAGACGAACCCTTCACCGCGCGCGACATTGCGTGCATACCGATAGGTGATGAACGCGTCGTCCTCGGTCCATTGCCAGTAGATTCGTGCGTGGAAAACGAAGAGGCAGGCGGCGATCGCCAACATCAGCGCGACGCTGCCGCGCCGCCATGCAGCCGGTCGCGCGGGTGCCGCCTCGTCTTCGACAAAGATGTGCGCCGCGCCGGCGCCGCCGCTCACGATTCGCTCCCGCCTGCCGCAGGAGTCGATGCCGCACGGCCTAAACCTGCATCGTCCTCGTGCGTCGGCGCACCCACGATCTGGAAATCTCCTGCGTAGGTCTTGGCGAAACGCCGGAAGACGATGTCTCGGAATACCACGCGCAGACGCGGTTCCCCGTTCGCCCCCACGTCTTGGGCTTGGACGCGACCCTCCCGGTAGCAGAACGACAAGACTTCGGGCCCGCGCCGCAAGACCTCGATTTCGACTTCGACGGTCCGCGCCCGCACCTGCGACAGAATGGCGTGACGCAGATCCACCAGTCCCTCGCCGCTCTGCGCCGAGACGAAGCGCGCCCGCGGATGATGCCGCAGCATGATGTGGACCACGGTCGGATCCGCCAACGCGTCCATCTTGTTGAAGACCATGAGCGTGTCGCGCGGGCTGTCGAGGATGCCGTCGAGCACTTCGTGCACGGTGTCGATGTGCGCCGCCAGCGCCGGGCTGGTCACATCGACCACGTGCAGCAGCAGGTCGGCTTCGTTGATCTCGGCCAGGGTGCTGCGGAAGCTGGCGACGAGATCGTGGGGCAGTTTGCGGATGAAGCCGACGGTGTCGGTGAGCAGTGCGTGCGAACCATCCGGGAGCGGTGTCCGCCGCGTCGTGGCGTCGAGGGTCGAAAACAAGCGATTCTCCACCAACAGCTCGCTGCCGGAGAGTGCATTCATGAGCGAGGACTTGCCGGCATTGGTGTACCCGACCAGGGCGATGCGAAACTCGCCATGGCGCGACTTGCGCTGCGTCGCCGCGACGCGCTGGCGTTCGCGGAGCTGCTGCTTCAGATGCGAGATGCGCTCGCCCACACGCCGCCGGTCGACCTCGAGCTGTGTCTCGCCGGGTCCGCGTGTGCCGATGCTGCCGTCCTGGCGTGAAAGATGGTCCCAGAGACGTTTCAAGCGCGGTCGCATGTACTCGAGCTGGGCCAGCTCCACTTGCAACATGGCCTCGCGACTGCGTGCATGCCGGGCGAAGATGTCGAGGATGAGCTCGGTGCGATCGATGACGTTGCACTCGAGCACCTTCTCCAGGTTGCGTGCCTGAGCCGGCGACAGCGTGTCGTCGAAGATGACGAGATTGGCGTCGAGCCGCGCACAGACCTGGTGGACTTCTTCGACCTTGCCGCTGCCGACGAAGGTGCGCACGTCGGGTTGGCTGCGTTCCTGCAACAGCGTCGCGAGCGGCTGAGCACCCGCCGTCCGCGCCAGATGCGCCAGCTCGTCGAGGTTCTGCTCGACTTGCGTGCGCGTCTGCTGCGGCAGGACCACACCGACGAGGACGCTGCGCTCCTCCACTCGCCCGCGGCGCCAGGTGCGGTCACGCGGCTCGGAGTCGCGCGGACCCTCGTTCTCGTCGTTGCGCCGCGCCGGCTGGTCCCAGCCGAGCACGGCGCCGAAGCCCGGCGCGCCCCATTTCTGCCGTGTGCCGCGACCGTCCTTGCGTCCCACGCTCCCCTTTCAGCGCTTGCGTTTCGCCTTCGACTCGGCGACTTCGAGCCCGCGGCTCTTGCTGCCGATCTCCTCGGTGAGACGGTCCCAGATGGCGTACTCGGCCGCGAGGGCTTTTTTCTTTTCGGCGTGCGTTCGCGCCGCGGCCTGAATCTGGTCCGCCTTGAGCTTCGATGCCTGCGCCAAGGTCGATTCCAGCTCCTCGATGTCGACTTCGAGGGCGACGATCCGATCCTCCAGGCTCTCCAGCTCCCGCTTCAAACGCGCGAGGACG
>DASRJO010000191.1:0-23619 GCA_035649435.1 Candidatus Krumholzibacteriia bacterium | reverse complement strand
CAAGAGCAGTCGTGCCTTGCTGCGTTTGCTGCCGACGCAGGGGCCGCACGTGGTGCTCGGTCCGGGCGCGGACGCCGGCGTGGTGCGGCTGCCGCGCGCGGGTCCGGCTGGGGAGTTGCTGCCGCAGGGGTCGGCGCACTGCGTCGTCCTCGGCCACGAAAGTCACAACCATCCGAGTCAATTGCTGCCATTCGAGGGCGCAGCCACCGGAATCGGCGGCATCGTGCGCGATGTCTACTGCATGGGCGCCGAAGTCATCGGCGTGCTGGATGCATTGCGCTTCGGCGACCCCGCCGGCGCTCAAGGCGATGCGGTGCAGCAGATCGTGCGTGGCGTCGTCGATGGGATCGCCCATTACGGCAATGCGCTCGGCGTCCCGAACCTGGGCGGCGAAGTGGAGTTCGACTCCGACTTCGACGACAACTGCCTGGTCAACGTCGTGGCGCTCGGCATCATGGAAGAAGCCGAGCTGGTGCCGAGCCGACTTTCGACGCTCGCGGGCGACGCGGACATGGTGCTCGTCCTGGTCGGGAAGCCGACCGATGACAGCGGTCTGGGCGGGGCCGCGTTCGCATCCGGCGCGCTCGACAGCGACGAGGCCACGCAAGAGCGCGGCGCCGTGCAGCTGCCCGATCCATTCTTCAAACGGGTGTTGACCGAGGCGAACCGTGAAGCGCTGGCGTTCCTGCGCCGGAGCGGCCAGGCGTTTGCCATGAAGGACCTGGGTGCGGCCGGTCTCGGTGGCGCCGCGACGGAGATCGCCGGCAAGGCCGGGCTCGATTTGGACCTGGATGCGGTGCACACCGACCGACCCGATCGAACCGCCGCCGTGCTCTTGGTGGCGGAAACGCAGGAGCGCTATGTCTTCGCCGTTCCCGCCGGGCTCGCACCCGAGCTCATTCGTATCTACGAAGAAGAATTCGAGCTCGGGCACATGGTGCGCGGCGCCGGCGCGCGGCTCGTCGGGCGCTTCAATGCGAGTGGCCGCGTGCGGGCGACGCAGGGCGGTGAGATGCATCTCGACTTGCCGACCGCGTGGATCACCGAGCACGAGACGATCGAGTGGCCGCGCGCACCGCGCGCGACCCGAGTTCGCGCCGCGCCCGATCTCGGTGGCCTCATGCAACGCGACTTGGAGCAGGACCTGCGCGCCGTGTTGGGAACCTTGGGCGGCGGCTCGCGTTGGCCGTTGTTCGCGCACTACGACAGCGACGTGCAAGGTCATACGTCGTTGCGCCCCGGTGACGCCGATGCCGGATTGTTGGTGCCGTGGCGCGACGAGCCGCTTGCGGTTGCCATCGCCGTGGGCGGACCGGCGCGCGTCGGCAACGGCGACGGGTGGTTCGCCGGTGTCTCCTCGGTGTGTGAAGCGGTGCGCAATGTCGTCGCTGTCGGCGCCACCCCGTGGGCACTCACCGATTGCCTCAACTTCGGCAGTCCCGAGAACCCGGAGTGCATGCGCGACCTGGAGGAGTGCATCCATGGCCTCGCCGATGCGGCGGCGGCCATCGGATTGCGCGGCAACCCGGACCAGCCGCTGCCCTTCGTTTCGGGCAACGTCAGCTTGTACAACGAGAGCAAGGCGGGGAAGGCGATCCCGCCCACCCCCATCGTCGCTTGTCTCGGCGTCGCCCTCGATGTCGGCAACTGTCGCGGCATGAGCCTCAAGCAAGCCGGTGATTGCCTCTACCGTGTCGGCCCTTGGTCGGCGGCGCTCGGCGGCAGTCTGTACGCCGAGGCGACGCATCAGCGCCAATTGCTGGACTCGACACGTCCCGTTCTCGACCTCGACGAAGAACGCCGTGCCGCACATGCAGTGCTCGCGGCCTATGATGCAGGGTGGATCCAATCTTGCCGCGACGTGAGCGTGGGCGGATCCTTGGTGGCGGCGATCGAGATGTGTTTCGGTCGCCGGGGCCTCGGCGCACTCGGTGTCTCACTCCGGCTCACGCCCGGTGATCGCCCGGCGCTCGCGTCCTGGTTCGCGGAAGCCTCGGGCTATGTCTGCGCCGTGCGCCCCGAGGATGCGGCGCGTTTCGAATCGTTGTGCGCGGTGCACGAGGTGGAGACGACGCGCATCGGGACAGTTTTATCGGCGCCGCGGCTCGAGATCGAGAGCGGCAAGGTGGCGCTGCACCTGGCGCTCGCCGACTTGGCTCGCGTGTGGCGGAATGCGCTCGGGCCCTTCGTCTTCGCCGAGGTCGCATCATGACGCGCGTCGCCGTCCTCATGTTTCCGGGCACGAACTGCATGGCCGAGACCGCCGACGCGCTGCGCGCCGCGGGCGCCGAAGCCGAGATCCGGCGCTGGAATCATCGGTCAGCCAAGATGAGCCGTTACGATGCCTACGTCGTGGCCGGCGGCTTTGCCTACGAGGATCGGGTCCGCGCCGGCGCCATCGCCGCCAAGCATGCCATCCTCGATGTCCTCGTCGAGGCCGCCGCGCTCGGCAAGCCCGTGCTCGGTGTGTGCAACGGCGCCCAGGTCTTGGTCGAAGCGGGTCTCGTTCCCGCGCTCGAGCCCGGGCATGTCGAGGTGGCGCTCGCGCGCAACCGAGTCGATGGTTGGGACGGTTACTACTGCGGCTGGGTGTTCTTGAGTGCGTCCGCAGAGCGAGGCTTCCTGGCAGGACTGCCGTCCAACTTGCCGATGCCGGTCGGGCATGGCGAGGGTCGCTTCACCGGGGAGGCTCCTCTTTTCGATCGGCTCGAAGCCGCGGGTCAGATCCCATTGCGCTATGCGAACGACGACGGCAGCTACGCCTGCGCCTTTCCCGCCAATCCGAACGGCAGCGATCGCGCTGCAGCGGCACTCTGCAATGGCGCGGGAAATGTCGTCGCCCTGATGCCGCATCCCGAACGCGCCGCGTGGCTGTACCAAGTGCCCGAAACGCTGCCCGGTCCGTGGGGCGAGCGGCGTCGCCGGGCGCGCGGTGCCGAGCTCCGCGGCCCCGGTCCCGGGCGCGTGCTGTACGAACGACTCGTGCAAGGCGCGCGCGCGGTCGGAGGGCTGAGGTGATGCGACTCGAGTTCTTGGTGCGGCGCGCAGGAATCGACACCACGGCGGAAACGACTCTGCACGCGCTGCGCGCGCTCATGGGGATCGCGGTCGACGCGGTCGAGCACGGCACGCTCTGGCGTTTCGAGATCGCGGCAGAACCGGAGATCCTGCGCGTCAAGGACGCGATCGCGCGCGCGGCCTGCCGCGCCGGGCGCTACGTCAACCTGAATCGCGACGTGGTTGCCTGGCTCGACGACGCGAGCGTGCAGGCGCGCGTGGCACCGGGGCAGTTCGCCACCGATCTGTGGATCACCGATGGCGATGGCACGGATCCGACGGCGGCGGATTACTTCGCCAGGCAGCTCGGAAAACCGTTCCAACAGGTGCGGCGCGGAACACTGTATCGTCTGTGGGCCGAGCATGAGGACGCGGCGTCGGCGCGAGCGGCAGCACTGCAGGTGGCGGTGACGCGCACGCGCCGCCAGGGGTTGCTGATGAACCCGCATGCGCAGAGCGTCGAGGTCCTGAGAGTCTGGTCCCATCGCCCGGCGGAGGACGCGTGAGCAAAGAGCTGGAACTCGCGGCCGGTCGGAATGCCGACGACCGTCTGCACGAGGAATGCGGCATCTTCGGTGTGCACGGTCACCCGTCCGCCGCCGAGATGACGTACTACGGTCTGTACTCCCTGCAGCACCGCGGCCAGGAGAGCAGCGGCATCGCCGTGGGCGATGGCCACGAGGTGCGCTGCCACCGTGGCATGGGGCTCGTGGCCGAAGTCTACGCTCCCGGGAGCTTGGCGCAACTGCCCGGGCACGTGGCGATCGGACACAACCGCTATTCGACCTATGGTGCGGTCAGCATGGCCAACGCCCAGCCTCTGGTGGTGACGTGCCGCATCGGCACCTTGGCGGTGGCACATAACGGCAACCTGGTGAATGCCGCCACGCTCCGCCGTGGGATGGAAGCCGAAGGCTCCATCTTCCAGTCCAATAGCGACACCGAGGTGATCCTGCACCTGGCCGCGCGCAGCCGCGCCACGGATCTGGTCGGCATGCTGCGCGAAGCGTTGCAACGCATTCGCGGCGCCGCATCACTCGTCTTCACCACCAAGGACACCCTCATCGCCTACCGTGACGTGCACGGGATTCGTCCGCTGGCGCTCGGTCGTGTCGGTGACGCGACCTTGGTGGCGTCTGAAACCTGCGCCTTCGATCTCCTCGACGCGCGCTTCGAGCGCGACATTCGGCCGGGGGAGCTGTTGATCGTCGACAACGACGGCAGGCGCAGCGTGCAGCTCGAGCCGCCGGGGCCGCGCCATCAGTGCATCTTCGAGCACATCTACTTCGCCAGGCCGGACAGTCGTGTCTTCGGAGAGAACGTGGATCGGGCGCGCCGTCGCAGCGGCAAGCAGTTGGCGCGTGAACATCCCGCCGATGCCGACATCGTCATGTCGGTGCCAGATTCGAGCAACACCGCCGCGCTGGGTTACGCGCGCGTGACCGGTTTGCGCTACGAGATCGGTCTCATCCGCAACCATTACATCGGCCGGACGTTCATCAATCCGGAACCGGGGTTGCGCAGCTTCGGGGTGCGGGTCAAGTTCAACCCGGTGCACGGTGTGCTGCAGGGCCGGCGCGTGGTGGTGGTGGACGACTCCATTGTGCGCGGCACGACGATGCGCAAGCTCGTCGGTCTCATCCGCAGCGCCGGGGCGACGGAGGTGCACCTGCGCATCGCGTCGCCGCCGATCGCCTGGCCGTGCTTCTACGGCATCGACACGCCGGCGCGGGACGAGTTGCTCGCGGCGCGCATGTCGGTTGCCGCCATGCAGGAGTCGCTCGGGGTCGACAGCCTCGGGTATCTTTCGCTCGCCGGCCTGCGCGGCTGTGTGGAGGATCCGGAGAACTACTGCACCTCGTGCTTCACCGGCGAATACCCCATCGATCCGTTTGGTGACAACGAAGACGCCGCCCGCCGGCGTGCCGCCCTGCCGCTTACGAGCTCGAACCTCCAAGGGGCGCCCGAGCGCATCCCACAACCCTGATCGCCGTCGCAGCGAAGTCTGGACGCCGCAGGCGTTGCGAATTCGGCTTTGGGTTGCGCTGCACGTCCACTTTGTGGTACATAAACCATTGACAGGCTTTGACGTGGCGGCTCTAGCCACGGGGGCCGATCGGGTGACCCGAGCGGCTCTGGAAGATGTCGGGGGCGTAGCCAGGGCCGGTGCCGGCGCAGCCGGTGTCCATTTGCCCGAGCCCCGTGAAAAAGAAGTCGCGGATGGCGACCCTGCCAACCGAACGCGCGGCGCCGAACAGGCGGGCAGCCGCGGGGTTGGGAACGGGGCGCAATCGCCATCCGAGTGCGCAACCAGAGGAGCCGCGGGCCGCACCCAGCACGGAGCAAGTTGCCGTCGATGGTGGGTCCGAATCGGTCGAACCGAGCAGCGAGTCGAGACCGAGCCGCGTGGGATCCGATTCAATCCGCACTGCATGTGCGATCCCGGAGCGGCGCGCCTGACGAAAAACAGGCGAGCGTCTCGTCGACTGCGGGGGGAGAGTCCATGCCGGAAAGCAAGCGAGACAGTGCATCCGGAGGGCGACCGCGGCGTCCCGTACCCCTCAGCCTGAACGGGAACCGAGTGACACTCCATGCAGAAGGAAATCATCGTCAACTCGACGCCCTACGAAGTCCGCATTGCAATCCTGGAAGACAAGGAGCTGGTTGAGCTCCTCATCGAGCGAGCCGAATACAAACGCACCGTAGGCGACATCTACAAGGGTGTCGTCACCGCAGTCCTGCCGGGAATCCAAGCCGCATTCGTCGACATCGGCGCCGAGAAGGCCGCCTTTCTCCACGTCTCCGACCTCGTCGATCCGACCGAGGAGGATGAGGAGTCGAGCGACCGCCGGCGTGCCGGCAACGGCCGCCAGCTGCCCGCCATTCAGGACGTGCTCAAGAAAGGCATGGAGATCCTCGTCCAGGTGACGAAGGAACCGATCGCCACCAAGGGGCCGCGAATCACGACGCAGCTGTCGCTGCCCGGGCGTTATGCCGTCATCATGCCCAACGCCGATCACGTCGGTGTGTCACGCAAGATCGAGGACCGCTCGGAGCGCGTGCGGCTCAAGGGCCTGGTGGAAGCGCTCAAGCCCCAAGGCTGCGGCCTGATCGTGCGCACGGTGGGAGAGGGAGTCGAGCGCGCGGCGCTCGAAGTCGACGTCGAGAACCTGGTGAACCAGTGGCGGAAGATCCAGGAGAAGGCGGCCGGCGCGCCAGCGCCGAGCTTGGTGCACCAGGACGTCGGCCTGGTCATCGGCCTCGTGCGCGACATCCTGAACGAGAACGTCAACCTCCTCATCCTCGACGACCACAAGGGCCACGAGCAGCTGTCCGATTACTTGCGCGACATCGCTCCGGACATGCTGCGCCAGGTCAAGTTCTACGAGGACCCGATGCCGATCTTCGACCGTTACGGCGTGGAGAGCGAGATCGACAAGACGCTCGACCGCAAGGTCTGGCTGAAGAAGGGCGGCTACGTCGTCATCGAGCAGACCGAGGCCTTGGTGTCGGTGGACGTCAACACCGGGCGTTTCACCGGCAAGAAGAACCAGGAAGAGACCATCCTCAAGACCAACATGCTGGCGGCGCGCGAGATCGCGCGCCAGCTGCGCTTGCGCGACATCGGCGGCATCATCGTCATCGACTTCATCGACATGGAAAGCGAAGCCAACAAGAAGCGCGTGTTCCAGGAACTGCGCTCGGCGCTGAAGAGCGACCGTGCCAAGACCAAGGCGTTCATGGTCAGCGATCTCGGCCTGGTGGAGATGAGCCGCCAGCGTGTGCGCCCGAGCTTGTATCATTTCATGAGCGATCAGTGCTCGTACTGCGAGAGCACTGGGCACGTCCTGTCGCTCGACTCCATCGCCAACCGCATCGAGCGAATGTTGCGCCGCGTGAGCCACTACACACGCGCGCGCCAGTTGCGCTTGCAGGCCAGCCCGCGCGTGGTGTTGTTCCTGCGCGAGGAGCGCGCACAGCGACTGCGCGAGTGGATGCAGGCCACCGGGATCAGCATCGACTTGGTCGACGATCCGCGCTTGCACCGCGAGGATTTTCATCTCATCTCGGTGGAAACAGGCGAGGATCTCATGCGCTTCGTCTCGCACATGCGCAGCAATGGCGATCCGCGCCCGGCGAGCAGCGTCGAGCCACCCCCTGCGCGCCGAAGGGTCGGGCCGCCGCCGTCGCGGGGCAGGCGCCCGCCGCCCGCCGCAGCGCCCGTGCCGGCACCGGTCGGGGCAGGCCCGTCGACCTATCCAGCGCGGCGAGAGCGACCGCCGGAAAGGCGGCGCGAAGGCGGAGACGCAACCCGGCGCTCCGGTCCACCGCGTGAAGGCGGCGGCCGCAGACGACGTGGCGGGCGCGGACGCGGACGGCGGGGCAGGCCTTATCTCGAGGACAGCCCGCGGCCAGGGGGCGTGCCCGAGGCCGGCCAGGCCACGAGCGGTGCGGCAGGCTTGACGAACGGTCCAGCCGACTGATACACACGGCGTTTGGCGAGAGGATGGAATCGTGTACGCAGTCGTGCGCATCGCGGGCAAGCAATTCGAGGTTCGGCCGCAGGACCGCCTCAGGGTGCCGCGGATCGCGGCCGAGGTCGGGGCGCAGGTGGAGTTCGACGACGTCCTCCTGCTGCGCACGGACGAAACCATGCTGACCGGAACGCCGCGCGTCGAAGGCGCCAGGGTCACTGCGCGTGTCGTGGGGCACGAGCGCGAGCGCAAGATCATCGTCTTCCGCAAGCGCCGGCGCAAAGATTCGAAGAAGCGCAACGGTCACCGGCAACCGGTTTCCGAAATCCAGATCCAAGACATTCGGCTGCCCTGACGAGGAGGCGACTCGATGGCGCACAAAAAGGGCCAAGGCTCGACCCGGAACGGCAGGGACAGCAATCCGAAGTACCTCGGGGTGAAGTGCGGCGACGGCCAGACCGTCGTGGCCGGCAACATCCTGGTGCGCCAGCGCGGCACTCGGATCCATGCCGGCGCGAATGTGGGCCGCGGTCGCGACGACACGCTGTTCGCCCTCGCCGCGGGCCGCGTGGTCTACGAACGCGTCGGCCGCGCACGCAAGTTCGTACGCATCGAAACCTAGCGTTCGCCGTGACGCGGTGAAAATGCAGTACCATCTCACGGGGGCCGGCGACGACCCCCGGTTCCGCTTTCAGGGCTTTGCACGGGAGCAGGCGATGCGGTTGCGATGGGCGCTCGGAATGACGGGGCTGCTGCTCCTGCCCGTCCTGGCGACGACGCAGGAAACCGGTTCGAAGATGGATGAAAAGGAGATCAAGGAATACATCCTCTTCCATCAGATCGTGCAAGTGGCCCCGAGCGGCGGCGCCCGCGACGTTTCCTTCGCCCAGGGCAACCTCGAAGCCTACAAGCCGCACGAGGTCGTCTGGGTCCTGGACGCTCAGAAGCCGGGCTTGGCTGGGATCGCCTCGCGCCCGATTCGCGAGACGGCGAGAGCGGGCGAGGCCATGGGCCGCATCGGCGATGGCAGATGGCGCGCCGGCGAAGCGGCGCACGTTCGCGCCGGCCAAGACGGGGCATATGTGCTCGAATCCAATGGTCTTCTCTGGTGGCTGCGAGGCGGCAAGGTCGACAGCCTGCGGATCGGCAACGGCGTGGCGAGCGCCGCGGATGTCGACGGCAATTCTTCGGGCTTGATCGCGGTGCTGTGGGGACGCGAAGTCCACGTGTTCCTCTCCATTCCCGGTCCGCCGCTGTGGCGATTCGATCTCGAGGCCGACGTCCAGCCCGCGGTGGCTTTGGCGGTGAGTGCTGCCGGCGAGATCTTCGTCACCGGACGTGGCGCGACGGCGCTGGCGGTCTATGACGTCGATGCGAGCGGTACATACCGGCGTGTGCGCTCTGCCGCAGCCGACAAGCTCGGCATCGCCGCCGCGGGCGGCGTCGAGGTCACCCCGTTCATGATCATGCCGAGCGAGGGTCGCGAAGCCTACGTCGACCAAGACCGGTTCGTGCTGATCAGCGATCCCGAAGGGGGCAGCATCGTGGCGCTGGAAGCGGCGGCGCTCAAACCGGCGGGACGCTGGGACGTGCGCGCGCAACTACTGGGGGCGGCGCCCGGCAGGCTCGATGTCAGCAATCGCGGCCAGATCGCTTACGTGGATCTGCGCTCGGGCGAGTGCCAAGTCCTGCCGACCCGCGTCACCATCGCCATGGTCGAAGGAGCGAAGTTCCGCTGGCGAGTGCTGGAAGCGCCGAACATGATCCGAATCCAAGGCGGCGACACGGTGCAAATCGAGCCCCCGAGGCATTGATGTCTTCCAGGTCACCACGCTGCGCCGTCATCCCCGCCCGCTTCGCTTCGACGCGCTTCCCCGGCAAGCCGCTGGCCCGACTGGCCGGCAAGCCCATGATCGTGCACGTGCTCGAGCGCGTGCATGCCGCGGCCGTCTTCGACGATGTGCGTGTGGCCACGGATGATGCGCGCATCGGCGCGGCGGTGGAGGCCGCGGGTGGCCGCGTCCAACTGACGCGTGCCGACCACACGAGCGGCACCGACCGCGTGGCGGAGGTGGCGCTCGATCTGCCGAGCGACGCGTGGATCTACAACGTGCAGGGGGACGAACCGTTGCTGCCGCCGGAGCTGCTGCGCGATCTGGTGCATTTCGTCGAAACCGATGCAGCGCGGCAGTTTGCCACGGTGGCGCATCGGAGCGACGATGCCCTGGCGTTCGCGAGCCCGCACGTGGTCAAAGTCGTCACCGACGCCGCGGGACGGGCGCTGTATTTTTCGCGCACCGGCATCCCACACCCAAGCGCGTCGACAACCGATTGGTTGCGTCACATCGGCATCTATGCCTTCCGGCATGCGACCTTGCAGCGCTTCGTCGGCTTGCCGCGCGGGGTTCTCGAGCAACGCGAGGAGCTGGAGCAGCTGCGCGCCCTGGAACATGGCATCCCGATCGACGTGCTGGTCACCACGCACGCCACGTGGGGCGTGGATACACCGGCAGATTTGAAAGCCGTTGCCATGCGGCTCGAGACCTCCCTAGAATCGCAACGACCCCATTCCGGTGCGCCATCCGTGTCGGCGCACTCCGCGCACGAACCAAGGGGCGAGGGATGACCAAGTATGTCTTCGTCACGGGCGGAGTCGTGTCCTCGCTCGGCAAGGGCATCGCCACCGCCTCGCTCGGCTTGCTGCTCAAGCGCCGCGGTCTGCAAGTGGCGCTGCAGAAGTTCGATCCGTACCTGAACGTGGATCCCGGAACGATGAGCCCGTTCCAGCACGGGGAGGTCTTCGTCACCGACGATGGCTCGGAGACGGACCTCGATCTCGGGCACTACGAGCGCTTCACCGATGTCAGCCTCGGCCGCCAGCACAACACCACCGCCGGCCAGATCTACGAATCGCTCATCCGCCGCGAACGGCGCGGCGATTTCCTCGGCCACACGGTGCAAGTGGTGCCGCACGTGACCGACGCGATCAAGGAACGCATTCGTGGAGCGGGCGTCGACAGCGACGTCGTGGTCACCGAAATCGGCGGCACCGTCGGCGACATCGAGGGCCTGCCCTTCCTGGAGGCGGTGCGCCAGTTTCGCCTCGAGGTCGGTCCGCGCAACTGCATGAACGTGCACGTCACGTTGGTGCCGTACATCCGCGCCGCGCGCGAAGTGAAGACCAAGCCGACGCAGCACAGCGTGGCGACGCTGCGTTCCATCGGCTTGCAACCGGACGTGCTGCTCTGCCGCACGGAAATGGCGCTCGGCGAAGCCGTCCTGCACAAGATCGGCCTGTACTGCAACATCGAGACGCGCGCCGTGATCGCGGTGCCGGACGTGCAGTCCATCTACGAAGTGCCGCTGCTGCTGTCGGAGCAGAAGCTCGACGAGATCGTCCTCGAACGCCTCGGCCTGGAGGCGCAGCCGTTGCAGCTGGATTCGTGGCGCTCGATGCTGCAGCGCTTGCAAGTGGCCAGCGACGAAGTGGAGATCGCCGTCTGCGGCAAGTACGTGCAGCTGCAGGATGCCTACAAGAGCATCATCGAGGCGTTCACGCATGCCGGGGTGGATAACGGCGTGCGCGTCCGCATCCGCTGGGTGAATTCCGAGGATGTCGAGAGCCGCGGCGCCGGCGCGCTCCTGCGCGGCGTCTGCGGTGTGCTGGTGCCTGGCGGCTTCGGCGAGCGCGGCATCGAAGGCAAGATCGCTGCGATTCGCTGGGCGCGCGAGCAGGGCATGCCGATGTTCGGCATCTGCCTGGGTCTGCAATGCGCTGTCATCGAGTACGCGCGCAATGTGCTCGGGCTCACGGAGGCCAACAGCTCCGAGTTCGCGCCGACGACGCCGCATCCCGTGATCGACCTGCTGCCCGATCAGAACGGCGCGGTCAAGGGCGGCACCATGCGCTTGGGCAGCTACCCGTGCGTGCTGCGGCCGGGCTCGCTCGCGGCCGCTAGCTATGGCGACGTCGAGGTGCACGAACGCCACCGGCATCGCTGGGAGGTGAGCCCGGTCTACGTCGAGCGCCTGGCCGCAGCGGGCATGGCGATCTCGGGCGCGTCTCCCGACGGCCAGCTGGTGGAGATCGTCGAAGTTCCCGAGCACCCATTCTTTCTCGCCGTGCAATTCCATCCCGAGCTCAAGAGCCGGCCGGAACGGCCACATCCGCTCTTCCGTCGTTTCGTCGCCGCCGCCAAGCAACATGCGACGCGCGCGGCCGGCGCTGCGCCAGAGCCGGCGAAGGCGGGCGGGTCTTGGGAGGCCGGATGAGCACGGCCGTGGTGATCGGAAGCGATGCCGGCACGCCCGCGCGCGTAGGCGATGGCTCGCCGTTGCTCGTGATCGCCGGACCGTGCGTGATCGAGAGCGCCTCCGAGACGTTGCGCACGGCCGCGGCACTCGCCGACATTTGCCGCGAGCTCGAGCTGGGCTTCGTCTTCAAGTCCAGCTACTTGAAGGACAATCGCACCGCGATCGACTCCTTCGTCGGCCCCGGAATCGACGACGGCTTGCGCGTGTTGCAGCGCGTGCGCGAGGAAATCGGTGTCCCCGTTCTCTCCGACGTGCACGAGCGCGACGAGATCCCCGCCGCCGCCCAGGTTCTCGACGTGTTGCAGATCCCGGCGTTCCTGTGCCGGCAGACCCGATTGCTGACCGATGCCGCTCGCACCGGACGCTGCGTCAACGTCAAGAAGGGCCAGTTCCTGTCGCCGGACGAGGTCGAACACCTGGTGCGCAAGTACGAGTCCTGCGGCAGCGGTGGTCTGCTGGTCACCGAGCGCGGCACCTCGTTCGGCTACGGCAACCTGGTGGTCGACATGCGCAGTCTGGCGATCCTGCGCCGCTACGGTCATCCCGTGGTCTTCGACGTCACGCACAGCTTGCAGCGGCCGGGGGGGGCGGGCCGGGAGACCGGCGGAGAGCGGGAATTCGCACCGCTGATGGCGCGGGCGGCGTGCGCCGCCGGCGTCGAGGCGCTGTTCTTGGAGGCGCATCCCGAGCCGGCGCGCGCCCTGAGCGACAAGCACACCCAGATCCCACTCGAGGCCGTGCGTGATCTGCTGCATTCCGCGCGCGCGTTCCACGCATTACGCCAGCGCGTGGCGCCATCCTGACGCCGCGGTTCCCTGCTTGGAGACGTCATGGTCGAGAATGAAAAAACGCCGGTGCGGACGGCACGGGAGAACATGCGGCGCTCGGCTCCGGCCGCGCGCCGGGCGCCGGAGCAACCGCAGGCGTTGCGTGATGCGCACTGGGTCTTCGACAAGGAAATCGCCGGGCTGCGGGCGGTGCAACAACGTCTCGGAGCGAGCTTCCTCGCCGCGGTGGATCGACTCGAGGGCTGCCGCGGTCGCGTCGTCGTCTGCGGCGTCGGCAAGTCGGGGATCGTGGCCAAGAAGATCGCGGCGACCTTGACCAGCACGGGCACGCCGAGCTTTTATTTGCACCCCGTGGAAGCCGCGCATGGAGACCTGGGGTTGCTGGCTGCCGACGATGTCGTGATCGTGGTGTCGTACAGCGGTGCCAACGACGAGTTCGAAGAAGTCGTGAGTGCCACCGCTCGCATGCGTGTGCCATTGATCGCGCTCACCGGCGCCCTGGACTCGTGGATCGCGCGCGCCAGCCAGATCGTCATCGATTGCCAAGTTCCCGAGGAAGCCTGCCCACTCAACCTGGCGCCGACGGCGAGCACCACGGCGACGCTCGCGGTCGGCGATGCGCTGGCCGTGGCCTTGCTGCAGCGGCGCGGCTTCGACGCCGCGGATTTTGCCGCCGTGCACCCGAGCGGCGTGCTCGGGAAGCGCCTGCTTCTCACGGTCGGCGAGGTCATGCGGCACGGCGACGAGTTGCCGTGCGTGCAGCCGCACACATCGCTGCGCAACGCGCTGTTCGTGATGATGGAGAAGCGGCTGGGCTGCATCTTCGTCACCGAAGAGAACGGCGCTCTGCAAGGCATCATCACCGACGGGGATTTGAAGAGAATCCTGGTGCGCGATCCGGAGGGATTGCAGTGCCCCGTGCACACGGTCATGGTCCCTGCGCCCAAATGCATCGAACAGACGGCGCTGGCCGTTCAGGCATTGCGCCGCATGGAGGAGAACCCCGGCGGAGCCATCACCCAACTCGCAGTCGTGGACGCGGCAAATCGCCTGCTCGGGGCGGTGCATCTGCACGACATCGTGCGTCTGGGACTCGCGACGGCACCGCCACCGCCGTGAGCTGGGCGCCTGCTGTCCTGGCCGGAATAAAACCCGGCGTTTCGAGACTTCATGCTGGTGGAGGGCCGCATGGCGGACGACGCGACGCGGCAGCGCCGCTTCGAAGCGGAGGCGCTGCTGCATTTGGACGCCCTCTATCGCACAGCTCTGCGCCTCACGCGTAACTCGAGCGACGCCGAGGATCTGGTGCAAGAGACCTACTTGAAGGCTTACCGTTTTTGGGACCACTACGAGCCCAACACCAACTGCCGCGCCTGGCTCTACAAGATCATGACGAACACGCGCATCAACCAGGCGGTGAAAGCGGCCAAGCAGCCTTCCCAGGTGGACTTCGATCTGCTAAGCGAGGTGCTGCCCGAGCGTGAATCCGCCGGTCTCGACCAGCCGACGCGCGGCGAGCTGGCGGTGTTCGCGGCGCTGCTGGACGATGAATTCGTCGCCGCCCTGGAGGCGGTGCCCGAGGATTTCCGCGTGGTCCTGATTCTCTATGCCATTGAGGGTTACGCCTACAAGGAGATCGCCGACATCCTCGACATTCCGATTGGCACCGTCATGTCGCGTCTTTACCGCGGACGCAAGTTCTTGCAATCGGCGTTGCACGAGTATGCCCAGAAGCGCGGTTTGAGGAAGGACTGAGACGATGGCCTGCGATCTCGCGCCGGCGGAGTTGCTGCGCTACCTCGAGGGCAAGCTGCCACAGGCGGCGGCGACGGCGGTCGAACTGCACCTCGGCCGCTGCGAATCCTGTCAGGCCGAGGCCCTCTTGCCGGCTGAGTTCGCCGCCATGCTGCAAGCCCGATTGCCGGCACCCCCGGTGCCCGCGGCGCTCGCGCGTCAATTGCACGCGGCCCACTCACCCCTGCCGCGTGCCGAGGCCTTCCCCTCGTCGGCAGAGTCGAGGTTCCCTTGGCGGCGCTGGCTCGCGTCCCCGTGGACGCCGCGTCTCGCCATGGCCGCCGTGGTCGCAGTCCTGCTGCTGATCCCGGCCCGGGGGTTCTGGAAGGCACCGGCCGTGGCACAGGAGGCCGCGACGCGTCACGCCGGGCATCTGCCGTTTTGGGGCGGACCGATGCCGGGATGCTGCCAGGACCTGAGGTTGGCCGTGGGAGCGATCCTGGATGCTCCCTCCGCCGGCGAACGGATCCCGGACTTGGGCGAGGTGGGGCTCGATTTCGTGGCGGCGACCCGCTGCACAGGTCCGACGACGGTCAACTTGATCTGCTACCGCACGGCCGCGGGGGAGTTCTTTTCACTTTACATGAGCGACCAAGTCGCGGAACAATTCCAGGCACACCCACGGCGCCCGGGCGAGCCTTCGCGCTACCGGGTGCAGGACAGTGACGTGACCCTCTGGGCTCGGAATGGGTTCTTGTACCAGTGGGTGGGCCCGCACGGAAGCAGCGCGTACGATCAGGCCCTGGCACTCTTGCACGGGCCGGAATCCACTGGATGGCGCCCATCACAATGAAACGACACATCACCGTACTCCATCTCTGTGCGTGTTTGTCGCTCGCCGCGCCTGTGACGGCTGGCGAGCGCTTGCGTTTGCTCACCGACTTGCAGTCCGGGGGGCAGAAGGTCGCGACCGAGGTGCGCAAGCCGTTCTTTGTCTGGCTGGTCGCGGAACGTGATGCGGACAAGCCGCAGATTTCGACGGTGGCATTCCGCTTGGAGGTCCCGGAGGGGGTCGTCATCCTGGGTGAGGAGCTGCAGGTCGAGTCGCTGATCGCGCTCGGGACACCGCGAAGCGGCATGCATCTCGCGTTTCACTGCATCGAGAAGAAGCAAGTGCCCGTGTATCGCTTCAAGATGGTGACTACCCGCCCGTTCGAGAACTTGACCTTGCGCACACATCCCGAGGGGAAGACCAACTTCCTCGGCATCGTCGGCTGCCGGGACGAGAACTTCACCGAGTGGGCGTGCGAGCCCGCGGTGCTGACGATCACTTCCAAGTAGCGAATCCCGACGGACAGCCTCGAAGTGAATGGCGTCGGCGCGCGAGCCGAGGAGGATGCGTGCAGGTCGGGTTCCTGGGTTTCCCCGGCGCGGGGAAAAGCACTTTGTTCACCGCTCTCGAGGGCCGCGACCGCGCCACGAGCGGGCGCGGCGGCGATACCCAGCGGGTCGTCGTCCGCGTTCCCGATGCGAGGGTCGACCATCTGTCCACGATCTTTTCGCCGCGCAAGACCACCCACGCCGAAATCGTCTTCGTTCTCCCCGGCGCCGCGGCCGATTCGCCGCAAACCGCACTGCCCGAATCGGCGCTCACGAGCATTGGCCCCGCCGACGCTCTGGTGCTGGTGGTCCGCGCCTTCGATGTCCCCGACGTGCCGCGAGAGGCGGGCTCGCGCTCGATCGCCGAGGATTTGCAGCGGCTCGAGGACGAGATGATGCTGCGCGATCTCGAGCGCATCGAGACGCGGTTGCAGCGCCTGCTGAAGGAGGGCAAGAAGGCCGAGTCTGCGGCGGAGCGCATCTTGTTGGAGAAGCTGCGTGCGACGCTCGAGGCCGAGAATCCACTGCGCGAGCTCGAGTGGAGCGAGGACCAGCTGGCGCGGATGCGGGGCTTCCAGTTCTTGAGCCTCAAGCCGGTGCTGGTGGTGGCGAACGTCGGCGAGGACGATCTGGCGGCGCTGCCGCCGCTGCCGGAAGCGCGGCCGAACCGAGAGGTCCTGGCGCTGTCGGCCCGCATCGAACGCGAGGTGGCCGAGCTGCCGGCGGCCGAACAGCCGGAGTTCCTGGCGCATCTGGGTCTCGAAGCCACGGCGCGCGACGTTTTCGTCCGCAGCGCTTTCCGTTTGCTGGACCTCATCAGCTTCTTCACCGTCGGCGAGGACGAGGTGCGCGCCTGGCCCGTGCGCCGGGGCTCGATCGCGCCGGTGGCGGCGGGGAAGATCCACACCGATCTGCAGAAGGGCTTCATTCGGGCCGAGGTGATCCACTACGATGACTTCGTTCGTGTCGGCAGCCTCGCGGCAGCGCGCAGTCAAGGGCTGCTGCGGCTCGAAGGCAAACAGTACGTCGTGCAGGATGGCGACATCATGCACGTACGGCATGCGTGAGATGCGGAGGCAAGGCGTGGGAGAAACGGGGTCGGATGGGCGTCGCATCGCCGAGATGTTGCCGGGGATGCGATCCGACGCCGTCCTGGTGGTGAAGAAGAAGGTGCGGCGCGAGCAGCCGGATGGCTCGCGCTATCTGCTGTTTCAGCTCGCTGATCGCAGCGGCCAGATCAACGCCGTGCTCTGGCATGGCGCCGATGTCGTCGATACCCAGATCGAAGCCGGCGACCTCGCGCACGTGCGCGGCGAAGTGCAGCTGTACCAGAACGCCCGGCAAATCAAGGTGCAGCGCATCGAGCGCGCCGATCCGAGCGCCCACGATCTCGCCGAGTTCCTGCCCACCACGTCGGCCGATCTCGACGTCCTCTACGAGCGCTTGCTCGCGGTGGTGGACGGCGTCGGCGAGCCGTTCCTGCGCCGGCTCTATTCCGACATCTTCCGCGATCCCACGGTGCGCCAACGCTTTCAGCGCGCCCCCGCGGGCAAGGGCTGGCATCACGCCTATGTCGGCGGTTTGTTGGAGCACGTGTTGTCGATGCTCGATCTCGCCATGGCTCTGGTGCGGAACTATCCGACCTTGGATCGCGACCTGCTGATCGGTGGGGTGTTGCTGCACGACATCGGCAAGATCGAGGAGCTGTTGGTGCGCAGTAGCATCGATTATTCGACTTCCGGCCGGCTCATCGGCCACTTGGTGCAGGGCTGTATCCTGGTGGCGCGGGCCATCGATGCCATCGAAGGCTTCCCGGCCGACCTGCGTGCGCGCGTGTTGCACCTGATCGTCGGTCATCACGGCGAGGTGGCGCGCGGTTCGCCGAAGCCGCCGATGACGTTGGAGGCCGTGGCGACGCATCTGCTCGATCACCTGGATTCACAGACGCAGGCCGTGGCCCAGGTCGTGGGCGAGATCAAGAGCGGTGACGGTTGGAGCGAGCACGTCCGGCTCGTCGATCGACAGTTCTATCGCGGCGCACCCAATGCGGCTCCCGCAACGAGCGACGGCGACGGCTGACGCGGGCGGGAGGCACGCCGAGGATGGGAGGGCAAATGGACACGTTGCCAGCATGGGTCGAGGTGGATCTGGATGCGCTGGCGCACAACGTCACCGTGGTTCGCCGCTTGACCGGGCCCGACACGCGCATTCTGTTCATCGTCAAAGCCGATGCCTACGGGCATGGTGCCGTCGAGGTGGCGCGCGAGGCGGTGCGCTCCGGCGTGCACATGCTCGGGGTCGCGACCGTCGACGAGGGGCGGGAGCTGCGCGCTGCCGGCATCGATGCCGCCATCCTGGTGCTGTCCCCGGCGCTCCCGGGCGAGATCCCGGCGCTGTTGGAAGCTCAGCTGCGCACCACCGTTCCAGACCTGGATTTCGCCGTGCAGCTGTCGGATGCCGCGCGGCGATGCGGCAAGCTCGTGCCGGTGCACGTCGAGATCGACACCGGCATGGGGCGAAGCGGCATCCACGCCAGTGTCGCCGCCCAGAGCATCGAGCAGATCAGCCACCTTCCCGGTGTGGTGGTCGAAGGCGTGTTCACGCATTTCCCGGTGTCGGATACCAACGCGGAATTCACTCGGGCGCAATGCCTTTCATTCAATGAAATCGTGGCCCGCCTGCGCCGCGCCGGCGTGCACATCGCCCTCGTCCATGCCAGTAATTCGGCGGGAATCCTCGAGCTGCGCCAAGCGGATCTCGACATGGTGCGGCCCGGCGGCATGCTCTACGGCTGCTGGCCACACACGCAGCTCTCGGGCCGCGCACCGTTGCGGCCGGTGATGAGCTTCCACGCGCGGCTGGTGCAGGTGCGCCGGCTGCCGCCGCGCACGCCGATCAGTTACGGCGGGGATACGCACACGTGGCGCGAAGCGCTGATCGGTGTCGTACCGGTGGGATATGGTCACGGCTTGTCGCGCGCGTATTCCGGGCGCGGGGTCATGTTGTTTCGGGGCCGCCGGGTCCCCATCCTCGGCCGCGTGACCATGGACATGACCATGCTGGATCTCACCGGTTGCGATGCGCGGGTCGGGGAGGAAGTGGTCATCTTCGGCTCGCAAGGGGCCGAGAGCATCGGCATCGACGAGATCGCCTCGGCCACCGGCATCATCGGTTACGAGGTCCTGTGCGGCATTTCGAAGCGCGTCGTGCGCGTCTACCGGCGTCACGGCGGTGTCGAGTCGATGCGGGGCCTGACCGGCGTGCGCGCGTTGCAGGCCTGAGGGGGAGAACCTTGCGCGGCCGCGTTTTCCTCATCGTTCTCGACGGCGTCGGTGTCGGTGATGCGCCGGATGCGGACGCCTATGGCGACAGCGGCAGCGATTCGATCGGCAACACCTCGCGCGCCGTCGGCGGACTCGAGTTGCCGACGCTCGCAGGCCTGGGGCTGGGCGCGCTGACTCGAATCCAGGGCGTGCCGCCTTCGACCTCTCCCCAAGCAGGTTTCGGCCGGCTGGCGGAAGTTTCCGCGGGCAAGGACAGCACGACCGGACATTGGGAATTGTGCGGTCTGGTGACGGAGACGCCGTTTCCAACCTATCCGGACGGTTTTCCGCCCGAGGTCTTGCAACCGTTCGAGGCCGCGCTCGGCCGGCGGGTTCTCGGCAATCGTGCGGTCTCGGGGACGGTCATCCTCGACGAGCTCGGCGACGCACACGTGCAGAGCGGAAGTCCGATCGTCTACACCTCCGCGGACAGCGTGTTTCAAATCGCCGCCCACGAGAAGATCGTCCCGGTCGAGCAACTCTATGCCTGGTGCGAGATCGCGCGCGCCCAGCTCGTCGGGCCGCACCAGGTCGGGCGCGTGATCGCGCGGCCATTCGAGGGATCCTCGGGGACGTACCGGCGGACGCCTCGCAGGCGCGACTACGCGGTCACGCCGCCTTCGCCATCGCTGCTGGACGTGCTGCATGCCGCCGGACACCGGGTCGTCGGCATCGGCAAGATCGAAGATCTGTTCTCGGGCCGGGGCCTGAGCGATGTCGATCACACCACGTCGAACCTCGCAGGCATGCAGTCGACGGCGCGTTGGGCGGCCGAGGCGCCGGCCGGCAGTCTGGTGTTCACCAACCTCAACGATTTCGACACGCTCTGGGGACACCGCAACGACCCGGCCGGATACGGGAAAGGTCTGGCGGAATTCGACGCATGGCTCGGCATGTTCCTCGCCATGCTGCGAGCAGACGATCTCCTGCTCGTCACCTCGGATCACGGCAACGATCCGACGACGCCGAGCACGGATCACTCGCGCGAGTACGTGCCGTTGCTCGCCAAATTGATCGGCAGCGACCGCGGCGTCGCCCTCGGCGATCGGCACGGTTTCATGGATGTGGCCTCGACCACGCTCGAGCACTTGGGGCGGCCGGAGCGCCTCGGGGGAAACAGCTTTCGTGCCGAACTGGAGGGCCGATGAAGGTGGGCGCGGATCGGGCACTGGTCCGAGCGGCGCGCCAGGTGCGCCTGAATGCGCATGCACCGTATTCGGGCTTCAAGGTCGGAGCAGCATTGCGACGGCGCGACGGCAGCATCTATCGTGGCTGCAATGTCGAGAACGCGAGCCTGGGGGCCGGCATCTGTGCCGAGCGCGCGGCCCTGCTGCAAGCGGTGGCCGACGGCATGCGGCCAGGGGAAATGCTGGCGCTCGCGGTGTACACCGCGGCGCGCGAGCCGACACCGCCATGCGGCATGTGCTTGCAGTGTCTGGTCGAGTTCGGGCGCGATTTGCCGGTTCTGCTCGCCGGGCCCCGGCGCTTGGAAACGGTGCAATTGCTAACCTTGTTGCCGCGACCGTTCACGCGCTTCCCGCGCCGGCGGGGCAAGGCGATCACGATGCGCACCACACGGGCTCGGCGGTGAATGCATGCGTCTCGATGAAATCCAGGAGCAACTGCGAGCGCAACGGCGCGGTGCAAGGCGACGAACGGGGAAGGGCCCGGACCTCTGCGTGGCGCTCGGAAGCGACCACGGCGGCTTCGAGCTCAAGGAGCGATTGCGCGCGGCCCTCGTGGCGCGCGGGATCGCCATCGAGGACTGCGGCACGCATGACACCCGCGCCGTGGATTATCCGGACATCGCGGTGGCGGTGGCACGGCGTGTCACGAGCGGCGCTTGCAGCTGCGGCATCGTCGTGGATGGAATCGGGATCGGCTCGTGCATGGCGGCGAACAAGGTGGAGGGGATTCGAGCGGCCACGTGTCACGACGAGATGACGGTGCGCAACAGCCGCGAGCACAACGATGCCAACGTCCTGGTGCTGGGCTCGCGCGTGTTGCATCCCGGCTTCGCCAAGCGGCTGGTGTTCCTGTGGCTGCGTACGCCGTTCAGCGGCGGCCGGCATGCGCTGCGCGTCGCCAAGATCGACGCCCTCGATCGCGGCCGCCACGACGCCCGAGCGCGAGAGCCCGACCGCCCGCAGACATAAGATCCGGGCTCCAAGGAGGAGCGATGCGCGACGAGGACATCGTGCAGCAAGTGACTGCACTGGTGCTCGAACGCTTGAGACCGGTGTGGCAGGACGAGCTGCGGCGAGATTTCGCCGCGCTGACGCACCAGCACGACATCTCCGATGACCATTCGTGTTTCGAGTGCGGCGGGCGGGGAGAATGCGAGCGGCGCCGGCCGGTGACGGTGCGGCGCATCCTGGACGCCGGCGCCTGCCGGGTCGCGGCGCGCTACCCGAGCGGTCCGGTTGCCGACGATCTCGCGCCGTGCATCGATCACACGCTGCTCCGCCCCGAGGCGACTTATGCCCAGGTGACGCAGCTGTGCCGCGAAGCGGCAGAGTTTCATTTCGCCAGCGTATGCCTCAACCCGGTGCACGTAGCCGGCGCGCGTGCGCTGCTCGCTGGATCTGGCGTCGCCGTCTGCACCGTCGTCGGGTTTCCGCTCGGCGCCAACACAACCGAGGTCAAGGTGTTGGAGACGCGCCAAGCGGTCGAGGCCGGCGCCAGCGAGATCGACATGGTGATCCATGTCGGCGCGCTCAAGTCGGGAGATTTCGCCGCGGTGGAAAGCGACATCCGCAAGGTCGCCGACGCCTGCGGGCCGCAAGTGCTGCTCAAGGTCATCCTCGAGGCGGCGTTGCTGAACGATGAAGAGAAAGTGCAAGCCTGCATCCTCGCCAAGGCGGCGGGAGCGGATTTCGTCAAGACGTCCACCGGATTCGGACCGGGCGGCGCCACCATCGGCGACGTCGAGCTGATGCGGCGCGTGGTGGGGTTGGACCTCGGCGTCAAAGCCGCTGGCGGCATCCGGGATCGCGACACGGCCGAGCGCATGATCCGCGCCGGCGCCGATCGTGTCGGTGCCAGTGCGTCGGTCAAGATCATGCGGGAGCGTGACACCTCTCGAACATGAGTCTGCGCGAGCTGTTGGAGCGCAAGAAACACGGTGGCCGGCTCGACGCGAGCGAAATCCAAGCGCTCGTCGCGGGCTACGTCGGCGGCCGCATTCCCGATTATCAAATGGCCGCTCTGCTCATGGCGGTGTGGTTCCGTGGCCTCGACACGGAAGAGACCGTCGCCCTCACCGAGGCGATGTGGAAGAGCGGGCAGGTGGTCGAGCTCGACTCCATCCCCGATCCGAAAGTCGACAAACACTCCACGGGCGGCGTCGGCGACAAGGTGTCCCTCGCACTCGTGGGCGTCGCCATGGCCTGCGGCCTGCGCGTGCCGATGCTGTCGGGGCGTGCGCTCGGGCACACGGGCGGCACCCTCGACAAGTTGGAAGCGATCCCCGGCTACAGCACGAGCTTCGATCGCGCGCGTTTCCTGCGCCTGCTCGCCGACCCGGGTGGCACGATCGTCGGGCAAGGGGACGATCTGGTGCCGGCGGATCGCGAGCTGTATGCGCTGCGCGACGTCACGGCCACGGTCGACTGCGTGCCGCTCATCGTCGCCAGCATCTTGTCGAAGAAGCTGGCGTCCGGCGTGCGTGCCGTGGTCATGGACGTCAAGGTCGGTAGCGGCGCCTTCATGCGGTCCCTCGAAGAGGCCCGGGTGCTGGCGGCGGGGCTCGTGCAGGTCGGGTCCGCCTTCGGCATGCGGGTGTCGGTGCTGTTCACGCGCATGGACGAGCCCATCGGGGTGGCGGTCGGAAACGCGCTGGAGGTGATCGAGAGCGTCGAGCTGCTGCGTGGTGGCGGTCCGCCGGATCTGCGGCAGCTCGTCATCGAGCTCGCGGCGGCGATGCTCGAGATCGGCGGCATGGAAGGGGAAATCGAGTCCGCCCGCGCGCGTGCCGCGCGTACGCTCGACGACGGCAGCGCGCTCGAGCGTTTTCGCCGCATGGTGGAAGGCCACGGCGGACGCCTGGCGTGGGACGAGCCCGAATGCGGTCTCGCACTCGCCGGGACGAGAGCCGTCGTGCGTGCACCGCGGCGCGCCGTGCTCAAGGCGGTGAACGGTACGGAGGTGGGGCTCGCGGTCGTGGAGCTGGGTGGCGGGCGGCAGCGCAAGGGGGATCGGATCGATCCCACCGTGGGCTTGCGCTGGCGCAAACGCATCGGCGATCGTCTCGACGAAGGCGACATCGTCGCCGAAGTGTTGGCGCAGGAGGCGACGGATCTGCAACCGATCGTGTCCCGACTGCAGGGCGCGCTCGCGTGGCAGGACACGCCGTTCGAACCGCAGCCGCTCGTTCTCGGACGCTATCCTGAAAACGGCGCATCCGGAGGGTGAACCAGCGCGCGGCGCGACCGCGCTCGGAGGAGTGCTTCGCATGGGGACGCTCGATCGTGTCGTGGCGCAAGTGCTGCCGTACGTGCCGCGCAAGTGGGTCGGCCGCGTGTCCTCGCGCTACATTGCTGGTGAGGA
>DASRJO010000190.1:0-3150 GCA_035649435.1 Candidatus Krumholzibacteriia bacterium | reverse complement strand
TGGCCACCGCGGCATGACGCTACTGTGGCCGCTCGGCCGTTCGGCTGGCCGCGCACGAGCGGCTGCTGGCCCACAGTGATCCTGGATGCCGTGGCATCCCAAGTCATCCACACGCGAGCCCATCCGCCGTCCAGCAAGGGTGCGCCCGTGGATATCCTCACCTGGGCGCCGTCACGCCCTGCAATAGATGCACTTGTGCATCCGTCTTTGGCCACCGCGAGTCCGAACCCGCCGCCGTGCTTGGAGAAGGCAGTCAGGATGGGGCGATCCTCGCCGGCAATGCGCGTCGGGCAGATCGTGGCGATGACCGTCAACGATCCCAGCCGTTCGAGGACCGTGCCGAGATTGGCCACGGCGTAGGAGCCGGGCGCGATGCTTTGTGGCCGGCATGGAGCGATCGTTCGCACCGCTGCGTCGACTGCAACGGTGCGAATGCCGGGTCCAGCCGGGTTGGGGTCGGCCGAGATCACGCGCACGACCGACGGTGCGGCCACCTCTGTGCCGGTCGCATTCGACACGTGGAAGCGGATGGCTTCTCCGGGGCGGACAGAGAGGCGATCTGCGTAGCCAGCAAGCGGGATCATGCGTGACCTATTCGGCGTCGGTCGATCCTGAACACCATTGCCAACCGCGGATCAACTTGCAATGCGCCGGCAACCTGCGGTCGGCAATGTTCACCGCTCGGACCTGCGCGGCGAGCCTGTCAACTTGCTCGGCGGCCCCAGAGGGCCTGCGAGGCGATCCGCGCGCCCTCGGCCGCGGCGGCGAGTTTCAGCCACACCACCTCCTCGGCCACGTACTCGCGGCCGGCAAAGGTGCCAAACCCGCAATCGGTGCCTGCGATCACCCGTTCGCGGTCTCCCACCACCGTCACGGCCTCCTGCAAACGGCGCGCGACGACCTGTGGGTGCTCCACGAAGTTGGTCGTCGTATCCAGAACGCCGGGGATCAGAAGCATCGACGACGGCAGCGGACGAGCACGCAGGGCCTCGTATTCGTGCTGATGGCGCGGATTGGCGAACTCGATCGAGAGGGCGCCGACATTGGCCCGATAGAGCTCGGGCAAGATGCTCTCCATCGCGATGTCGTAGATGTGCGGACCATCGTTGTTGCCCCAGCAGACATGCAGCCGGACGCGATCGCGTGGAATGCCGCCAATCGCCAGGTTGATCGCAGCGACATGCAATTCCAGCTGCTCGAGGAAGGCATGCTCATCGAGATGCCCGAAGAACCGGTGCCGCTCCATGGCCAGGTCCGGGCTGTCGACCTGCAACACATGGCCCGCTTCGTGAATCGCACGATATTCGTTGCCCAGCGCCGTCGCCAGCGCCGTCAGATACGCCTCGTGACTATCGTAATGCTGGTTGATCATCGTGGTGGCGACGATCCCCGGCGATGGCGCCGTCATGAACGTCTCGCTGAACCGCGTGCCGAGCTTGCGCAGCCGTTGAGCATCCTCGCGGATCGGTGCGTCGTCGACATATTCGATCGCAGAGAGAGCGGCCGGTGCGTTGGCGACGCGGGCCGAATGCGGAAAGCGCGCCGCCGTCTGGCGTGCATAGCTCGGGAACTCGACCTGATCGCGTGCGGGAGGGCGCTTCGACTCCCCGCCGAAGCCGCACATGCAGCGCGGCACGTAGGTCTGGAATCCGACACGCGACTGCTCGCCGTCGTTGCCGATGTCGACGCCGGCCGCGACCTGGCTGGCGATCGCATGCGCGGTGGCGGTTTCAATGTGCTCGGCAAGCTCGGCCGTGTCGATGGTCTCCCCGGCTTCCTGGCGGATCAGAAGATCGCTCAGCCTGGCGTTGCGTGGCAGACTGCCGACGTGGGTTGTCAAGATGCGACTGGAGCTGCTGAGCATGTGCGCAATCCTCTCGGTAACCGCAGTCTAGATCATCGAATCGAGTCAAGCACCCCCCGGCGCCGGATGCGCTCGGTGTATTCGGGTGCGTCGTTGCCCGGTATTCTTCGCCAGCAAGACCATTGGGGTAAGCCAAAAGGAGAGCGAGCATGAGTGGACTTCTCGAGGGTCGCATTGCCGTGGTCACCGGCGGAGGCTCGGGTATCGGCGAAGCAATTTCGCGAGGCTATGCCAAGGAAGGCGCACGTGTCGTCGTCCTCGATGCCAGCGGCGAGGCCGCAGCCAAGACCGAGAAGTCGATCACCGAGGCTGGCGGCAAGGCGTGGAGCTTCACGCTCGACGTCACCGAGCGCCAATCGTGTCAACGCGTTGCGGCCGACATCGCCACGACGCTCGGTCAGGTCTCGGTGCTCGTCAACAACGCCGGCATCAATCGCCGCAATGCGTTCACCGCCGATCCGGAAGCCGTCCTCAAGGATTGGCAGGACATCATGGCGGTCAACCTCGACGGCGTGTTCAACGTCACCCACGCCTTCCTGGGTCAACTGCGCGCCACCAAGGGACGGGTCGTCAACATCGGCTCGATCCAGTCTTTCGTTCATGTGCGCACTCCGAACTCGCCGGCCTACACCACTTCCAAGCACGGCGTGCTCGGTTTCACCCGCGCGCTCGCCGCCGAGCTCGGCAAGGACGGCGTGCGGGTCAACGCCATCGGACCGGGTCTGATCGAGACGCCGCTCAACGCCCAGGTGCGCGCCAACAACCCTGAGCTGGTGAAGATCTTCCTCGATCACACGCCGCTCGGGCGCGCCGGCAAGCCGGAGGACATCGTCGGCCCGGCTATCTTCCTCGCATCGGACCTTTCCGCCTACGTTACCGGCTCGATCATCATGGCGGATGGCGGTTACAGGGCCATCTAGTGTTCTGTCACCGACATTCGCGTCCCTTGGTCATCCCGGTGCTTGTCACCGGGATCCATCGTGCCGCAAGCTCTGGTACTTGCGGATGTCTGGATGCCGGGGACAAGCCCCGGCATGACGACGGGGTTCGTCTTGCTTGGGTTAGAGCACTAGCAGGCGCCTGAAAATTCCGACACGGGTGAGCCGCTCATGCATGCAGAAATTGCCGGAGCAGGCTTTGCCGGGTTGGCCGCTGCGATCGCCTTGCGCCGCCGCGGCTGGAGCGTGCGCGTGCACGAGAGGGAGGCGCAGCTGCGCGCCTTCGGCGCCGGCATCTTCATCTGGGAGAACGGCCAGCGTGTGCTGCAAGCGATCGGCGCCTACGAG
>DASRJO010000189.1:0-15894 GCA_035649435.1 Candidatus Krumholzibacteriia bacterium | reverse complement strand
ATTCTGCCGCGCCAACCCACAGCTCGAAGCCACCGTCGTGGATCTGCCCGAGACGCTGAAGATCACGCGCAAGATCCTGCGCGAGTTCGATCTCAGCGGTCGTGTCCGGATGTTGGAGGCCGACTATCGGCGCGACTCGATCCAAGGCGGGCCATACGATGTCGCCCTCCTGTCCAACATCCTCCATGCCGAAGCCGAGCCCACGAACCGGCAGATCCTCACCCACATCTTCGAAGTCCTGAACCCCGGCGGGACATTGATCATCAAGGATCACGTCATGAGTGCCGATCACACCGAACCCGCGAACGGGGCACTCTTCGCCTTGGAGATGCTGCTGTCGACACGCGGACGGACCTACAGCTTCGGTGAGATCTCCGCCTGGCTCGCAGCCGCGGGCTTCCAGGACGTGACCGAGCTGCCGATGGAGTCGCCCTCCAACGTTTCGCTCGTTGCCGCCACTCGACCCGGCAAACGCGCCCTCGTCGTCTTGCCGCGCCCGGCGGCGAAAGTGGAGGTCGCGCGCCCAGCCGAGCCGCGCGCCGAGAGTCCACAAGCCGTCCCGGGTGGCCCCGACTCGAGCGCTCCGCCGCCAGTACGTGGGCGCGGTCCGAGGACAACACCCCAACGGAAGAGACCGCCGGCGCCCCGGCACAAGAGCACGACTGCCAAGCAAGCTCCCGCGCGACCCTCGCGCTCCCGCGGCGCGTCATCGCGGCCGAATTCCACCAGCAGCAAGACGCGGCGTTCATCCAATTCGCGTTAGCTCGCGCCGACTCAACAGCGAGAAAGCAAAAGCGGCCTCTGTGGAGGCCGCCGTCTCATGCATGTCCTGGAGATTCTACCTCGACCTCGCGGCACCGAAGCGCGCTCCCACCGAGGAGGGTGCCTGCATGCGTGGTGCCGATTGCGCGCGCATCGATGGTTGAGAGCGCATGGTCGAACTGCGCGGCATGCTCAGATTTCGTCCGCGCGAGCTGCTGTTGGACCATGAGGGTGAGGACCGCACGGGGGATGCAGAACGCGACGCCGAACCCGGTCTCGCCGCGCGCAGCGATTGACCGTTGGTGCGTCCCCGCACGTCGCGTTGCAACCTGCTGGGCAGCGACTGCGATGCACCGGATCCACGTGCCGGAGCTACGCCCGCGTCCGCGGAGCGGCGTGACCCGCGTCCTGCTTCGGTGGTCCTGAGAACGTTCGCGCGCCGGATCATGTCGCGATCGCGATCGCCCGAGCGGCCGCGAATCACGCGCGGCGCGGTCGCCGCAGCCCGCTGGGTCGATGTACTCGCTGGCGCGACACCGTCCGCCGCGCGCCGCGACGGGAGATTCGCCGCCACGGTGTAAGGCGCAGTCGCGCCACCACGTCCGGCATGCCAGGATTCGCGCCGATAGCAATTGGGGTTGTAGTGTGCGTAGTACGTGCTTCCGCACCAGCCGTAGTAGCCGAAGTAGCTCGCGCCGTAATAGAACGGATAGTAGTAGGAAGCGTACAGACGCGGGAACGGATCGCAGTAACCACCCCAAGCGTAGGGGTAGTAGTACCACGGCGAATAGTATCCGGCGCTGAAATACACGTTCGGACCGTCATCTGCGATGTACTCCGGCGCGCTATCCGTGTGCACGAGTGCTTCCAGCACCGCATCGCTCACACCGAGCGCGCGCAGCTCGACGATGTCATCAGCCGTGAGCTCGAATGCGAATCCCCAGGCTTCGATCTGCTCGAGAACAATGTGGTCCGGCACTTCGGCTTGTGTGAGCCGAAGAATCTCGTCGAGAAGCTCTGCTTGTACCTTTTCGTCGTGCGCCCACGCGGTGGGACTCGTGAGCAGACAGAAAGTCGCGAGGAAAACCGCCAACTTGCGCATGGTAGGGACCCCCTGTCCCAACCGCGGAGGGAGGGCTCCGCTGTGACTTGCCAAAGCATACTCCTCGGAAGCCCGAAAGTCCCGGGCCGGGCTGCTCGCCACGCCGATTCCCATAGGAGAGGCCGTTCGCACCCGGGCGGAGTACCCGGCCTGCCAGGGTCTCGCTGGCGCCGGCCTGTTGACGCTTCGCTGGCGCCGGCCCTTCAGCGTTTCGCCGGCGGCGGCCCGATCTCGTCCCAGCGATTGGCGTTCAGGTCGTAATGCCAAACCTTTCCGCTCTTGGTCACCAGGAAGCCGAAGCTCTGCATGAACTGGATGTCCTGGGCCGGAACCGGCAGCGGCAGGATGTGCGTCTCGCGAGCTTCGCCCTTGAAAGCGGCGTCGATGGTCAGCCACTCCTTGCGGTCGGGAAGGTACTGCCACAGCGTTCCATCCTCGCCGATGACGCCACCGACACCGTAGACTCCCACGATCCGCGACGGCGCGGGTGGGTCGGCCTGTGTCTGCAACGCGAGAACCGCGCCGGCCAGAATGGCCGCCGCGTGCGAAATCGTGACGGAATACCGCATCGTCACTTCTCCTTGGTCTTGGTGCACTGGGCCACAGCAATGACAGCAGGAGCGGGGCAGCCTTCAGTCTAGCACCGACCTGCCCGCGCGAGGACCGCTGGCTGCTTCATGGAGGGAATGCGTGGCATCCTGGCTCGTCGCCGCTCTGGGTGTCTCCGTCGTCGCTGCGGCGCTCGCGTTCGTCCCGCTCTTCGATCTGCTCGCGTTCGAGTTCTCGGTCTGCATGGGGGCCGTGCTGGCCTACTTCGCCGGCTTGCGAGCCTGCGGGTTCGCCGGCCGCGTTCGCCAGCCGCCAGCACCGGTCGGTTTTCCCGGCGCTATGCTGCTGCGCGCCGGCGTCGAGAACCTCCTGCTCGCCTTACTTCCACTCGGGATCATCAGCGCCAATTCGCTGCGCGTTCCGAACTGCAACTGGGGCGAAGGCCTGTTGTTCTATGGGCTCTTCGTCGTCCCGGGGATTCTCTATGGCACGACGCTCGGATTCACGCTGGGACTCTGGGCCCCTGTGCGCCGCGCACGTTGGCTTTTCATCGCTTGGAGCCTGGCGACCTACGCCTACGTGCTGTGGAACGTGATCGTCGATCCCCCGATCTTCGCCTTCAATGCTTTCGTCGGCTACTTCCCGGGACCGCTGTATGACCAAGTCGTGCAGCTGTCGGCCAGGCTGCTCCTGGCGCGGATCTGCGTCCTGCTCGAAGCGGGCATCTTCGCCCTCGCCGGTGTGGTGCTTTGGAACGGCCGCGGACTCGGACTGCGCGCGGCGCGCACCCCCTGGTCCGGCGCGCGCGCGGTCGCAGCCCCCCTGCTCCTCGCGTTTGGTTTGGTCTTCGCCATCCTGATAGCCAACGCCGACCGTCTCGGCTTCCGGCCCACGCGCGACAGCGTTCGCCGCGCCCTCGGCGGCCATATCGCGACCGCGCACTGTGATGTCTTTTACGACGTCCAGGCCTATACACGCCCGCGCGCCGAGGAGCTGGCACGCGAGCACGAGTTCCATTACTCCGAGCTGCGCCGTTTCTTCGGGTTCGATGTGCCGGGGCGAATCGGAAGCTATGTGTACGCCACGGCGGAGAAGAAGAAGCGCCTCATGGGCGCCGCCGGCACGAGCTTCGAAGATGCGTTGAGCGACGAGTTCCATCTCAATGCTGCCAGCTGGCCGCACCCTGTGCTCCGCCATGAGATGGCCCACATTTTCGCCGCCCACCTCGACCGCTGGTGGCCGATCTGCCCGCAGATCGGCATCCACGAGGGCATCGCGGTGGCGGCGGAGTGGGGCGAAGAAAGTGGCCGATTGGGGCTCACACCCGACGAAGCATGCGCGGCCATGGACACGCTCGGACTCCTGCCCGACCTCGAGAAGATCCTCGGCGCCTTTGGTTTTTGGACTCAACCTGGCGCCCGGGCCTACACCGCGGCCGGATCCTTCGTGCATTTTTTGGTGACGACGCATGGGATGGATGATTTCCGCCGGCTGTGGTCGAGTCGCGATTTCGAGCGCACGTATGGCGCGAACCTGCGGGACTTGGTGCAGCAATGGCGACAGGCGCGGCTGGATCCCGTTCGCTTGACCCCGCTGCAAATGCGGCGTGCCGAGCGTCTTTACCGTCCGCCGGCGGTCTTTGCCATTCCCTGCGCTCACGAGCAAGCTCGCATCAACGCCGCAATTCAAACCGCGCAGCAAGCGCAGCAATTTACTGTGGCAGAGAGCCTGTACACCCAGCTCTTGGAGCTCGATCCCGGCGACCCGGGCCTGGTCGTGAGTCTCGCGCGGACGCGCCTCCTTGCCGGACGCCCCGAAGCAGCCGAGCGCGATCTCTCGCAGCTTCTCGATGAACCAGAGCTTGCTCCAGCCTGGCGCAGCCGCGCACTGGACGAACGCGGTGACCAGCTCTGGCAGCTCGGGCGTGTGGCGGAGGCAGAATCCTGTTTCGCCGCAGCCGCTCGCGAAGCCACATCACGTGCCGAACGCCGGGCCGCTGCTCTCACGGTCCAAGTGTTGCGAACGCCAGCGCTCGTCGATGCCTTGCGACCGATCCTGAGCGAGACCGCACCCGAGACGGGGGCGCTCGTGATGCTGGCTTGGGTCCGGGGGACGCAACCCGATTCGGCAATTCCGCGCTATCTCTTGGGGCGCCGGCTGTACTACGCCGAGCGCTTCGAGGAAGCTGCCTCGGAGCTCGAGCCACTCACCAGGAATCCTGAGCTCGGACCTGATGCGCGGCTCGCGAGCCTCGAGCTGCTGGCCCTCGCCGACTTGCGCGCCGGCCACCCCGAACGCGTCCCGTCTCGTCTGCTCGGGTTGGCCGAGTTCGACCTGGACTCCGCCGAACAACTGGGCTTCGCGGGCATCGCCAGCCGGGCTGCCTGGGCCGAAACGGCCGCTGGATCGTCTGGAGGCGGGCCCCCATGAGCCGAAGTGGCTCGAAAATGGTCAATCCCGCGAACCCACTCCCCTCCTCATGCCCGGGGATTGCAGGTTGGGTGGCACTTTCCGGCCCGACTACGCGTACTATGCAGAAGAAGTTTGGATCCCGGGTTGCGGGCGAGGCGACTTGTTCGGCCTCGAGTCTGCGGCCCGGGCCAAACCCAAACCTGCGAATGGATCGGGCGACACCTCCCCCCTCTCCTGATCCAATGCGAACCCCCGAAGCAGAGCGGGGGTTCGCTGCTTTCAGCCGAAATAGACTGCGCCCGTTCGTTCGGGCCGCCCTCCGGAATCGATTCATGCCAAGAGGTTGCGCGGCCGCACGCAAGATTTGCGCGGTCCCATGGACCGCGACATCGGGGGGAATGCGGTCACGCCAACGACGGCTGGATGCGGCAGTGCCAACGCGAGGGGATGTGGCAACGCGACAACGCGGTGAGTACACCGCGTCGAACGGGATGCCGCGACGGTCGGTAGGGAAGTGCTGGTTTACTCGGCGGCGGAGAATGTCTCGAGCGCGCCGCGAACCGCGCCCGAACTCACGATGCGTGCACCACGACGCAGCATTTCTTCGACGGCGCGCGCCCCGTCTCCCACATGCTTATTGAACGGCCTACAGGCGTCAGCCACGAGGTAGACGCCGAAGCCCGCTTCCAACGCATCGAGTGACGTGTGCTTGACGCCGGTCTCGGTCGCCAACCCGCACACGAGCAACGTTTCGATCCCCGATTTGCGCAGGCGCTCCGCCAAATCCGTGCCGTCGAATGCCGACTGCGCACTCTGCGTTCTCGACGTTCCTTTGGAAATGATCCAGGTGTCAGCCGGAATCACGAGGTCATCGGCGAACTCGGCTCCATGCGTGTCTTGGACACAGTGCGGCGGCAGTTGCCCGCCGTGCCCGCGGAAGCTCTTGTGGTCGGCAGGCAACCAGGCACGAGCGCACACGACGAGCAGGCCGGGCGCATGAAAGCCCTCGGCGAGTCGACTCGCGGTCGCTACGACTTCATTGCTGCGCGGGACCGGCAACGCACCTTCGAGGAGAAAATCACGTTGTACATCCACCAACAAGAGCGCTGTCTGCTGCGAGAGTTCCATCCGACCTCCAAATTCGTCTCGACCCCCCACATCCCTACATTAATCCAGTGGCTCGCTAGAAGCCGCAAGAAAGGTTCCCTTTATTTCGGTTTGTTTCCAGTCGGGGTGCCGGCTCCCCCGCCGCACCCCCTCGGGTTGCCGAGGCCGGTCCGGTCGGCAACCGCCTAGTATGCTATCCTGCCTGGAGATACGCTCCTCGACCCGGTCCCGCCCCGGCACCGGCCAACGGCCCGCGATTGCTCCCCTGGAGGCCCAGCTTGCAACGAGCCTTGATCACGGGTGTCACCGGCCAAGACGGCTCGTATCTCGCCGAGTTCCTCCTGGAGCGCGGCTACGAGGTGTATGGACTGGTCCGCCGCAGCAGCACCGTTCACTTCGAACGCATCGAGCACATCCAAAGCCGGCTGCAGCTGTTGCCGGGGGATCTCCTCGACCCGAACTCGCTGCTGGAAGCCATCCGCACGTCCCGCCCGCACGAGATCTACAACCTGGCGGCACAATCTTTTGTGCAGACTTCGTGGAATCAGCCGGTGCTCACCGGCGAGTTCACCGCACTCGGCGTCACCCGGATGCTCGAGGCCATGCGCTTGCTGGCGCCGGAAGCTCGCTTCTACCAGGCATCCTCGAGCGAGATGTTCGGCAACGCCACCGAGTCGCCGCAGACCGAAGACACGCCGTTCCGGCCGCGCAGCCCGTATGGTGTCGCCAAAGTGTACGGCCACGACATCGCGGTGAACTACCGCGAGAGCTACGACCTCTATGTGACGTCCGGGATCCTGTTCAACCATGAATCGCCGCGGCGCGGTCTCGAGTTCGTCACGCGCAAGATCAGCGACGGCGCGGCGCGGATCAAGCTCGGGCTTCAGGACCGGCTCGCCCTCGGCAACCTCGACGCCAAGCGCGACTGGGGATTCGCCGGGGACTACGTCCGCGCCATGTGGCAAATGCTGCAGCTCGACCGGCCCGATGATTTCGTCATCGCCTCGGGCACGACGCACTCCGTGCGCGACTTCGCCCGCCTCGCGTTCGAGGCCGTCGGTCTCGACTTCGAGGACCACGTCGACATCGATCCGCGTTTCGTCCGGCCGGCTGAAATCCACGAGCTCGTCGGCGATTGTCGCAAGGCGCAGGCGGCGCTCGGCTGGCGTGCGGCAGTACAGCTCCCGGAGCTGGTGGAGATGATGGTGCGGGCCGATCTCGAGCGCCTGAGGCGCTGAGATGGCTGGCATCCTCGTCACCGGAGCGGGCGGTTTCGTCGGTCCGCACGTGCTCCGGCAGCTTCGCAGCCAGGGCCACGAGGTCTGGGCCACCGACCGGAGTGACACACACTCGACGAGCGCTCGGGTCTGCGATCTCACCGACACGGCCGCCGTGCGCGCCTTGATCGATGACCTCGAGCCCGATGCCATCGTGCATCTTGCCAGCGTCGCATCTGTCGGGCGGTCATTCGCCGCGCCGCAGCACACCTTGCAGAACAATCTGCTCGCCGCCTGCAACCTGTTCGAGGCGCTGCGCGACCGGCCACGCACGCGGGTTCTCGTCGTCGGCTCGGCCGAACAGTACGGCCGTGTCGACACGAGCGAGTTGCCGCTCGGCGAGAACCAGCCGTTTCGTCCCGCGAGCCCGTATGCCGTGAGCAAGATCGCGCAGGAATACCTGGCGCTGCAGTATCGAACTTCCTACGGCCTGGATGTCGTCCTGGCGCGGAGCTTCAACCACAGTGGGCCCGGGCAGAGCGACGATTTCGTCTTGCCGGCGGTGGCCAAGCAGATCGCGCTCGCGGAGGCCGGACGCACACCGCATGTCGTCCGCATCGGCAATCTCGCCGTGTCGCGCGACTATCTCGACGTGCGCGACGTGGCACGCGCCTATGCCCTGCTGCTCGAGCACGGAGAAGGCGGCCAGGCTTACAACGTCGCGCGCGGTCGGGCGGAGTCGTTGCAGGATCTGGTGGCGACGCTGCTCGCCAAGGCGCGCGTCGCGCTCACGTTGGAGCCGGATCCCAAGCGCATGCGCCCCGCGGATCTGCCGGTGCTCGTTGGCGACAGCACGCGACTGCGCACGCGCACGCACTGGCAGCCGGAAATCCCGCTCGAGACGACCTTGGCCGACGTGCTCGACGATTGGCGCCAACGCGTCCAGGGCGACGGAACGGCGCCGTGAGCGTCATCACCATGATCCCCAGTCGCGATTCCGGCAACGTGTACAACGTGTTGCTCTACCGCGCGCTCGAGGGCATCGGCTTGCATTACGTGCAGATCCCGTTCTCCTGGCGCTACCTGTTGCGCCATCGCCCGCAGACGCCATTCCATTATCTGCACTTCCACTGGCCCGAGATCTTCTTCGTCATTCGACCGCGCGAGCCGCACAAGCTCTTCGGCATGAAAGGCTTCGTGCTCCTGCACATGTTCTGGCTTCTCTCGAAATGGCGCGGCTACCGGTTGGTGTGGACCGTGCACGAGGTGGACGTGCACGATCTTCAGCGTCACACGCGCTTCCACGCTGCATCCCGGCGGCTGCTTTGGCGGCTCGCCGACGTCGTCTTCACCCACACGCCGGATGTGCGCGCGGAGGCCGAGCGGCGCTGGGGCCGGCGCGAGCACGTGCACACCATCCCGATCGGAAGCTACGAAGGGGCGTACCCCGCGACGTTGTCGCGCGCAGAGGCGCGCGAGCGCCTCGGGATCCCGCCGACTGCATTCACCTTCGTCTTCTTCGGCAACATTCGGCCGTACAAGGGCATCGATACCTTGGTCGAGGCCTTTCGCGCCCTGCAGCCCGCGCATCCCGAAGCGCATTTGATCCTGGCCGGCCAGCCGTATTCGGAGGATTTCGCCGCCACCTTGCGTGACACCTGTCGCGAGGTCCCGAACATCCACCTCGCCCTCGAGTACGTCGCCGACGACGACGTGCAGCTGTACTTGCGCGCCGCCGATTGCTTTGTCGCGCCTTACAAGTACATCGAGACCTGCTCCGCAATCTATCTGGCGCTCGCCTTCGAGCTGCCGGTCATCATCAAGTCCGAAGGCAATGTGAAGGACTTCGAATCGCAGGCCATCGGCATCCTCATGCGCGACACGAGCGAGACCGAATCCGCCATGCGCCGCATGCTGCAGCTCTCACCCGCCGCACACGACCGGCTGCGCATCCAAACGCGTCTGGCCTCACAGCAGTTCTCCTGGGACAATTTGAAGCAGCGCTACCAAGACGCCTTCGCCGCCTTCGAGCGCCAGGCGTAGCCGCAGCCGATTCGCGAGCCGCCGCGGATCCGGCGAGCCGGCGCCGCCCTGCACTTGCCCGATCTCGCCTTCCTTGGGTACTGTGCTGCGTTCGCGCCAACATGCGAAGACACTGGAGGAATGGCGATGGGTCGCGGCGGTTCGCGAGGCCTCGGGGTCGACGACTGGGCTCACCTGCGTGCGCCGGAAGGTCCGGTGATGGCACCGGACGGGAAGCGCATCGCCTATGCCGTGCCGCGCACGGATTGGCGCCGGAACCGCACCTGTCGCGCACTCGCTCTCGTGCTTGTCCCGACCAAGCGCATCGTCGCCCTCACCGATGGCACGCACGACGACCGTGAACCCTGCTGGACCCCGGCGAGCGATGCGGTCGTGTTCGTCTCCGATCGCGATGGACGCGCGAACTTGTGGATTCTGCGCCTCGGCAGCGCCGCGCCGGAGCAGCTGACGCATTTGGACGGCGACCTGCGCGCGCCGAAGGTGAGCCCGGATGGCAAGTACGTCGCCTTCCTGCACTCGGCGCGGCCGAAGACTGCGAGTTCGGGCCCGGAGTTCGAGCACTGGCGCGCAAACGGCGCCACCAGCAGCGCGCAGGGTATGCCACTGCAACTCTGCATGTTCGAGCTCCGCACCCGGCGTGTCCGCCGGCTCACGCGCGGATCGATGCAGGCCGGCGCGCCGGCCTGGTCGCCTGACAGCCGCGCTCTCGCGTTCGTCGCCTTTCCCGGAGCACGCCATGAACCGACCGCGAATGGCGCACTCCATGTCGTGTCGCTGCGTGGAGGCGTCCCGCGTCTGCTGACCCGCGCTCCGGGTCCCAAGTTCGCCCCGGCATGGTCACCCGATGGGGAAACGATCGCTTACTTGGGTCATAAAGACACCGCCGAACCCATGCACGTGTGGTCGGTCGCCGCACGTGGTGGTCGGCCGCAGGATTTGATCGCCGGATCCGATCTCATGTGCACGAATGTCTGTGTTTCCGACGCGCTCGGCGACACGCGCGCCGCCGCCCCGATTTGGTCCGTCGATGGCAGGCGCGTCTTGTTCCTCGCCAGTCAGGACGCGAGCGTCAACGTGTTCGAAGTCGCGGCCACGGGTGGTACTCCGGCTGCTCGTACGCGTGGCCGGCACGAGATCGCGGCGTTCTCGCGCAGCGCGAGTGGTCGTGCCTGGGCGCTGTTGCGACTCGACCCCACCCACCCCGGAGATCTCTACGTGGCCGGCCTCGGAAGCGGGCGCAGCACGGTCACCCTCGCCGATGCGCGGCGTTTGACGCGATTCCATGCCGCCGCCTTGCGCGGCAAAGCTCCCGTGCGCCCGCAGCCGTTCGTGTTCGCCACCGCGCCGGGGCATCGGATCCACGGCTTCGTCCTGCACGCGCGCGGCAAGGCGCGTCGCGGTCCAGCGGTGATCGCGCTCTACACCGGCCCGCGTGCGATGCTGGGTTGGTCCTTCGTGCACGAGCTGCAGCTGCTGGCCGCGGCCGGTTATCACGTGATCTGTCCCAACTTGCGCGGCAGCGCCGGCTTCGGCACGCCGTACTTGCGCGCGATCTCCGGCAAATGGGGCTTCGAGGATCTCAACGATCTGCACGCACTCGCCGACTGGGTCGAGAGCAGACCCTTCGTGGACGGCGGTCGTGTGGCGCTGGTGGGGCGCGATCACGGCGGCTTCCTCACCCTGTGGGCGCTCGGTCACACGCGCCGATTCAAGTGCGCCGTGGCGACGTCCGCTGCCGCCAACTTCCTCTCACTGCATGGCACAGGCGTTGCAGGCCGCGCTCTCACGGCCGAGTTCCTCGCCCCACCTTGGGAATCGCACGAGCGCTACTGGCGCACCTCGCCCCTGGCCTACTCCGAGCACATGCGCGCGCCACTGCTTTTGTTGCACGGCATGCAAGACCGTCGCTGTCCGATGTCGCAATCCGAAGAAATGTTCTCGGCTCTGGCGGTGTTGGGACGGGATGTCGAGCTGGTGCGTTTCGCCGGCGAGAGCGAGAGCTTCGAGCGTTCCGGCCGACCTCACAACCGCAGCGAGCGTTTGCGGCATCTTCTCGACTGGCTGGAGCGCAAGCTGTAGGATCCCCAAGGCGCCGAGCCGCGGAGGTCGATTCACATGTCCGATGCAACGCGTGGTCTCGAGGGTGTCGTCGTCGGTTCGTCGGCGATCTCGAAGGTGTATGGCGACGAAGGCAACTTGGTCTACCGCGGCATCGGCATCCACGACTTGGCGCGGGAATCCACCTACGAGGAAGTCGCTTTTCTGCTGCTGCAGGGACGCCTGCCGCGGCGCCCGGAGCTCGACGAGTTCTGCCGGCGCCTCACCGACGAGGCCAAAGTTCCCGACCCCATCCTCGAATGGATTCGCAGCGCTCCCGAAGAAGACTCGATGGCGACCTTGCGCACGGCCGTGTCGCAGCTATCCGCCTTCGATCCCGACGCCGAGGACTTGAGCGTGCTGGCCTCGGAGCGCAAGGGCGTGCGACTCATCGCCGCCATGTCGACTCTGGTCGCCGCCATCGGCCGGGCGCGCGAGGGCAAGGCGTTCGTGCTCCCCGAGCCGGGCCTGTCACACGCGGCCAACTTCCTCTACATGCTGACCGGGGAGGAACACGACCGCACCGCGGTGCGCACCTTCGATCAGGCCTTGGTGCTGCACGCGGATCACGGTTTCAACGCCTCCACGTTCACCGCGCGCGTCACGACGTCGACGCTCTCCGACATGCACAGCGCAGTCGTCGCCGCCATTGGCACGCTCAAAGGCGCCTCGCACGGCGGCGCCAACACGCGCGTGATGCAGACATTGCTGGAAATCGACGGCAGCGGCCAGACGGCCGAAGCCTGGGTGCGTGACCAGCTCGCCGCGGGACGCCGCATCATGGGCTTCGGTCACCGCGTGTACAAGGTGGAGGATCCGCGCGCGACGCACCTGCGGCAATCCTCCGAGGCCCTCGCCAAGCTCCGCGGCGACGACAAGTGGTTCAACATGTCGAGGCGCATCGAACAGCACATGCGCGAGGAAAAGGGCCTCTATCCCAACGTCGATTTCTTTTCGGCCTCGACCTATTTCCTTCTCGGCATCCCGATCCACCTGTACACGCCGATCTTCGCCGTCTCGCGCGTGGCCGGCTGGGCGGCGCACATCCTCGAGCAGACACAGGACAACCGGCTCATTCGCCCGCGCTCCAACTACATCGGGCCCACAGGCATCGCCTACGTGCCGCTCGCCAACCGCTGAACCCTCCGCTCCGAGCTGCCGCGCTCAGCCATCGTGCGCCGCCGGGCCACCCCGCGACCGGGCTCAGGCCTCGCGCGCCGGCCGAGCCGCCGCACACGGCGCGCACGGGCAGCGTGCGCGCAACATCTCGTAGGAGTAGATACCGGTCGCGTGGCCATCGCTCCAGCTGATGTGGAACGCGTAGTGACCGACGAGCTCGATTCCAGTCGGGCGAATGTCAGGCGGGATCTGCTCGCGCCGTACGCGCCGCACGCCGGAAATCTCGTCGACACACAGTGCGCACGAGCAGATGAAACGCAAATCGCCGTTGCGATAGACACTCTCGTGCCCATCTTCCCAGGCGATCCGCACGGCTTCGTTGCCGAGCCGTTCGATCTCGGTGGGCACTGCCGCCATGTTCGAGCCTCCAATCCGTTGCATCCTTCGACTGCCGGCCCCAATCCGGTGCTCCGAGTTCCGGCCTCCTATCCGTTGCATCGCTTCGAGCGCCGGCCTCCTATCCGTTGCATCACCCGCGTGCTGTCGCAGGTCGGAGCATTTGTAGCACGCCGAGCCGACTGCTTCCATGCGCGCTCACCGCGTGGTGCCGGCAAGTTCGAGGAACTCTGAGCTTGTCGTCACCGCGTCCCGCCCTTGGACCCCGAGTTGCTTGCTCGCCATCAACAACCAAGGAAGTGTTTGGAAGCTCAGGGCAGGAGGCCCCATGCTGGCGTTCCCCCCGCAAGCGCTGCGTGTCCTCGTTCTGGATGGACAACATCCACAAGCGCTTGCCGTCGTCCGCAGCCTCGGCCGCCGCAAGGCGCATGTCACCGTGGCGACCCCCGGCCAGCACGCGATCGCAGCCGCTTCCCGCTACTGCCGCGACCACTTGATCGCTCCGAGTCCACACGCTCATTCCGATTATGACCGTTGGTTGCACGACGCTCTGCATCGCGAACGTTACGACGTCCTCGTGTACTTCGATCCCTGCACCGCGGAGATTCTCGCCTCTCATCCCGCGCAGATCCACGCTGCCAGCTGCCCACTCCCGGGGCGCGAGGTCCTGCGCGAGTTCGCGCGCCGAGACAACTTGCCGGCACTGGCGGACACCATCGGGTTGCGGGCCGCGGCCTCGCATCCCCAGGGGTCCGACGCATCCTCATTGGCACGCGAATACGCGATTCTCGCCCTCTGTCGGCGCGGGGATCCCGTCGCGACTTTCGTTCACCGTCTACGCGGCAGCGCCGCCGAGTCGGCCCTGCCTTGGTTCGAACGCACCGCAGCGGAGAGCGCCCACCAGCCGGAGATCCGGCGACTGGGGCTCGAGCTGTTGTCCCGTCGTGGATGGAACGGCATCGCCACGGTGGGGTTTCAACACGACGTGCATGCGAACGAATTCCGGTTGCTGGGTCTGCACCCGGGATGGAACGATAGCATCGAGCTTGCGATCGCCTGCGGCATCGACATGCCGTGGCTGTACGCACAGCTCGCGGCCGGCAGACCGATCACGGGCCCGACACGTTATCGCGTCGGCCGCAAACGCCGACGCGTGTTCTCGGCTCCGCGCGGCGAGCTCACCACACCGGCCGTCCCTCCCGAGGCGCTTGTCGCCTTGCGTCCCGATATCGGCACGCAGCATTTCTTCCAGGACCCGCTCCCCCACTTGCCCACCTTTCGACGAGCCGCTCGATGGCTGCGCGCACGCATCCTGCCACGCCCCATGTCGCGCTCTCGCAACGAGCCACAACAACGCTCGCCCCTTCGATCGAGGCACCTCCCACCACGTTGGCATCACGAGAAGGCACCACGCCTCATGGTCGTGGACGGCGACGGACCGAAGAAACACGAGAGCCGGGGCTAGCCGGCCCGGACTTCACTTGGCCAGTGGGACGAGCTTCGAGCGCCGAATGCGTCGATCTCGGGTCAGGAGTGGCGCTCGGTGCACCACGCTGGTCGCTGCGATGAGATCGTCGGCCGGATCGCCCTTGAAATCGAGCCGCGTCGACGTGCGGGCCACGTCGAGATCCAGCGGCCAGACGTGGATGCTGCTGAGCGTACGCACCACGTCTGGATCGTCGAGATCAAGGGTGATTCTCCCCAGTTGTGCGAGCTTCGCAAGTTCCCACAACACGATGGCGGCAACACCCCAGGAGTCACCTGCGAGGAGAGTTCGCTCTGCGGGACGCACGTCGCCGCGAAGTGCGTGAATCAGCATGTGTGTGTCAAGGTTCAGCATCGGCATCCCAGGCAAGGCCCGTGGAGGTGATGTCGCCGTGAATCTCGAGCTTCTCTTGCAGGGATCCGATGAGATCCCCTGACGGCCGGGGATAGGGGATGACTCGTGCCACGGGCTTTCCATGCTTGGTGATCACCAAGCCCTCTGGGGTCAGTCGGTCGAGCAGTGCCAGGCACTGCTCCTTGAACTGCGCCGCTCCGATTCGTTTCACAGCCCACCTCCACCGGTCATTTCTCGCGACCAGTCATATTATATGACTATTTCAGCGCGGCGTCCAGAGCCACGGGCCCGAGGCGGTCTGGCTCGAGGACTCCCCTCGATGGGCGGCCTCGGGGACCAGGACCGTGCGCCGTCGCGGCTCGTTCGCTATCGACGGGCACGAGGGATTCATCCCGGTCGGCATGGCCATCTTGGCAGCCGGCGTCGATGTTGGAGTGCGAATGGGGTGGGCCATCGCTGCTGCGGTTGTTGACACCTCGACTGTCAACATCGTTTACGATCGCCGTCGACTTCGTTGACAGTTCACAAGCATTTGCGACGCATTCACGCACTGAACTGCGTCCTCGTGGGGCACGAGAGATGCATGCATTCTAGTCTGCGGCCCATGAGATGGAGGATCGATCGAGAGCGAGGGGTTTCATCGATTGCAGGGTGTCCACCTCCCGCATCATTTGGAGTGAGCGACGGGCCATCGCCAGATATCGCCTGCGAGCCGCGGGGGACCGACAAACAAAACCACCCGCGACCAAACCGGGGGCGGAACCGCGATGGACCGACAAACGAAATCCACTCGCGATCAAACCGGGGTGGAGCCGCGGGGGACCGACAAACGAAATCCACCTTCGACCGAACCGGGGTGGAGCCGCGATAGACCGACAAACGAAATCCACTCGCGACCCAACCCGGGTGGAGCGGCGATGGACCGACAAGCGAAATCCAACCTCGGGCGTACCGTCTGTGAGCGGACTACATCTCGGCGAGCATTCCGACGAGCGCTGGGGGTGATTCGCCGTGCCGTTGTGCGGCGCGGGAAATTTGTATGGGAACGAGCTTTGTGAACGCTTCGTCGAAAACGTAGTCACGCCAAGTCGCGTCGATGAGGATGCGGAGTCCGGCGTCTTCTACTTGCAGGGGCAGGCCGCGTTTCGCTGCCTCGGCGGCAAGGAAGGGGCCGAGGTCGGTCTCCCACTCGGTGCGCGTCGGGCGCTGCGACTCGTTGCCGCGGAACTGTTCGGCTTGCATGCGCCGCT
>DASRJO010000188.1:0-22223 GCA_035649435.1 Candidatus Krumholzibacteriia bacterium | reverse complement strand
TCGCGCTCCCCGTGCTCGTGGTCACACGCGAGGCTCGGCGCGACATCGTCGACTTCGTGCGCCGGGCTCCGCCCATGCAGGTCCAAGTGCGATCCACCGAAAACGCGCGCGGTGTCGAGACCTCCGTCATGGCGCTCGGCGACGATGACGGCATCGCGCTCGGATCTCTGCGCCTGCCCCCCGGAGGCGGACCGTTCCCGGCTCTCGTCATCCTCGGCGGCGTTCGCACGGGGCGGCGCGCTCTCGACCTCGTTCCCCAAGATCTGCCACTCGCGGTCGCGACGCTCGACTACGCCCACGACGGCGATCTCAGCCTCGATGGTCCCGGCCTCGTCACGAGGTTGCCCGCGCTGGTGCGCGACGCTCGGCGCACCGCCGTGGCGCTGCGGGATCTGGCACGCTTCGTCGCCCGGCATCCGCGCGTCGATGCGTCGCGCGTGTACTTGCTCGGTGCGAGCCTGGGAACACCGTTCGCTTGTGTCACGGCTGCCGCCGACGCGCGTGCCGGGCTCGTCCTGCTCTACGGCTTCGCCGATCACGCCGTGGTGTTCGATCATGCTTTGCGCCCGCACGTGCGCTGGCAACCGGCGCGAACTTTCCTGGCACACGTAGGCGGCGCGCTCACCCGCGGCTTCGATGCGCGCCGGACTCTGCCGCGCGCCTGCGGGACCCCGGTCCTCTTCGTCACATCTCCCGAGGACACTGCCGTGCCGCGCCGCAGCACCGAGGCGTTGTGGAACGCCGCTTGCGAACCGCGCCAGCATGTCGAGCTCCCGGGCGGCCACATCGATGCCGCCCGCAAGAGCGCGATCTTGCAGGAATCCACCGCCATCATTCTCGCTTGGATCGCACAACGGAGATCCACGCGCTTGTGAGCGGCATGGGCATCTGCTAGCGTCCTCGCATTCGGCGGAGTCGTGATGCGCTTCCTCCTCACCAACGACGATGGCATCCGCGCCACCGGCCTGGCCGCACTCGAGCGCGCCGTGCACGGGCTCGGAGACATCCGCGTCGTCGCCCCCGACCGTGAGCGCAGCGGCGCCGGCCATTCGCTCACGCTCGATCACCCGTTGCGCGTCGCGACGATCGACGCCACGCATCATGCCGTTTCGGGCACACCCACCGACGCCGTCCTGCTCGCAGTCGAGAAGCTGCTCCCCGATCGACCCGACTGGGTGCTTTCGGGCATCAATCACGGCCCCAACATGGGGGAGGACGTGACCTACTCGGGGACCGTCGCGGCCGCGATCGAGGCCACGATCCTCGGCATCCCCGCCATCGCCATCTCGGTCGCCGGACGCGACAACCTGCAGTTCGAGCCCTTGCAGCCGCTGGTGCGCAGCCTCGTCGAGACCTTGTTGCAGTTTCCTCTCGGCCGCAACCGCTTGCTCAACGTCAACCTCCCGAACCTGCCCCCCGCGGCCATCCGCGGCGTCCGCGTCACCCGGCTCGGTTCTCGCCAGTACATCGACAGCGTCGTCGAGCAACAGGACCCGCGCGGGCGCAGCTATTATTGGGTCGGAGGCACGGGGCCGGAATGGGCAGAGGACGGCCATTCCGATGCGTCCGCCGTGCAGCAAGGCTTCGTCTCGGTGACGCCGCTTCTCGTCGACTTGACCGATTACCGCGCGCTCGTGGAACTGGAGGCCTTCGTCGAGTCATGGCAGTCACGACCGATGTGAAGTTGGCGATGGCCCGTCGGCGCATGGTGGAAGACGTGCGCGCGAGCCGCGGTGTCGAGGATGCGCGCGTGCTCGGTGCCATGCTGCACGTCGAGCGTCACTGCTTCGTTGCCGCCGCGCTGGTGGACAAGGCCTACGCACCGCATGCGCTCCCGATCGGCGCGGGACAGCGGACGCCGCCGCCCGATACCGTGGCGTTGATGGCCGAGGCCCTGCAGCTCCGCGGCGGGGAACGCGTGCTCGAGATCGGCACCGGCAGCGGTTATCAAACTGCGATTCTGGCGCACTTGGCGCGCGAGGTCTGCAGCCTCGAACGCGAGAAGGAGTTGGCGCGGTCCGCGGCTGCGCGGCTGCGCGCGCTCGGCTACGACAACGCGCGTGTCGACATCGCGGCCGACCTGCGCTGGCCGCAACACTCGGTTTTCGACGCGATCCATGTGAGCGCCGCGGCGCCGGAAGTGCCGGGGCTGCTCTTCGATCAGCTCGCGCCGGGAGGCAGGCTCGTGCTGCCCGTGGGCCGTCCGCCGCACCAGCGCCTGTTGCTCTTGGTGCGGAAGGAGGGCTACGTGGCGACGTCCAACCTTGGCGCTTGCCGCTTCTCGCTGCTCCAGGGCCGTGCCGACGTTCTGTGGCCTGGACAGCCCCCGCACGAGCCCCTATAGTGTGCCAGCGGTTCACCCGCCACGTGTGAATTCGAATGGATTCGGGGCGTAGCGCAGCCTGGTAGCGCACCTGCTTCGGGAGCAGGGGGTCGGAGGTTCAAATCCTCTCGCCCCGACCATTTTCCACCACGCATGCTCGAGCGCGCCTTCCGTACGGAGGCGTGATCCTTTCGAACCGGCGGAGCCACGGTGTTCGACCGCCAACAAATCGTGCAAGACCTCGCCAAGCGCGTGCGTAACGTGCCCGATTTCCCGGTCGCTGGAATCCTGTTCCGTGACATCACACCGATTCTGCAAGACCAGACCGCATTTCAATCGGCAGTCGATCTGTTCGTCGACACGTTTCGCCGCCGCGATGTCGAGGTCTTCGCCGGCATCGAATCGCGCGGATTCCTTTTCGCCGCGCCGACGGCACTCGCGCTCGGTGCCGGGTTCGTCCCCGTCCGCAAGGCCGGGAAGCTGCCTGCTGCCAAGGTCGAGCGCTCCTACGATCTGGAGTACGGAACCGCCACACTCGAGCTGCATCGAGATGCCGTGCGCCGCGGGCAGCGCGTCGTCATCATCGACGATCTCCTGGCGACGGGGGGAACGGCACAAGCAGCCTGCGCCCTCGTCGAAGAGCTCGGGGGCACCGTGCTCGAGGTCGCGTTCCTCATCGAGCTCGAAGCCCTGCGTGGACGAGATCGCCTCGCCGGCCGGCAGGTGACGAGCTTCCTGCGTTATTGACGCGCATGCGCACCTCATCACCGCGTTCGCAATCCTTGATCCTCCTTGTCGCACACGTTTGCCTCGCGTGCCTCTTCACGGGCGCGGCTGCAGGTGACGACCCGAGCCTCGAGGCGATGGACCTCGACCAGGCCGTGCGTGAGCAGGGAGCGCGGCGGGTCGGGGAGAAGCTCGAGAAACTACTCGAAGACAATCCTGCAAATGACCTAGCTTTCGAGCGTTTGCACGCGCTCGTCGCGGGGCCCTATGGCCTCGAGCGCAGCGAAAACCTGCGATTGCGTGGCGTGTTGCGCCAGCGGGCCCTGCGAGCCACTGCCGTGCTGATCTCGAGCTCAGAGCCCGGGGTCCCACTCGTCGTCTCCGGCACGGTGCGCGACGGCAACGGCCGGCCAATCGCTGGCGTGCTCGTCGAAGTGTTCCACGCCGACACGAAGGGGGAGTACACGCGCGAGCGTGCGATGGACGAACCCATGTCGCGTCTGTTCGGCTTCATGCGCACCGGCGCCGACGGTCGGTACGAATTCCACACGATAAGACCCGGTGGCTATGCGCATGCGCCCATTCCGCAGCACATCCATCTCCTGGCGCGTGCAACTGGATACGAGGCGCACCTCTGCCGCTCGACCTGCCAGCTCGTTTTCGCCGACGACCCGCGCATGACGCCCGAATGGCTCGCTTGGGCGAAGGAGGATGGGAATCCCGTCCTCGTGGTCACGACCGCGCCGGACGGCATGCAGCGCGGGACGTACGATTTCGTCCTCGACACGCAATAGACTCGACCGTCACGCGACCGATCCGTCAGGCCGAGGACACCCAACGAGCGAGCGAATCACCTGCTATAATCCCGCCAAGTCCCTCATGGAGAACGCCGATTCGTGGCGTGCTCTGCCAATCTGCGCGGCTCGACCGCGAGCCGATGCCGATCGGCCTCGTGTACGACTCATTGCCTCTCCCGAGTCGTACGAACTCTCGACACGGGGTGTCGACCATGAAGCCCTCGAAGCTCCTTTGGGTGGCCATGCTTTGTATGGCCCTTTGCCTGCTCACCATCTCCTGCAGCGAATATCAGATCACCAACGTCGTTCCCCCGGGCGGTGGGAACCCCGGCTCAACCACGGGCAACATCGTCGGACGCGTCGATCCGCCGACGAGCGCGGCCCGCGTGATCGCGGCGCAGGCGGCTCCGGTGGACTCGACCACGATCGACCCCGACACGGGCGCCTTCGCTCTCACCGGGCTCGGGCCGGGCACCTACGACGTGATCATCCGCGCCGATGCGCATCGCATCGAGAGGCTGGAGGGAATCGCCGTCTACGCCGGCAGCGTGAGCTACGTCGGCGCGATCGTGCTGTCGACGACGCCGGATCCAGTGCGCTCCTTCGCGCCTCTCGATCAGTCAGAAGTGGTGATGTACTACGGGCCGAACAGCCGACTCGCCATCGGCATCGATTTCATGTTGCCGATGGATCGCGCGAGCGTGCAGGCGGCGTTTTCGACCGAACCGCCGACGGACGGGATCTACTACTGGAGCCAGTTTCCATCGGTCACCAGCACCTATTGGACCGGCGCCCGGGAATCGGATGCCCCACCCGCCGATTACCAGGAGGTCCAGCCGGGCGGCGAGATCACGACCTTCCGCAACATCCGCAGCTTGCGTTTCGTCCCGCGCCAGCGCGACACATTCGTCGACTCCGTCTACGTCGTCAAGCTCGCGAGCACGGCGCATGACTCGGCCGGGGAGGAGATGCGCTTCCCGCTGCAATTCAGCTTTCGCACCATCCAGAGCGGCGTCAGCCAAACCAGCATCCAGACCTGGCCCGAGGACGGGGCCGAGAACGTCAGCTTGCTCGCCTTCAGCAGCCTTCGCGTCACGTTCCCGAAAAAGATGAACCGGGCATCGGTCGAGAACGCACTCACGATCACGCCGGCGACGGCGCCGATTTTCTTGTGGCTGGCCGACCACGACCTCACGCTCTACACTGGCGGGCCGCTGCGTGCGCTCACGACCTACACCGTGCACATCGACGACACGGCACGCGACTTGGATGGCACACCGTTGGCTCAGCCGTATGAGTTCTCGTTCACGACCGAACCGGTGGCTGTCCGCGGCAGCTCGCCAGCCAACGGCCAGGTGTTCGTCGACTTCACCACGAATCTCCGCATCGTCCTGTGGTTCAACACCTACATCGTGCGCTCGACCTTGGCGCAAGCTTGGTCCATCGTGCCGCCCGTGAGCGGTCAGTTCTACTGGACGGACAACACGTACCTTTACTTCCAGCCGAGCGTTCCCCTGGCACCGAACACCAAGTACACTGTCACGATCGGTGCAGCGATGCGGGATCTGCACGGCGCGACGCTGCCTGTCCCGTTCACGTTCGCCTTCGTCACAAGGCCGGACTGATGCGTCGAGGACGCGGGAGGAACGCGACGACATGAGGGAGGGAACCGCCGTCCGATCGATCCGACTCGCCTTGGCCGCAGCCGCCGTCGTGCTCGGCTCGACCGCGGTCGGGAGGGCGAGTGAACAGCCCGATCTCTCGGGTCATTGGACCGCCGATGTGCCGCTGCCGGATGGCCGAACGCCGCAACTGGTAGTCGATCTCGATCGGCTGGGCTCGCGCTGGGGGGGAGAGTTCGACGTCCTGGCCTTAGGTGTCGAGAACTATCCGGTGCATGTCGAGCTCCTGAACGGCGCGGTGAAGTTGACCTTCGCCGACGCGGAGGCACACTTCACCGGACGGCATTCCGCCGACGGGAACCGTCTCGCCGGCTTGCTGGAATTCGGCACACAGAAGATCGAAATCGAGCTGCGGAAAGCGGGAAAAGCCGCCTTCTCGCCATTGTTCCTCGAGTTCGAGGCGGCGGCCGACGATTCGTCACGTGTGGAGAATCTCTCCGCCCGCGGCAACGAGCTGCGCCTGCGCTTCAACTCGGATCGGGACAAGATTCGACTCGTGCTGCTGCTTGCTCCCAGCTGACCCAACTGCCAACGCGGCGCCCGTGAGGTGCAGGAGCAGGTCCTCGCCACGATCGAGAGCGAGAAGCTGGCGATCTATGTCGTCTGGGAGCCCATTCTGCGCACGGACAACGCGCGAGCTTCGCGCAAGGCCACAATGCTCGTCCCCGACGCACGTGCACGCCACTACTGGATCGACACGGAGGCGCTCGGCGAGCTGTTTCAGCCGGCCCTCGGACTCACGACGGAGCCAGCGTGGGATGTGTATCTCGTCTACCCACCGGGAGGAACGTGGAGCGACGTGCCGCCCGCGCCGGAGTTCTTCATGCACCAGCTCGTTGGCCGGCTTCCCGAGGAGCGACTTCTCGACGGTGAGGCTCTGGCGCAACGGATTCGCCAGTTGCTGCAATAGTCGCGCGCGGAACGGCGCCCGCGAGAAACAGTTCAGAACTGGCCCGGCCAGGGACGGGGAAGCGGTTGGAATCCTGGTGCGCGAACCTTCACGCACCAGACCCAACCGTCTCACCATGAGCCACGCCGACGTTCGGGCGTCGACCGCCGTCTCAGCGCTTCATCGACTTCAGCCACTCGATCTGGCCCTGCTTGACTTCCTCGGGCGACATCTCCCACTTGTGCGTCGCGATGCCCCAGCAGTGGCCGTACGGATCCTTCAGCTTCCCCATCCGATCTCCCCAGAACATGTCCGCCATGGCGAAGATGATCTCGCAGCCGGCTTGTGTGGCGCGATCGAACAGGCGGTCGCAGTTGTCGACGTAAACGAAGAGCCCCGCGGTGGCCGACCCTTTGGGAGCCTGCTCCCAAGCTCCTGGCCAGGCATCCGCCAGCATCACGTGCGAATTTCCGATCTTGATCATCGCATGCATGACCGCTTTGCCATCGGGTCCGTAGGCGATCGGGCCCGCGAGCTCGGCGCCGAATGCCTTCTGGTAGAACTCGATGGCCTGAGCGCACTTGCCGTCGTACCAGAGTTGCGTCGTGAGCGTGTTCATCCCTTCAGGAACGGGGCGTGGAGCTGGACGTGGCATGGGTGTCTCCTTTGCGGCGAGGAACCTCTAGTTTAACCCAGGTTGGATTGGAGTCAACGACGTCGGGGAGCGCTCCGCGTTTGGTCGGTGCGTGCGTATTGCGCACGAAAACCCAAAAAACGCTTCTCGCCCTTGCATCTCGCCATGTGATATAGTAGGCTATATCACCAACACTGAGGGGCACCATGAAGCCACTCGCCATGCGCATCGATCCCGCCGACCCGCGGCCCATCTATGTCCAGGTCATGGACGAGTTGCGTCGTGCGATCGCGACGGGCGCGCTGGCTCCAGGGGATCCGGTGCCTTCGATCCGGGACGCTGCCCGGCAACTGCGGATCAATCCGCTCACCGTCAAGCAAGCCTACGGCGAGCTCGAACGCGAGGCGCTGGTCGAGGTCCGGCGGGGACTCGGAACTTACGTTCGCGCCAATGTCTCGGCGGAGGCCACGCGCGAAGTGGTCGCCCACACGGTCGCCGAGCGCGCGCTGCGCGATGCGTATCGAAATGGAGTGAGCGTCAGAGCGCTGCTGCTGGCGATCCGGGCCATCGCTCGGTCCGGAGACAGCCAGGCACGCAGCAGCGGAAAGAGAGAGCGACGATGATGGCCAATCGGATTCCGCCGTTCGTGGTCGACCGCCCTGCAGTTGCCACGCACGACTTGACGAAGCGATGGGGGATGCAAGTCGTTCTGGATCGGGCCGAAATGCGTGTGCCGCGCGGCGCGTTCTACTTGCTCGCAGGTGCGAACGGGGCCGGGAAATCGACGTTGCTCCGCATTCTCATGGATCTCGTGCGGCCGAACGCGGGCCGTGCCGACGTGCTCGGAATCGATCCGCAGCGTGCGGCAGCCACGGCCCGTGCATCGATCGGATACGTGCCAGCGAATCCATCACTGCCCCCCAACCGGCTGGCACTCGCGCGCAAGCTGGAGTACCTGGCCGCCCACTATATGGCCTGGGATGCCGCATATGCGACGGAGCTGCTCCAGGCGCTGAGCGTTCCGCTGCAGCGTCCAGCCCGCTCTTCGACACCGAGTGAAGCGCAACGATTCCGTTGGGTGGCCGCACTCGCGCATCGCCCGCCGTTGCTGCTCCTCGACGAACCATTCGCCGGGCTCGACGACGCGTCGCGAGACACGGCGCTCGCGCTCTTGACCGACCACCTTGCCACGATCGACACCACCGTGATCCTCGCGACGCACGATCTTGGTGCGGCTGCATCGCTCGCGGATCACTTCGGAATCCTGCGCGAGGGCCGGTTCGAGATGCAGGCACGGCTCGACACGCTGCTCGAGCACATCCACCGTTACCGCGTCGCGATCGACGGCGGCTGGCAGCCTCCCTCGGCGCTCGGGCAAGCGACGCTCACGCGCACCGACGGTGAGCGCGAGATCGAATGGATCGTCTGGGGACCGCAGGCCTGGGCAGCGGAGGCGTTCCGCGCCGGCGGTGGCACCGTGACCGACGTCGAGACTCTGCCCGCCGCCGAAGCACTGCGGGCCGTGCTACGCAAGAAGGGGAGTGCAGGATGAACGACGAAGCCCCCGAGGCGGACGTGCGCAAAGCGACACCGCTTTGGATCGCCGGCTCGCGCCAACTGACTCTGATCGCCGCGCTCGGATGGCAAGAGCTCGCGGCGTATGTCGCATTCTTTTCGGCGGCGTGTGCACTCATGGCCTCGAGCGTGCACGGCAACCCCGTTCACAGCTATGCCGACCGACAGATCGGCATGCACTTCTTGACCTTGCTCTTCGCAGCAGGTTGGCCGCTCGTCGTTTGGCGCGAGCAATCCCCGCGTCAGCGCGCGGAGCTCGAGAGTTTGCCCGTCGGCAGGGGCCGCGCGATCGGGTTGCGTGTCGGCGCCGGACTTTTCCTGCTCCTCGGCGGTTGGATCGTCGCCAACTGCGTCGCATTCGTGATCGCAGCCACGATCGGCAGGGCCGGCGAATTCACGGCCGTCTCTGGGTTCGCCTGGCTCGCGTGCGCAATCGGCGCGGCGATCGTCTATCTGATCGGTTCGGCGATCGCCGTGGCGAGCGAGTCTCCCGGCCGCTGGGTCCTCGCCCTGCTCTTTCTCGTGTATGCGCCACCTCTCATGATGAGGTTGCCCGAGAGTCTGACCTTCGCTCTGCGGCCGGGCCCACGCTGGATCTATGACGGCGCGCTCGGATTCGAACGCGCGACGCGTTTGGCCGTGACCGAGGCACAGCTCGACACACGTCTCGCAGAATTCACGCCGGGCCACTGGTTGCCGGCAGGGCTTTTCTGGCTCGCGATCGCCGCTGCTCTCGTTGGGCTCGCGTCGCGGCGGCGCGTCGATCTCTGAGTGCAAGTTCTTCGATCTCGTTCGCGGCTTTTCGAACGGAGGGTCTTGTCATGCCAAAATCAGCGTGTGCCGTCGTCTGGTTGCTCCTTCAATCTTTGCTTGGATCCTCCTTCGTGCCGCTCGCAGCGGCTGCGAAAGACGAGGCCGAACGCGTCATCACTCTCGATCCCTATACGTTCGTCTCCGCCAAGAACGACAGCGTGGCTGCGGAGTGGGGAGTGCTCCGAGTGCCGGAGAACCGCGCCAACCCAGCGAGCCGTCACATCGAGCTCGCCTTCGTGCGCTTCAAGAGCACGGCTGAGCAGCCCGGACCGCCCATCGTCTATCTGGCGGGTGGGCCCGGAAACTCCGGAATCGCGGCGGCGCGCGGCACGCGCTTCCCGCTCTTCATGGCGCTGCGCTCCGTGGGTGACGTCATCGCACTCGACCCTCGCGGCGTGGGTGCCTCGCGACCCTTGCTCGACTGCGAAGAGACCGAGGACTACCCGCTGGATCAACCAGGCGATCGCACACGCGTGGTGAATCTCGTGCGCGAGAAGTGCCACAAGTGCATGGCCAGGATCCGGCAGCAGGGGATCGATCTCGACGGCTATAGCGTCGATGCGAGCGCCGACGACGTCGACGACTTGCGCCGCGCCCTCGGAGCCGAATCGCTTTCGCTCTGGGGGATCAGCTACGGCACGACATTGGGACTCGACATCATCCGGCTGCACGGCGAGCGCGTGCACAAGGCGATCCTGGCCGGGACCGAAGGCACCGACGACATGCTGAAGAAACCCGCGCGGGTGGACAGCATTCTAGCCCTCGTCTCCAGCCTCGCAAGCCGCGACCCGGCCGTGGCTTCGGATGTTCCGGATCTCATCGGTGCAATGCGCACGCAAATCGCGGCGCTCGCACGCCAGCCGGTGCGCGTCCGCATCGCGGACGCCGCGACCGAAGACCCCGCGGACAGTGTGACGGTCGTCCTCGGCGCGTACGACTACCAATGGGCCGCGTACCGACTCTTCGGCACCAAAGACTACGAGTGGCTTCCCGGGTTCGTGTGGACCGTGGGGCAGGGTGATTTTCGCTGGTGGGCCGAAATCGTCGCGAGCGAGCGACGCTCGGGAATTGGCTCGGCCATGACGTTCCACACCGACTGCGCATCGGGTGCGTCGGCGGAACGGCTGAGCCAGATCGCAGCGGAGCGCGACGCCGCCGTCCTCGGCGACGTGCCGAACCTCGTCTACCCCGAGGTCTGTGACGCCTGGGGATCGCCCGACCTCGGGGAGGAGTTTCGGCGCGGCGTGCATGATTCGCCCGTCCCGGTGCTGTTCATCAGCGGCTCGCTCGACGCCCGCACACCGCCGGTGCAAGCCGAGATCGCTCGACGCGGTTTTCGCCGGAGCCACCATCTGGTCATCGAGGGGGCGGCGCACAGCGACCCGCTCTTCCTGTCCTCACCCAAGATCCTGGAGACAATGCTCGAGTTTCTGAAGACGGGGGAGGTCAGCATCACCCAACTTTCGACCCCAATTCAATTTCGGCCGGTCCGCGAGTTCGATGACTGAACCTTGGCTCGATGAATCTCAACTGTCCTCGATCGACACCATGGTGATGGTGACGGCGACGCTCCGTTTCGGCTCGCTGCCGCGCGTGATTTCGACGACGTGCTCGCTGCCTTCTTCGGAGAACGCCTTTCGCAGGTCCGCCAGACGCAGCGCGGTCGCCGGCTTGCCATCCAGAGACTCGATGAGATCGCCCTTCTGCAGACCCGCTGCTTCCGCTGGCGAATTCTTGCGCACGCCGCTGACCTTGAACGACTTGAAAAGAGGCCCATCGGACACCAGCGTCATGCCGAAGGTCTTGCGCGGCGGAAACGGCTTGGCGAACTCGCCGTTCGGCTCGAGAACCATGAGGCGGCGCGAATAGTCGTACGTCGTCGTGAAGCGCTTCAGGATTCCCTCACCGATGGTTCCCGAAAAGCTGGCGCGTGCGTAGAAGCCCTTGGTTCCCAGCTGCAAGTTCACCGGAATCTCCGACAGCAGGAACGTGCCGAGTGCCAGGCTTCCGAGCTTGCCGCGCACGCTCGTCTGCGCGAAAAACTGCGATTCCATCCCCGGGATCGTGTTCGGGTTGCCGGGCGGCGCCTGGATCGTGTACAAGTCACGTGCCCATCGCGATCGCGTCAACGCCAGCGTCATGAAGGACCCGCGCATGAACAACCCCGCGATGAAGAAACAGATGCCCTTCGACATGAAACGCATGTGCTACGGCGGGTTCGATGTCATGGTTTCGTGGTGAGCCAGATTCGCTCGTGGCCTCAGGGAGCTTGCCCCGTCGCGAAGGATGCGATGGCCTGCTGCTCTTCGTGGAAGCACTCGAAGATCGCGTCGAGCTTGACGAGGTGGAGCAGGTCGAACACGCGCTTCTTGGGATTCAGGAGCTTCACGGTCGCGCCTCGATCCAAGGCACGCTTGTAGCTCGAAACGAGCGCGCCGATCCCCGCCGAATCCATGTACGGGACTTGATCGAGGTTGATCAGGATCGCCCGGGTTCCGCAGTGCAGGAGCCCGTCGATCGCATCCAGCAACCCGGCACCGCCCTTGTCCAGAGTGAGCTTGCCGGTGAGGTCGAGCACCGTCACCGGGCCGACCTCGCGCACGTGAATCTCCAAGCGACCTCCTCCCGCTCGAGTGCGGCTCCTGCCCTGCACACGGTTCTCGCGTAATTCTACCGCAAAGCATTGCCTGCCGAGATCGTGCGCCTGAAAAGGTGGAACGGCCATTCACCGGCTGATAATCTTCTGGACGTGAGAGTTGGTAAGATCCCGGAGGCGAATCCCAGTGAGCGGAGCGACCGAAGGCATGGGGGGCTTCAGCCGGAGCGCGTTCGACTCCGGGACGTTGCGCCTGGGGGGCGGGGACATCGGTGGCAAGGCGCAGGGGCTCGTGTTCTTTTCCACGATGCTCGAAGCCGAGTACGACCCGACCCGACTGCCCGAGATCGAAGTCACGGTTCCACCGTTCGCCGTGCTCACGACCAGCGTCTTCGACGCGTTCGTCACGCAGGCCGCGCTCGGTGACCTGAACTTCGACGAGCTCACCGACCACGAGATCGCCCTCGCATTCCAAGCCACCCCGCTGCCGGCCGACGCGGTGACCTTCCTCACGTCCCTGGTCGAGGAGGTCCGGGCCCCTCTCGCCGTGCGCTCCTCGAGCCTGCTGGAAGACGCCATCTTCCATCCCCTGGCGGGCGTGTACGAGACGAAGATGGTGCCGAACAATCAGCCCGACATCGAGCTGCGGCTGCGCAAGATCATCGAAGCCGTCCGTTTCGTTTACGCGTCGACGCGTTTCAAGCAGGCGCGCGACTACCTCCGAGCCGTCGGCAAGGATCTCGCGGACGAAAAGATGGCCGTCGTCATTCAGGAGATCGTCGGTTCGACGATGGGGAGTCGATTCTACCCTCATGTGTCCGGCGTGGCGCGCACGCACAACTTCTACCCCAGCGCCGGCGCAAGCAGCGAAGAAGGTGTGGTCAGCCTCGCCCTGGGACTGGGCAAAACGATCGTGGACGGCGGGGTGTGCTGGACCTATTCACCCGCGCGCCCGAAGGCGCCTCCTCCGTTCGGATCCGTCGGAGACCTGATGAAGAACAGCCAGCTCGGGTTCTGGGCCGTGAACTTGTCGCCGCCGGCGGTCGAGGATGTCTTCTCGGAAACCGAGCACATGGTACGCCTCGATCTCGTCGAGGCGGAGCAGAATGGCGCGCTGAGTTTGGTGGCCTCGACGTACGTGCCGTCTTCCGACCGTGTGGTGCCCGGGACGGGAAGCGCGGGGCCGCGTGTCCTGAACTTCGCTCCGCTGCTGCAGGACAACATGCTGCCGCTCAACGACGCGATTCGAGAGCTGCTCGCGATCTGCGAACGCGCCGCGGGTGCGGACGTCGAGATCGAGTTCGCGATGGCAATGAATGCCGGAACGGAGCGGGCCCGCCTCGGGTTCCTCCAGGTCCGGCCGATGTTCGTATCGCACGAGACCATCGACCTCCATGAACACGAGTTCGGTCGTCCCGACCTCGTTCTCGCCGCCAGTCACATCATGGGCAATGGGTCGTTCGAGGGGATCCAGGACATCGTCCACGTGAGGCGTACCGAGTTCGAGGCCAAGAATACGCGGCGGATCGGTGCTGAGTTGGAGGATCTGAATCGCCGCCTGCAAGATCGTGGGCGCCCGTACTTGCTGATCGGATTCGGCCGCTGGGGAACCTCCGACCCCTGGCTTGGCGTGCCGGTGCGTTGGAGCTCGATTTCCGGTGCGAAGGTGATCGTGGAATCGTCTCTCCCCGAGCTCGTGCTCGACCCGAGCCAGGGCTCCCACTTCTTCCACAACGTGATGAGCACTGGGGTCGGTTACCTGGCGATTCAGCATCACGAGTCTCCGGGGATCAACTGGGACTGGCTCGAACGACAGCCCGCGCAGGAGGAGACCGCGTTGATTCGTCACGTCGCCCTGCCAGAACCGCTCACGATCAAACTGGACGGCCAGGTCGGCCGCGCCGGCATCTGGCACGGGAACGATCGCGCCTGATCGTACTCCGCCCACAGGTAAAGCCCTCGCAGTTCGCCTGCGGAAGCAGAACTCACTGAGCCGGCAGAGCCTGAAGGAGGTGGCCGAGCGACTTCGCGTAGAGATCGAAGCCATTCTCGGATTCCATTATTTTGAAGCAGCTTGGGCCAGCCGCAGAGCGCTCGAGCTCGAAGTTGTGGTTGCGGGCTTGGTCAAGGAGGATCGGGATGCCCCGGATGACGACGAAACTCGCCGTCATGGTAGCGCGATCAACTCGAGTGCTTGGGCTATTGCTCGACCCAGTACGGACGAAAGTCCTGCGTGACGTGGTGGACCAGATCCTGGATCAGATTGCCGTAGGCGCTCTCGGGATCCTTCGCTCCAAAGTAGACGTCCCCTTTATTGAATCCCACATTCGCCACGGTTTCCTTCGAGCGGGCGGATCGAGTCCATACCGTCGCGCCGCTTCCAACTTCCATGAGCTTGGTCGTGAGCGCGGCCTCGACGTCTGCCTGAACACCGAGTGACGTGAATACTTGCTTCACGTCGAGCCTCGGCTTCACGTCGGTGACTTCCAAGTTACCAATGATCACCGCGTCCACGTCGAACTTCCTGCCGATGGCGCGGATGGCCTCGGGGTCGACCTTGTCACGCCCGATCGCTTTGAGCACCAAGTCCTCGCCACCCAGCTCGAGCACCGGCACACCCGGTTGCGATGCCTGTACCGTTTGAATGAAGTCCTGGCTCGCGAGTGTCTGTAGCTGTCCTTTGGGGTTGGATGAGAACTCGACGAGTCCAATTCTTCGAAATGACTGCAGGTCGATTCGCGGGGGCATCAGAGTTCTCGTGCCACCGCACCCACAGAACGCAACGAGGACCGCGCCAAGGAGTACTTTGTTCAACGTGGAATTCACAGCTCGTCTCCGGATCGATCCAACTGAGGTATGCACAAGCATGGAAAGAACGCGAGCATCAACTATGCCATGGACATCACCTGAGTTGACGCGCGCTGGGCTCGGAGTCGGTACATTCAGGCGCGTTCAGGATCTCGAAGGCGGTATGGAGAAGCGCATGGCCGGGGCCAAACGCTTGCTTGTAGGTGCGGCTGTAGCATACGATCGTGGAGTCACAGAGGTGACATGACAGGCTTCCGCACAGGAGACGACAACGATGGCAAGGTTCCAAATTGAGCTTGCACACGAGGCCTCGATGGCGGCATGTGCTCGGGCCGTCGAGGCTGTCCTCAAGAGCGGGTCCCATCTTCTTACAAATGCAGATTGGGGATGCAAGGACGGTGAGCACAAGGCATGGATCGTCGTGGATGTCGGCAGCAAGGATGAGGCCCGCGCCATTGTCCCGCCCGTATTCCGTTCCGACGCGAAAGTCGTTCAGCTCAACGCGTTTTCGATAGAGGAGATCGAGGAGATCCTTCGTCAACACAAGCCCTAGCTTGCACTCCACTCCGATGCCCAAGCCTGAACTGGACGCACTTCCTGCGCCGCTGCCCATATTTCTTAGGAATTCGACTCGAAACTGATAATGAATGATAGGCTAGCCGCCGATGCCGGTCCGCTTTCATGGTCTGGCGCTTCAACGCTGGCTACGTGTCACCGTCTGGGCAGTGTCACAGGTACGTCCTGCGCCCCAAGATCGCGCTGCTTCCATAGCGATAGCGCCAGGCCAACGATTGTCAAACAGAAGAGGATGAGGTTCACGATGGGTCCTACTGGTGTTCCCGTGCGGACAAGTGGAACGAAGTAGAGAATCAGTTGTCTGGCCAGATATTCGAGCGCCAGCAGTGCAAGCATGAATGCCACCACGCTACGATATCGCACCAACACAAGTACACAGAGCAAAAACATGATGAGACGTTCGAGCCCCAAGAGCGCCCAAATGGCCAGTACTGTCTGTGCGCCTGCAGGCGTGTATGTGTCAAGTGGGATGCCGTCGGCGGACCTCACGATAAAGTCGCCGTTGAAGATGACCATTAGGCACTGAAGGATCTTCACTATCACGACCAGCGCAAAGAGCCAGAGTGCGAGCTTGCGGCCGCGATAGGTATTATCGATGCGCTGAGGAAGCATCTTGTTGAACATGGCGGTTCCTCCGCTGAGCGCCTTCAGTGCGGCGCCTAACTTGAATTAGAACGGTTCTTGTAGCACGGCGGCACGTGTACGTCCTGTCCGGTGCCGATAACACCCGTACTCTATCACGGTGTCGCGCTCCAAGGTGAATCGCGGGCGCTGGCGCTGCAAGAGTTTCTCGGCATGTGTCGATCACTTCGAGCCAGCGGTACGCGCACCTGACAGATGCAGCCGTCCAGTCGGAAGCAGCGAGGGTCGTGGGGAATAGGGTGGGAAACATCCGCTTGTCCGAGGCCTGAGCGAAGCTGCATAACCAACTCCCGATTCTTGGGTTGGCCCTTCGTTCAGCAGGATAGAGCGGCGGTTTCCTGAATCGTTTCGATTGAGATTCCGGTGATCAGCCTCGGGCGGCAAGTGGCGTCAGATCAACGGCAACCCCGGATCGACATCGAGCTACGTCAAAACAGGCTGAAAAGGTCATTTAGGAACGGTTTGAGCCCCGTCAAGGGGAGCACACTTTTGTGGCTAGATCCGCATCGCGGCCAGGAGCTGGCGCGACGAGTCCACCGCAGCGCGTGCCAAGTCGCCCATGATCATGGGACGATCGACGAGAGAGTGGAGATAGAAGGGCACGACGCACCCGCAGCGATCGCAGTCTGCCTCGTCACCCATGACGCACTTGCCCTTGGAGGCTCCGCTCGCGTCCAACGCGAACGACTTTTCGCGCAACAAGCAGTGATCGGTGATGTCGCGGCAGCGGTCGGAACGCATGAGCCGGAGCACCCGCTCCGGAATGGCGAAGAAGTCGCCGTAGATGCGGCGCAGGGCGACCAGCGTGTCGATCACGGCGTCGCGCTCATGGTAGTCGAGCCACATGGCGTCGTTTTCCAGTCCCGCCACCGGCGTGAAGAAATCGAACGTGATGTGCCGTGCGCCAGCTTCGTACCAGTCTTTCACGACGCGTTCGATGCAGTGCACATTCTCACGCGAGATGCAGTACGCGATCGTGATTCCGAGGTGACGATTGCGCGTCACGTTGTCCATGATGACGCGGTAGATGCCACCCCGATTGCCACGCCGAAACAGTTTCTCGCGGTCGCGCACGTATTCGTGCACTTCCTCGTCGCCGTCGATGGAGACGTACCAGGTGACGTCCGGCCAGTTCGGCAGTGGGATCGTGCCGTTCGTGACGATCGCGTTGTGGCGGAAGAACGGCTTGCAACGCTCGATCACGTTCCTTCGGATGAGCGGATCGCCGCCTACCCAGGTGCAGCTGAAGAACGGAAAGCGGCCACTCGTGCGTTTGAGTTCCTCGAGCCGGGCCACCCATTGGTCCGCGTCCAGTTCATGCGGCAGATCTTCCTCCGGACCGGCGTAGTAGTAGCAATGGCGGCAGCGGAGGTTGCAGCGGCTGGTGATGTCGATCGATCCAAACGCATTGCGCGGGAATCCAAAGGCGAAGAAAGCGACTTTCGCCAGATCGTAGGCGGAGGCCCGGCGCTTTGGCCTGGGTCCGGGATCGTGCTCGAGCTGCAGCTGCGAATTCATCCGCATCCCCAACGTGATCGGGGCCCACCCCGGGACACGAGGGAACTATGGCATATCGGGCAGGCTCGGGCTATCGGGCAGCCGCCGATTCTGAAGTTCTAGGGAGGCCAGTCGCCCCGCAGTGTGCAGTTCAAACGAGGCGACACCGTGGTCGAAACGCGCCGTGGGGCCCTTGCCGAAGGGGCGAGAGGAAGCGATGATCCGGGAAGCGGCGACATCAACGGAGGCCGTGGGGCAGATTCTCGAGGGGGTCCGGGCACCTCTCCAGAGACGCGCGCGAAGGTGCAGGCGCAGTGTTGCCGCGCTTGAATACAGAGCTAGACATGGAACGACTCGCGGAACAAGGAGGACCCTATGAGCGCCGAACAGGTCAGACTTCAAGAGGCTCGCGAGCAGAAAGTGTCATGGAAGAAGTGGGGGCCTTACCTCAGCGAGCGCCAATGGGGAACGGTACGAGAGGACTACAGCGAGGACGGTGATGCATGGAACTTCTTCACCCACGATCACGCGCGCTCGCGCGCCTACCGCTGGGGTGAGGACGGTATTGCCGGAATCTCGGATGACAAGCAGCGTCTTTGCTTCGCTCTGGCGCTGTGGAACGGCAAGGATCCGATCCTCAAGGAGCGGCTCTTCGGCCTCACCAACAGCGAGGGCAATCACGGCGAGGATGTGAAGGAGTACTACTTCTACCTCGACAGCACACCGACCCACTCGTACATGAAGTACCTGTACAAGTACCCGCAGGCGCCCTATCCCTACGCTGACCTGCTGGAGACTAGCCGACGGCGCAGCCGTGACGAGGGGGAGTACGAACTTCTCGACACCGGCGTCTTCAAGGACGACCGCTACTTCGATGTCTTCGTCGAGTACGCCAAAGGGGGCGCGGAAGATCTCCTCGTGAGAATCACGGCAGCCAACCGTGGACCTGAGGCGGCCGAACTACATCTTTTGCCGACACTGTGGTTCCGGAACGACTGGTCGGCGTGGATCGCCGCATCCAATCGCGCTGCCGCGAAACCGAGTCTCAAGCAGATCCAGGCCACGCCCGGCACGAGCGCAGTCGCCGCCAGCCATTCGCTGCTCGGCGATCTTGTTTTTTCCTGCGAAGGCGATGTGCCACTGCTCTTCACCGAGAACGAGACCAATCACGAGCGACTCTTCCCCGGGCAGAAGAACGAGAGCCTCTACGCCAAAGACGGGATCAACGACATTGTGGTGCAGGGCCGACAGGGTGCGGTGAATCCGGGCAAGCAGGGGACGAAGGTCGCCGCGCACTACCACGTCAAGATCGCAGCCGGCCAGACGTCGGTGATCCGCTTGCGGCTCTCCAAGAGCCCTGCGGAAGCACAAGACCAGCCCTTCGGGGGGTCATTCGACAGCATCTTCGCCGAACGGCTCCGTGAAGCCGATGAGTTCTACGAATCGATCACGCCGCCATCGGTGAGTGAAGACGCCGCCAATGTGATGCGGCAGGCCCTCGCCGGCATGCTCTGGAGCAAGCAGTTCTTCTTCTTCGACGGGGACAACTGGCTGGACGAGCACCGTTCCAATCCATTGCACACCGGATATCGCATCGGCCGGAACTCCGATTGGTTCCACATGCTGAACGAAGACGTCATCTCCATGCCCGACAAGTGGGAGTATCCCTGGTACGCGGCATGGGACCTGGCTTTCCACACGCTGCCGCTCTCGATCGTGGACCCCGATTTCGCCAAGCAGCAGATGGATCTGATGCTTCGCAACGCCTACCTGCACCCCAGCGGCCAGATGCCCGCCTACGAGTGGAACTTCAGCGACGTGAACCCCCCAGTCCACGCCTTCGCTACTTTGTTCCTCCATCGCACCGAGCAGGCCCTGCGTGGCGAAGCGGACATCGATTTCCTCAAGTCGACCTTCACCAAGCTCCTGCTGAACTTCACCTGGTGGGTCAACCGTAAAGACCGCTTCGGCAAGAACGTGTTCGATGGGGGCTTCCTCGGCCTCGACAATATCGGAGTCTTCGACCGCAGCGCCCCGCTTCCCACCGGCGGCCACCTCGAGCAGGCGGACGGCACGGCTTGGATGGCGCTCTTCAGCCAGAACATGTTGGAGCTTGCGGTCGAGCTCGCCGCGCACGACGCCACTTACGAGGGAATGGTCAACAAGTTCGCCGAGCACTTCTACTACATCGCCGCCGCCGTGAATCGTCACGGCCAGGACGGCATGTGGGACGAGGAGGACGGCTTCTATTACGACATCCTGCGGCTTCCCGACGGCAGCGCCACACGGCTCAAAGTGCGTTCCATGGTGGGCCTCCTTCCGCTGTGCGCAGCGACTGTCATCGAGGCGTGGCAGCGAGAGCGCGTCCCGCAATCGATGAGTTACCTCACCGAACGGTTGCGCCGAATGCCTGAGCTCTTGAAGACGATGCACCCGACCGGCCGGGGTCATCTCGGCGTCGCCGAGCGCGGGCTCTTGGCCCTGGTCAACCCAGAGCGGCTCCGCCGGATCCTCACGAAGATGCTCGACGAAAACGAGTTCCTCGGCCCACACGGCATCCGCTCGCTTTCCAAGTTCCACGAGCGGCATCCTTATGTCTTCTACACCGCCGGCCAGGAGTACCGCGTGGATTACCTGCCTGGCGAGTCGAACACCGGCATGTTCGGTGGCAACTCCAATTGGCGGGGCCCGGTCTGGATGCCGGTGAACGTGATGATCATCCGGTCGCTGCTGAACTTCTACCTGTACTACGGCGACAACTTCAAAATCGAGTGCCCCACCGGGTCCGGCCGCATGATGAACTTGTTCGAGGTGAGCAAGGAGATCGCCGACCGACTCGCCGGGATCTTCATCCGCGACGCGCAGGGCCGGCGACCCGTCTACGGCGGCACCGAGAAGTTCCAGAGCGATCCCCACTGGCGCGACCTCATCCTGTTCTACGAGTACTTTCACGGCGACAACGGCGCCGGGTTGGGCGCCAGTCATCAGACCGGCTGGACCGGGCTCGTGGCCAAGACCATCCAGCTCTACGGCCTCCTGGACCCCGAGCGTGCGTTGGGATTGGGCAAGTCGGCTGGATTCTTTCACGGCCCCCGGGAACGTGAAGTACTGCCCGTATCGTGAATCCGGGGCGTGAGGTTGCGGAGCACGGCCAGAATGCGGGGATGAATAGGACCACCGACGGAGCGAGCCTATTCGTCCCCGCACGCGGTTCTCAGAAGCGGGTCGTGAGCCCGAGCTTGAACGTGTTGTAGTCGAGCGGCGGCTCGGTGTCGAAGGGCCAGTTCACCTCTTCCTTGCGGAGCTCATAGTACCCGTATTGCAGCGCGCCTTCGAGCACGAAGCGCACGATCGGCGCCGCGTACGGCGACGAGTCCTCGACCTCGTCCACGAACATGTCCAATGCCCAGAGAGCGCCGCGGTCGAGGCCGGTCGAGAGCAGCCAATACCAGAACTTGAGGCTCGGAAAGACAGCAGCGCGCTCGTAGCCCGCATGCAGCGCCAGCATGTCGCCGAAGCCGACCTCGACGGCTGACTCCCACGACTCGCCGAATCGCGTGTGGGTGGTGAACTGTTCGACCGACGCCGCGTCCACCGGTGTCAGGCCGCCAGCGGTCTCGCCTTCCAGCTCGAGCGTGTAAAAGCCAATGGTGCCCGCGCTCTGGAGGATGAACCGGCCGCGTTCCGACGCGAAGCGATAGCCGTATCCATCGCCGGCTCCAACGCCGAACCGCCACATGTCGGTGCCGACTTCGGACAAGCCCGCTGCGTCGCTCGTGAGGCGGCTTGCGAGGTTGCCGACGTGAGTGAAGTGGGTGCTCTGGTGGAGGAGGGCGTCCTCGCCCCCATAACGTCGATCGACCCGGTAGCCCAGTTGGAGATCGAGGACACCAACCGAGGCCAGATCGCCGCCGAAGCCGTCGCGGTCCACATCACCAAAACCATACTGGATGGCGATCATGGGACGCGCGTCACGCCACGCGTGCTTGAACGAGTGGTGGTCGTCGTCGACCGTCACTCGGATCGTGTGGTCCTCGGGTTCTCGAGGATCCTCGGGTGGCGCGCCGACAGTCGGTGCCGGCAACGCGGCTAGGATCGCCGTCGCGGCGGCGACAACGACGGAGGTCAGGATGGAACTCACGCCTCTCCTTTCTTGCCAAGCGGTCCCGGAAACGCTCGCAACGATTCGTCTCGTCTCGGCCAAAATTCCTGGCCCGCCAGTGCGGAAGCGGCAGTATATACCTGGTTCGGCTCGAGGCTGGCGGCACGAGCCGAACTCGCAAGATGATCCTGAAATAGCAACCCCGATAAGAACCCCCAGCCCCGCCACAGCTCGATGGCGTTCTGGCGGCTCCTGCGCCTGACAAAACCCATGGCGCGTCGGGGTTGAACGTGTAAGCTGCACGCCATGCACAAGCCAGTTTGGTGTGTCGTTCTTGTCTCGATGCTTCCGGCGGTGTCGTTGTTGCCGGGGATCGGGCGAGCTGCGGACCGACTTCCCATCGCAGCAGTCGAGCGCTTCGCCGCGCTCGCGCTCGGCTGCGTGCATCAGGAGTATCCGAACAAGATCGCGCACGTCCTCACTAGCGACGCCGACGCGCGCGCGCCGCGCGAGCTGACGCCGGCCTTCTCCGGTTGCTACGACTGGCATTCGGCGGTGCACGG
>DASRJO010000187.1:0-9782 GCA_035649435.1 Candidatus Krumholzibacteriia bacterium | reverse complement strand
GCCGGCCGCCGCGAGTGAAGCGGCGGAGGAGCCTCTTGTTTAGAAAGCCGCTCGCCGGTCTCCGTCGCGGGCTCGAAAAGACCCGCGACGGCATGTTCGGGCGTGTGCGCGAACTGGTGACACGCAAGGCGAGACTCGACGCCACCACACTCGACGAGATCGAAGACATCCTCATCGGCTCCGATATGGGAACGGACGCCGCGGCGCAGATCACCGATGGCGTGCGCCGGCGTCTGCATGGAACATCGATCAGCGCCGAGGAGATCGAGCCGGTGTCGCAGGCCATCCGCGAGGAAGTCCTGGCCTTGCTCGGCGGCGCTCCGGTCATGGCGGCCGAGCGCCTGCGCGGCACACCGCACGTGATCCTGGTCGTCGGCGTCAACGGCACCGGCAAGACGACATCGGTCGGCAAGCTGGCGTGGATGTACCAGAGCATGGGCAAGAAGGTGATCCTCGGCGCTGCCGATACGTATCGTGCCGCGGCCACCGAACAGCTCGCCATCTGGGCCGAACGCATCGGCGCCACGTTGGTGCGCCAGAAACACGGCGCCGATCCGGCCGCGGTGGCGTTCGACACCGTGCAGGCCGCGCGCGCACGCGACGCCGACGTCGCTCTCATCGATACCGCCGGTCGATTGCACACCAAGACGAACTTGATGCAGGAGCTGAGCAAGATCCGGCGCGCGGTGCAGAAGGTGGACGCCGAATCCCCGCACGAAACTCTCCTGGTGCTCGACGCCAACACCGGCCAGAACGGCCTGGCCCAAGCGCGCGAGTTCATGGCCGCGGTGCAGGTGACTGGTCTCTTCCTCGCCAAGCTGGACGGCACCGCCAAAGGCGGCATCGTCCTCGCCATCCGCAAAGCCCTCGACGTCCCGGTGCAATTCGTCGGCGTCGGCGAAGGACTGGAAGACATCGAAGAGTTCGATCCCGAAAGTTTCGCCCAAGCCCTCGTCGAGCGACGCTGAAGTTTCGCGATTGCTGACTTTATTCGGCCAGCGCGAGGCAGGTGTCGCCGAATTCGTGACCTCGGTAGCCGTTCGTCTCGGCATGGTGCGTGGCGGCGTCGAGAAGCGGGCCGGGGACGAAGGCGCGCAGCAGCACGAAGTGACTCGTGCCGGGATCGTGCATCCCGGTGAGCACGCCGTCGATGACGCGCGGCACGAAGCCAGGTCCGAGACGCAGGTCGGTGACGCCGGGCCCGGGCCGGAGCCGGCAACCGTTCTGTGCCGCGCAGCCCTCGAGCGCGCGCACCACTGTGGTGCCGACGGCGACGATGCGCCCGCGATGCGCCCGCGCGCGTTCGATGGCGCGCACGGTCGCTTCGGGCACGTCGAAGCGCTCGGGGAGTGGCAGCAGCGCGTCGAGCGCCGGGTCACCCGTGCTCGACAGGCCGGCCGCGTGCGTCACGCTCGCGATGCCGACGCCGCGCTGGCGCAGACTGCGCAACAGGTGTGCATCGAGGCTCCATCCGGCGGATGGCATCTCGACGGCCCAGGGTCGCGCGGCAACCAGGGTCTGCACGTGCCAGAGTGCGAGCGGCGCGCAGAGGTAGGAATACTGCACCGGGCGCCCAACGCGGTAGAGCGCAGCCCAGAGCGCTGCGCCCTCGCGGTCGAAGCGGAGCTGCACGAGTCGAGGCGAGACGCTCGAGACACGGACGACGGTGGCATGGAGATCGGCGGCGAAAGCGATCGTGTCGCCGCGCGCAAGGACGATCGGGCTTGGGCGATCTTCGGTGCGCATGCGCCAGTTCCCCGCGCCAAAGAGAACGGCGGTCCAAATCGAATCGGATGTGATCTCGTCCGACGCCGGACTCGCCGCGCCCAGCCCGGCGAGTCGCACTTCCACTGGACCCTGCGCGGTCGTACCCCGGAGCTCCGCCGGCAACGTCGCCGCATCGTTCACCACCACGAGATCACCCGGTTGCAACAGGGTCGGGAGGGCATCGAGATGCAAATCACGCATGGATCCGCACCCGGGGTCCAGGTGCAGCATTCGCGCTTGTGCTCGGCGCGCGCGTGGCCACACGGTGGCGGTCATGCCACTCTCCCGCGGATCGCCAATTCGACGCGCGAGCCGGTTGCGATCGACGTCTGGGACTGGATCAGGTCCGCGATCCGAATCGCCACATCGGCGGGCGACGCCAATGTGGAGCGATCGGCGGCGGGAATCGCATCGGCGTGCATCTGGGTGTCCATGTCGCCGGGGTCGATGCTCAAAAAGCGCACGCCGCTCGTGTCGAGCTCGGCGGCCCAAGTGCGCAGCAAGTGATCGAGCGCCGCTTTCGACACGCCGTACGCGCCCCAGCCGGGGTAGCCGTTGACCGCGGCATCGGAGCTCAGCCCCAGGACCAGACCGCGACCGCGCAGCAGCATCGAGCCCACGACCGCCTTGGTCAGGCGGAACGGACCGAGCAGGTTGACGTCGAGCACGCGGCCGAAGTCTTCGCATTCCGTGTCGAGCAATTCACCGAGCGGCAACGGTCCCAAGGTGCTCGCATCGTGCACGAGCACGTCGATGGGGCCGACGAGCGCGGTGGCGGCACCGACCAACGGATAGATGGCTTCCTTGTCGCCGATGTCGGCGACCAGCGCGTGGGCGACGCCACCCGTGGCACGGATCCCGGCGACGACCGCGCGCAATTCCGCCTCTCCGCGCGCGACGAGGACGACTTGCGCGCCACGGCGCGCCAGCTCGCTCCCGAGCGCGGCCCCCAGGCCGCGTGAACCGCCGGTCAAGAGGACGGCCGGGTGCGTGTCGGGTTCGAAGCCTGAAAGCGTGGGGCTCTGCATGTTGCAACCTCCTGAACCCAAGGCCCGACGATGCATTCGAGCCTACGTCCGCTTCGCCAATACAACAACACTCTTGCCAATCTGTTGGCAGCGATCTATCCTGTCGTCATGCCGACGAAGCTCGCGGTGCGTCTGGCCGAAAACGTGCGTCATCTGCGCGAGGTGCGCGGGCAAACGCAGGAGCAAATGGCGCAAATGGCGGGTGTGCCGCGCGCCACCTGGGCTCACCTCGAAACCGGCGCGGCCAATCCGACGCTCGCCGTTCTCGACAAGGTGGCGACGGCACTGCAGGTCCCGATCGAAGAGCTGACCGGGCCGCCGCGCTCGAGCGGACGTCTCTATCCGCGCGCGACGATGCGCCGGCGCACGCAGGGGGACGGCTCCGTCCAGCAGCTCCTGCCCGATACGATCCCGGGAATGGTGATCGAGCGCATGGAGATTCCGGCCCGCGGCCGCATCCCCGGCGTGCCGCACATGCCGGGCACGCGCGAGTACTTCACTTGCGAGGCGGGCGAGGTCGAGATCGCAGCAGGAGGTGAGCACTGGCGCGTCGGGCCGGGCGACGTCCTCGTCTTTCCCGGCGATCAACGCCACTCCTACACGAACGCAGGCAACCGGCCCGCCGTCGGTTACTCGGTCGTCCTTCTCGCGCGCGTGGTTTGATTTCCGAACTCAGCGCAAAATGACCACACGTCGCTGCGCCTGAATGGAAGTGGAGCTTTGGTCCGAACTCAGCGATCCAGTGCTGGACCACACGACGACCAAGTTCCCTGCGGCGTCCGCGGCCACGGCGGGGTCGTTCTGCTGGCTCGGCGCGAAGCTGTTGACCTGGAATTGGCCCCCAAGGGGACTGCCACTGGCGGGGTAGCGCTGGCCCTGAATCGAGTAACCGCTGTGGTCCGACCCCGGTGAGTTCACGCTATCCCACACGATGATGAGGCCTCCCGAACCGTCGGCGGCCACCGCCGGCCGGCCTTGTGGATTCGGCGTGAAGCTGTTGACCTGGAACTCCGACCCGAGTGGGATCACCGCATGGGCCGCGGGCGTGCCGAACACGGTCGAAATGCAGAGGAACAACGCTGTCAGTGCGAGCTTCGCGCCGACTCGGCTAGAATGAAACTGTGAACGCAGTGCGGCTTGCCTGCTTTTCATGGGGGTTTTTCGCCGAATGGTCATTCAGGACTGAACGCGCGAGGCCCTCGGCGCCCAATAGGCTTCGCCCAGCGCGCCTGGCCACTGGACCCCACATCGTTCGCGGGACGGAAAAAGGATGGCAAGAGGATACTACGGAGCACCAGGCTCCGTCGAGGCGCGAGGCTCGCCCGCCGCATGCAAGCCGAGCGGAGTGTCATTGTCTGCCGGGTTGTCGCTCGCTGCATTCCTCTACTGGAGCCTGTCGCTTCCGGTTTCGGCGTGCGTGGTTGGAGAGCAGAGCAACGATCCCGCGATCTGCATCACCCTGTCGCCACCCGACTGCTGCCATGCTGCGTGGGGCGGCACGATCGCCGGGACCGTCGCCAACGTCGAGACGGATGACGTGGTGGTGTTCGTCTATGCGGAGACGGATGTGTATTACGTGCAGCCGGTCGAGGATGCATCGATCGCCCCCAGTTGCGGCGGCGTGTGGTCGACGACGACGCACGGGGGAGCGCGCTATGCCGCAATTCTGGCGCGCCGCACGTGGCGGCCACCGCCCCAGATGACCAGCTTGCCCGAGGTGGGCGGCGTGATCTTGGCCGTCGCGCGAGCGCCGGAGTCGCAGCGCCGGGTCGAGTTCGGCGGCGAAACGTGGATCGTCAAATCCTCGGGCGGTGTGCCCTTCGGTCCCGGCAGCAATCGATGGTCGGATGGCGAGGAGAACGTTTGGGTCGACGCCGCCGGCTTGCATCTGCGTCTCGTCGAACGCGACGGGCGCTGGACTTGCTCCGAAGTCATGAGCGAATTCTACGTCGGCCACGGTCGCTATCGCTTCACCGTCGCGAGCGCGCTCGAAACGCTCGACCCCGCCGTCGTCTTCGCCGGTTTCCTCTACGCCGAACCCGGTCTCGAAGCCGACATCGAGTTCGGACAAATCGGCGGTGCATTCGATCCGGTTCAGGCGCAGTACGTCGTCCAACCGGATGCACCCTACGCCTTCGGCGTCGATTTCGGTCACGGCCCGAGCACGCACGAGATCGTCTGGCAGCCGCAACGCATCGACTTCAGCAGTTGCATTGGCGGCGAGCTCCCCGTCGCAGCCTGGAGCCGATCGAATCCAGCGACCGTGCCGCAGTTCGAGCGCATGCATTTCAACCTCTGGCTCGCACACGGCGCGGAGCCGGGAGGCCCGGTGGAGATCGTCATCACGCGATTCGAACGCGATGCGCCCACGGACGAAGCGGCGAGCGCGCGGTTCGAACTCTCGCTCGTCTCCTGGAGTGCGAATCCATTGAGCTACGCCATCGAAGTGCAGCAAGAGTCGCTGGTGCGACTGCAGCTCTTCGATCCGCGCGGCCGGCGAATCGGCCGCCTCCTCGACGAACGGCTCTCCCCGGGACGTCACACGCGAGTCTGGCAGCCGCGAGTGGATCTCGCGCGCGGCATCTACTTCCTGCATCTCGAGAGAGGCAGCGCGATCCGCACGGCGCGCGTCGTGGTCCTGCGCTAGAGTCCCTGCCTTCGCGTGGCTCGATCGGATCCCTCGATGCCCTCGGTGGCGGGCCGCATCGAGGTGCCGGGCGCACGAGTCGGGCCGGGAGAATGAACTAGAGTTCGGACGAGTCATCGCGCGGGGTCTCGCACATGCTGCAGTCGGACGAGCACTGGATGGATCGGGCGCTGGCTCTCGCCGCGAGCGCCTACGGGCTCACCTCCCCGAATCCGATGGTCGGTGCCGTGCTCGTGCACGGCGACAACGAGATCGGGTCCGGCGTGCATCGAGCCGCTGGCCAGTCGCATGCGGAGCCTCAGGCGCTCGAGTTTCTCGAGAAAAACCCTGATTTTTCAATGTCTTCTCAGGATGACCTCGCTTTGTACGTGAATCTGGAGCCCTGCGTCCATCACGGCCACACGCCGCCCTGTGTGGACGCGATTCTGCGCGCCAATGTCGGGCGCGTCGTCGTCGGCATGGTCGATCCGAATCCGCTGGTATCGGGGCGTGGGATCGCGAGGCTGCGAGGGGAGGGCGTGCGGGTGGAGGTGGGCTGTCGTTGGCAGGCGGCCGCTGAGTTGAACCACGTGTTCGTGGCTCGGCAGCGGCGGCGCCGGCCGTTCGTGGCGCTCAAGGTGGCTATTTCGGCGGACGGCTGCATCGCCGGCGCTGGTGGCGAGAGGGTGAGGATCACAGGCGAGGCGGCACGTGTCCACACGCACCAGCTCCGCGCCGGTCTGGACGGGATCGCGGTCGGGGTGGAAACCCTCCGGCGGGACCGTCCGCGCCTCGACCGCAGGATGTACCATGGAGCGGACACTGCGTCCGTTCCTCTGTCTGCGGGGCTCGGGCCGGGGAAGACGCCGCGCCGTCTGGTGCTGGACCCAATGCTGCGCAGCCTCCCCGAATGGCTATGGCCCGGGGAAGAACGAGCGGTCGTCTTCTGCGCCGAGGCGGCACTCGAACCGGCGGCAGAGCGCATTCGCGAGGTGGCAGATGTCGTCGCACTGCCGCATGGTCCAGGTGGCTTCGATCTCCACGCCTGGTGCAAGGAGCTCGAGAGACTTGCACTGTGGAGCGTTCTCGTCGAAGGAGGCGGAAGGACGCATCGCAAGATGCTGGAGGCCGATCTGTGGGATCGTCTCTACCTGTATCGCAATCGACACCTTCGACTCGCTGGAATGAAATGGGATGCGGCGGAGGCCTGGGGGAAAATCCAAGACCAGGCGGTGACACGAGACGAAACCGCATTCGGGCCGGTCCCAAGTGACGACATCCTCGAGGTCCACGACCACCGGGAGAGCGTCGCGGTGCAGACATCCTGAGGTCGATGCACGGCAACCCGTCGGTAGCAAGGAACGAGGTCGGGCGAGGAACCATGTTCACGGGAATCATCGAAGAGCTGGGCACGGTTCGCGCGGTGAAGCGGCGCCAAAACGGCCTCGAACTCGACATCGACGCGGTGAAGGTGAGCGCCGACCTGGGTATCGGCGCGAGCGTCGCGGTCGACGGGGTGTGCCAGACCGTGCTGGAAACTGGTGACGGCTGGTTCCGCGTCGCGGCCGAAGCCGAGACGTTGCGAGTCACCACGCTCGGGGGCTTGCGCGCCGGTCGTCGGGTCAATTTGGAGCGGGCGCTCGCGTTCGGGGGACGGCTGGACGGGCACCTGGTCCTCGGCCATGTCGACGATCGCGGCCGGGTCGCTTCGGTGCGACAGGACGGCGTCACACATGTGCTCGAGGTCGAGGCCCCCGATGGACTGCGACCCTACATCGCCCCCAAGGGCTGTATCGCGGTCGACGGCGTGAGCTTGACCGTCGGACCGTGGGTGCGAGGCGGGCGCTTCGAGCTCTATCTCATCCCGCACACCTGGGAGATGACGACGCTCTGCGAACGAGAACCCGGCGCGGCGGTCAATCTGGAGGCGGACGTGCTGGCGCGCTACGTCCTGCACGGGCTGCAGGGTGGCAACGATGTGGCGGCGGCACGAACACGCTGGCAGCAGCTGCTCACGGCGTTCGGCGACAGTCCCGGAGGCGCAAGGTGACCGATTTCGACGCCGTCGAGAAAGCGATCTCGGACATCCGCGAGGGGCGCTTCGTCCTGGTCGTCGACGACGAGGACCGCGAGAACGAAGGCGACATGGTGATGGCGGCCGAGTGCATCACACCCGAGCACGTCAACTTCCTCACCAAGAACGCGCGCGGGCTCATTTGCGTCGCGTGCGTCGCGTCGCGCCTCGACGAATTGCAGCTCGGTCTCATGTCGCCGGAGAACACATCGCTGCACAACACGTCCTTCACCGTGTCGGTGGATTACAAGCACGGCACGACGACGGGGATCTCGGCGCACGATCGCGCCCAGACCATTCGCGCCTTCGCGCGCAGCGAGACCCGCCCCGAGGACCTGGCGCGGCCCGGACACGTGTTCCCGCTGCGCGCCGTCGAAGGTGGCGTGCTGCGGCGCACCGGCCACACGGAAGCAGCCGTGGACCTGGCGCGTCTGGCCGGACTGTATCCCGCCGGTGTCGTGTGCGAGGTCATGGACGAAGACGGCAGCATGGCGCGCCTGCCGCGCCTGCGCCAGATCGCAGCCCAATTCGACACGACGATGATTTCGGTCAAAGATCTCATCGCCTACAGGCGCTCGCGCGAGAAACTGGTGCAGCGCGTGGCCTCGGCCGAGCTGCCGACGCGCTATGGCGAGTTCACCATCCACATCTACCAGGCCGCCTTCGAGGAGGCGACGCATGCCGCCGTCGTGCGCGGCACGCCGCACCTGGACCCGGCGCCACTCGTGCGCGTGCACTCGCAGTGCCTGACCGGGGATATCCTGGATTCGGAACGCTGCGACTGCGGGCCGCAGCGCGAGTACGCGCTGCGTCAAATCGCCGCCTACGGTCACGGGGTATTCCTCTACATGAGCCAGGAAGGCCGCGGCATCGGTCTCGCCAACAAGATCCGCGCCTATCATTTGCAAGACGTGCAGGGGCTCGATACGGTCGAAGCCAACCGGTCGTTGGGATTGCCGGCCGACCTGCGCGACTACGGCATCGGCGCCCAGATCCTGGTCGATCTGGGGTTGCGGCGCATCCGCTTGCTGACCAACAACCCGAAGAAGCTGGTGGGTCTGGCGGCCTATGGCCTCGAGATGATCGAGCGCGTGCCGATTCAGATTCCGCCGGGCGAGCGCAACCGGGCGTACTTGCGGGCCAAACGCGACAAGCTCGGGCACATGCTCGAGGATCTCTGACAGGAGGCAAGACATGCCACGCACTCACGAAGGGTCACTCGACGCGCGCGGATTGCGCATCGCTCTCGTCGTCGGGCGCTTCAACGACCTGATCGGCGAACGCTTGCTGCAAGGGGCGCTCGACTGCCTGCGGCGCCACGGTGCCGCGGACGACGCCCTGCACGTGGTGCGGGTTCCCGGCGGCTTCGAGATGCCGCTCGTGGCCAAGACCTTGGCGTCGAGCGGACAGTTCGACGCGCTCGTGTGTCTCGGCGCCGTCATTCGTGGCGAAACGCCGCATTTCGATCTGGTGGCCGGCGAGGCGGCGCGTGGCATCGCACGCGCCTCGTACGAAACCGGTGTGCCAATCGGCTTCGGCGTCCTCACGACGAACACGCTGGAGCAAGCGGTCGAACGCGCCGGCGCCAAGTCGGGGAACAAGGGTTGGGACGCCGCACAGGCCGCCATCGAGACGGTACACGTGCTGCGCTCATTGCAACGCGAGAGGTGAGCATGCGAGAGCGACGGCTGGCGCGCGAAGTCGCGGTGCAGGCGCTGTACGAGATCGCTCAGAGCGAAACGTCCTGGGAACGGGCGCTGGCAGCGAACGTCGAGCGCAGGGAAGCGAGTCCCAGCGTGGCGGCCTACGCCGAGGATCTAGTGCGTGGCGTGCGGGATCACCACGACGAGATCGCGGGTTTGCTGCGGGAAGCGCTCGTGCATTGGGACCTGGAGCGCGTGGCCCTGGTGGACCGCTGCGTCCTCGAAGTCGGCGCCGCCGAGATCCTCTACCTTCCCGCCGTGCCCGTGCGTGTCGTCATCGACGAGGCGTTGGACGTGGTGCGGAAGTTCAGCAGCGACGAGAGCGCTGCCTTCGTCAACGGCGTGCTCGACCGCATCGCCCGGGATGCGGCGCGCCGCGCCGCCGCCGCCGACCGGGCCCATCGTGGTTAGGTCGTCCGAGAAACACCACTGGGAGCGGTTCTGGGCCAGCGCCCCAGATCTCGCCGATGTCTACGACACCGATGGACGGATCGTCGAGGCGCTGCTGCATCATGTCGATCCACAGGGCGCGCGCGTCCTCGAGGTCGGCGCCGGCACGGGGCGCGACAGCTTGGAGTTGGCTC
>DASRJO010000186.1:0-23269 GCA_035649435.1 Candidatus Krumholzibacteriia bacterium | reverse complement strand
CTTTCGTCAGCACGACGTGCGGCTCGATGTGCGCGTGCCGGACACCTTGCCATGGATCAGCGCCGATCGCGACCTGCTCGAGCAAGTGTTCATCAACCTGCTCGACAACGCGGTGAAATTCTCACCGTCCGCATGCACGGTGCTCGTGCGTGCCAGCACATCCACGGGCTGGGTCCACGTCGAGGTGCTCGACCGAGGCTATGGCATCGCGGCGGACGAGGTGCAGCATATCTTCGATCCATACTTCCGCAGCCGTGACGACCGTGTCGGTCACACGCGCGGCACCGGACTGGGCTTGGCTTTGGTGAAGACGGTGATGGAACAGCACGGAGGACGCATCGAGGTCGAGAGCGCCCTCGATCGCGGCACGGTCTTCCGCTTGGCCTTGCCACAGGCTTGACAACGCGCAATCACGACTCGTGGAACCAATGAGGATGAGGACATGCAGAAGCGCATTCTGATCGTCGACGATGAAGAGCCGCTGGCGACCATCCTGACCTACGCTCTCCGCAACGAGGGCTACCACGTGGATTGGGTCAACGACGGCATGAAGGCGCTGAGCTACCTTGGGGTCAATCGACCGGACCTCATCATCATGGATATCATGATGCCCAATTTGAATGGCCTGGAAACCATGCGCATCACGCGCCAGAACGAGCTCATGGAGGGCGTGGCCATCCTGGCATTGTCGGCCAAGAAGCTGAACGAGCGCGAAACCCACGAGCTCGAGAACCTGTGCGACGCATACATCCCCAAGCCCTTCGGGGTCGAAACTTTCCTCGGCACGGTGTCGCAGCTCCTGCACGCGACCGTCTGAGTCCACGCATCCACACACGAGTGACGGAGCACCGGCCTGGTCTCGGATTTGCTTTGGTTGTTTCGAATCTTCACGCGCGCTCGAGATCGCGGAATAGGTTGGTGCGCCGGACGCTCCGCGCACCGCAAGGGCCAGGGAAGGTCGCGGGATGTATCAGGCGAAGATCCTCGTGGTGGACGACGAGGTCTACATTCTCCACATCCTCGACTTCATCCTGGGGGCCGAGAGTTACGACGTCGTCACCGCGACGAACGGGGAGCAAGCGCTGCAGAAGGTGCGCGAGGAAAAGCCGGATCTCGTCATCCTCGACATCATGATGCCGAAGCTCGACGGCTACGAAACCTGCCGCATGATCAAGAACGACCCCACCACCAAGGGCATCCCCGTCATCCTGCTGACCGCCAAAGGCCGCGAGGTCGACCAGAAGCTCGGCCGCGAGGTCGGTGCCAACGACTACATGACCAAGCCCTTCAGCCCCAGCAAGCTCATCGAGCGCGTGCAGGCCATCCTCGGCGTGCGCCGCTAGTCACACCCTGCCGACGCGCTTTCCACTCCCATCGCTCGGGAGTAGAATTGCCGCGGCTCGGAGCCGGGACCCCCGCTCCGGCGGCAACCGGACTTCCGCGCCGTAGGGGGGGACAAGCCATGCAACGAAGGGCCGCACTCGTCGCGGTCGCTGGCTTCGCTTTCATAGTTTCGCACGCCCTCGCAAAGCCAAACCAACCGCACGAGCTCAGCGAATACGAGGTCGACGTCGACGTCGTGGGTGACGTGGACGGCACGAATCCAGCGCCGCAGAAGGTCTTGCAGGATACGATCTGGATCGCCGATTGGTCGTTCGACACCGGCGCGCCGTGCAGCGAAGCGGAATGGGTCCACGTCGACAATCGCATCTTGAACGATGGTACGAGCTACTGGCACGCGCAGGTGGCAGCCGATTTCCCGGCGCAGACCAGTGGCATGGCGGGCAATGTGTACGCCCTCGGTTATCACGACAACGCCTGCTGTGAGGGCGCGAGCGGGTACGCGAGCGACTGGTACCAAGCCTACCGGGCGCCATCGGGTGTCTATGTTCTCCGTCTCGTCCACGGCGCGGAAGTCGAATCGGCGAAGTTCGTCATGATGCGCTGACTCGGCGCCGCGTCGGTGCACACGAGGCCGGCCGCACTCACCAGGCGCCTGTCGCGTTGACAGGCGCCCGGTGGCCTGCTTGAATCTTTCGCGTTTCCCCTATGGTGGTCCTTCCCGTTCGGGTTCCTGTACCACGAAGGCATGCCATGTCCCGCCTGGTCGAGGTCGCGGTGCCGTTGCCGCTGCACGATGTCTATGTCTATTCGGTGCCGGAAGGCTTGGACGCGCAGCTCGCGCTCGGCGCGCGTGTCAAGGTGCCGTTCGGGAGAAGGAACCTCGTCGGCTACGCGGTCGGTTTCCCGGCAACGACGGCGCTCGCCGAGGTGAAGAGCATCACCGGGATTCTCGACGCCCCGCCGTTGCTCACCGATAAACTGCTCGAGCTCGGGCGCTGGATCGCGAGCTACTACGCTTGCACGCTCGGCGAGGCGCTGCGGGCGGTGCTGCCCGCGGCGGCGCATCGGCAGCGCGGGGCGCAGCGCGGCCGGCGTGTCGAGATGCCGACGAGCTCGGCGCTGCTGGAAGCGGCGCCGCCGCTCGCGCTCAACGCCTGGCAAGAAACGGTGCTGGCGCCGATCGCGCGGCGGCTCGCGCAAGGCGGCTACGAATCCTTCCTGCTGCACGGGGTGACGGGGAGCGGCAAGACCGAGGTGTACCTGCATGCGGTGCGCGCGGCGGTGGCGCGGGGGCACAGCGCCATCATCCTCATCCCGGAGATCGCGCTCACGCCGCAGACGGCGGATCGCTTTCGCTCGCGGCTCGGCACCGAGCTCGGCATCCTGCACAGTGCCATGACGATGGCGGAACGCCATGACGTGCTGAACGCGGCGGCACGCGGTGAGATCCAAGTCGTGCTCGGGGCACGCAGCGCCATCTTCGCGCCATTTCGGCAGCTCGGTATCGTCGTCGTCGACGAGGAGCACGAGCCGTCGTACAAGCAGAGCGAGAAGCCGCGTTACCACGCGCGCGCGGTGGCGTTGATGCGCGGCCGGCTCGAAGGCGCCGTGGTCTTGCTCGGTTCGGCGACCCCGAGTCTCGAGAGCTACCACAACGCCCGCACCGGCAAGCACGTGCTGCTGCGCATTCCGGAGCGCGTCGACCGCCGGCCGATGCCACGCGTCCAAGTCATCGACATGCGCCGCGAGGAGAATCGCCGCGCCGTGATCGCGCCGGTGCTGCTCGATGCGCTCGTGGCTCGGCTCGAGTCCGGCGAACAGAGCATCTTGCTGCTCAATCGGCGCGGGCACTCGAACTACGTGCAGTGCTTCGGCTGCGGCGAGCTCGTGCGCTGCCCGCACTGCGACATCTCGCTCACCTATCACTCGGTCGGGAGCGCGCTGCGCTGCCACTATTGCAACCACACGCGCGCGGTGCCGCGGCATTGCCCGAAGTGCGCGAATCCTTGCCAGGTGTTCCGCGGCGTCGGCACGCAGCGCTTGGAGCAGGACTTGGGCGGCCTGCTGCCCGGCGCGCGCCTGCGTCGCATGGATCTCGACACGACGTCGCGCCGCGGCGCGCATCGGTCCATTCTCGAGGAGTTCGCGCGCGGCGAGGTCGATATTCTCCTCGGCACCCAGATGGTGGCCAAAGGCCACGATTTTCCGGGGGTGACCCTCGTCGGTGTGATCCAGGCCGACGGCGGCCTGTCGCTGCCGGATTTCAGGGCATCCGAGCGCACGTTTCAGCTGCTGGCGCAGGTCGCGGGTCGCGCCGGACGCGGTGAGCGACCGGGGGACGTCTACATCCAGACACTCTGCCCGGACCACATCAGCATCATCACGGCAGCGGCGCAGGACTTCGATGGCTTCTTCGCCCAGGAGGCGGAGCTGCGCCGCGATCTCGGCTACCCACCCTTCGCCCGTCTGGTGGGGATCACCGGGCAGGGGCCGGAGCTGCCACGGCTCACACGGGCGATGGAGCGCTTGGCCGGGGCGCTGCGGCCAGCGCCTCCGAACTCTTCACCTGGTGCCAGTGCGGCCAGGGTCGAGGCCGCAACGACGGCGCTCAAGGTCCTCGGACCTGCGGCGAGCGCCATCCCACGCCTTCGGGGACGGTATCGCGAGCAGATCCTGGTGAAAGGGTCGCTCAGCCCAGACGACAAGACCCGGCTCCTCGCGCAGGTCACCGAGAGTGCTCGTGGCTTGCCGGGGGTGGAATTCCAAGTCGACGTCGACCCGGTCAACATGTTGTGAGCTGCACAGGGGATCATGCACCGGCAGGGACTTGCGGTTCTTGACAGCAACTGGCCAGGTTCTTAAATATAGGCGGCCACGAGGCCACGCCGGGCACCCCGAACCGCCACGCGGGGAGTTGGCTACGCAGCCTAGTGCATCGGCCTGGAAGGTCCATCCGACGCCTCGCATGGTCGTGTTCCCAACGAATCACCGCTCGCACTCTGCCGGCGGCTAGGCTTTTGTCGCGCTTTGGGAGGCCAGCACGGCGTCCCGTTTCGAGGAGGCTTGAACGAGCATGCGTCGAACCACGCGGGCAATCGTCGCCGCCCTGGTGTTCTGTGGCCTGGGTTGCGCGTCCAAAGAAAAAACGGGGATGAAGATCTACGTGCAGCAGGGGCTCTACGACAAGGCGATCGCCCAAGGTGCGCAGGCGCTGGTGCAGAACGAGAACGACGGCGACACCCATTACTTCATGGGCGCGGCATATTTTGGCAAGGACAAGGACGCGCTGCCGGAAGCGCCCGGTTATGCCGATTCTTCCGCGGCGTGGCTCTCGAGGGCATACATGCATTTCACCAAGGCGAAGCAGCTGGCGGAAGTCAGCTGGGGTGCATCCGCGGACGACAATATCGTGTCGATGTATGGCCTCCACTTCAACCGCGGTCTGATCGCGGTGAGAAGCAACAATTTCGACCTGGCCACCACCGAGTTCAAGCTCGCCACCATCGCCGACCCGGAGAACTTCCAGGGGTACTACCAGCATGCGATGGCGGTCCTGGAGCAGGCCAACGTCGCCCATAAGCTCGAGAAGAAAGACGAGTTCATGGCTCTCACCGATGTCGTGCTGAAGGACCTCGACCGCGTGCTCGAGCTCGACCCGAAGGACAAGGAAACGACGCTCACCGTGCATCAAGCGCGTGGCGAGGTCTTGTACCGGCGCGGCGATTTCGCCGGGGCGCAGGAGGCCTACAAGAAGGCCCTCGCGCTCAGCCCCGAGAACCATCAGCTGTACATGACGGTGGCCGACCGCTTCTACAACGCCAAGGACTGGGAGAACGCCGCGAAATACTACCTGGATGGGTTGAGCGTCAAGCAGCGCCTGAACATCATCGACGAAAAGGACGCCCCCAACTACTCGGCGCTCGGCAGTGCTTTGTCGCAGCTGGGCCGTCGCCCCGAAGCCATCGCGGCATACGAAAAAGTGCTGACCCTCAAGGCCGACGATCCCACCACGCTCTACAATCTCATGGTCACGTACTACAAGTCCGGCGACGAAGCCGAAAAGGGCGGCGATATGCCCACTGCCAAGCAATTCTTTTCCAAGGCCATCGGACTTGGGGACAAACTGATCGGCTTGGATGCAAAGAAGTCGGAATACTGGCAGGTGCGCGGATTGTGCAAGCGCGGTGTCGGTGATTTCGCCGGCGCGGCGCGTGACCTAAAGGAATACCAGGATTTGAAGGGCGGCCGCTGACCTCCAAGTCCGGGGTGGACGACATGGCATGGGCTATGCAGATTCGTGGGGGACCCCAGGGACTGCACGTCGGCCCAACGTCGATGCGTTTGTCGTTGTTCTTCGGGGTCTTTGGCCGAGACCCCTTGACACCAGCACGGGCCGAGGGCTACTGTCGGTGCACGATACCGCATCCGCTCCCGGCCTTGCCCTCCTCAGTCGTACGGCCAAGAAACCTACCGACGGGAATCGGTCGCTCCGAGGTCGAGACTGCCGCGAGGTTTTCTACAGGCCGTGACCCACGGTGATCAAGGACGAGGTTGAGTTGAAGTACGGGCAGAAAGAGACCTACCGATCCGATCGTGAATCCCTTCAAACCCACGGGATGAAGCAAGTGCCTACCAGACCCACACGCCGCTCGCACCCCGGACCATCGTCGATGGCCCCGGCGGTGGATGCAGCGGGCAATAACCATGAAGAGACCGATGTCATCAACCGTGAAACTGCCACGCGTGGCCAAGGGGCGGTGATGGACATTGCAGCTCTCAAGAACAAGAAGATCGAAGAGCTGCTCAAGACCGCTGGCGACCTCAAGATCGCCAACACCAGCGGGCTGCGGAAGCAGGAGCTCATCTTCGAGATTCTCGAGGCGCAGACCAAGAAGAACGGCGTCATCTTCTCCGAAGGTGTGCTGCAGATCCTCCCCGAAGGCTATGGATTCCTGCGTTCGCCGGACTACAACTACTTACCTGGTCCAGACGACATCTACGTTTCGCCGTCGCAGATCAAGAAATTCGACCTGCGCACCGGCGACACCGTCTCGGGGCAAATTCGCCCGCCGAAGGACACCGAGCGCTATTTCGCCCTGTTGCGGGTCGAAGCCGTCAACTACGAGAACCCCGAGATCGCCAAGACCAAGACGTTGTTCGACAACCTGACGCCGCTGTATCCCGAAGAGCAGGTGAACATCGAGACCGAAGCGGAGGAGATCTCCTGCCGCATCATCAATCTGTTGTCACCGATCGGCAAGGGCCAGCGCGGTCTCATCGTCTCGCCGCCCAAGGCCGGCAAGACCATCCTGCTGCAGAAGATCGCCAATTCCATCACCGCCAATCATCCGGAGATCGTCCTCATCGTGCTGCTCATCGACGAGCGCCCCGAGGAAGTCACCGACATGCAGCGCTCGGTGAAGGGCGAGGTCGTGAGCTCGACCTTCGACGAACCGGCGGAGCGTCACGTGCACGTCGCCGACATGGTGATCGAGAAGGCGAAGCGTCTGGTGGAGCACGGCAAGGACGTGGTCATCCTGCTCGACTCGATCACGCGACTCGCACGCGCCCACAACTCCGTCGTGCCGCACAGCGGCAAGATCCTCTCGGGCGGTGTCGATTCCAACGCCCTGCAGAAGCCGAAGCGCTTCTTCGGTGCGGCACGCAACATCGAGCACGGCGGCAGCCTCACCATCATCGCCACCGCGCTCATCGAAACCGGCAGCCGCATGGACGAGGTCATCTTCGAAGAGTTCAAAGGCACGGGGAACATGGAGCTCGTGCTCGATCGCAGGCTGGCCGACCGGCGCGTCTTCCCGGCCATCGACATCAACAAGTCCGGAACGCGCAAGGAAGAGCTGTTGCTGTCCCCGCCGGTCCTGCACAAGGTCTGGATCCTGCGCAAGTTCCTCGACGAGAAGCCGTCGGTGGAGGCCATGGAGTTCCTCATCGACAAGCTGTCGAAGACCAGCAGCAACAAGAAGTTCCTGGAGTCGATGAACACCGCCAGCTAGGAAGCCACCGAGCTTTCGATTGGAGGCGCATGAAGACCGAAATCCATCCCGAGTACGTGAACGCGCGGATCGTCTGCGTCTGCGGCAACGTCATCGAGACCCGATCGACGCAGGAAGAGATCCACGTGGAAATCTGCTCGAGCTGCCACCCGTTCTTTACCGGCAAACAGAAGCTGGTGGACACCGCGGGCCGCGTCGAGCGCTTCCGGCAGAGGTACGCCAAAAACAAGAAGGCCACGTCCGCCGGCGCGTCGTGATCCTTGGCGGCCGTGCCGCCGGCTCGCAACACCCTTGGAGCTGAGGACTGCCTTTGCCGACTCCGAATTCGAACCCACCGCGCTTCACCATCGGCGGCCAGGCCGTGCTGGAAGGCGTGATGATGCGGTCGCCCTCGGCGGTCGCGACCGCGGTGCGCAAGCCCGACGGTGGCATCGAGGTGACGCATCGGCCCTTCCGCGGCGTGACCGCGCGCCTGCGCTGGCTCAACCTTCCCTTGCTGCGCGGCGCCGTCAATCTCGTCGAAACGCTGTATCTGGGGATGCAGTCGCTCAGCTGGTCGGCCGAGCAGGCGATGGCCGAAGAAGAACGCAAGCAGCAGAAGCAGCACCGGGGCTGGGTGCAGCAGTTGACGCTGGCCGTGCCGCTGGTCGTGGCGCTCGTGGGCGGCATCGGGCTGTTCTTCTACATCCCGCTTCTGCTCACCGAGTGGACCGGGGTGCGCGGGGGCATCGCCTTCAATCTGGTCGACGGCGCCTTCCGTCTGGTGATCTTCCTGGCCTACATCTGGGCGATCTCGCTGTGGAAAGAAATGCGGCGGGTCTTCCAGTACCACGGAGCGGAACACAAATCCATTTTCGTCTTCGAAGGCGGCTTGCCGTTGCAGCCGGAATCCACCCTGCGCTTCAAGACCTTTCACCCACGCTGCGGCACCAGCTTTCTGCTGCTGGTGATGCTGACCAGCATCGTCGTGTTCAGTTTCCTCGGGCGCCCCGAGGGCGTGGGAGAACGCTTCCTGCGCTTGGCGTGCGTGCCTCTGATCGGCGGTGTCGCCTACGAGCTCATCAAGCTTTCGGCCAAGCCCCGGTTGCAGACTTGGATGTGGCCCATCATCCAGCCGGGTTTGTGGCTGCAGCGCATCACGACTCAGGAACCTACGTTGGAACAAGTGGAAGTGGCGATGGTGGCGGTGAAGGCATGCTTGGTCTACGAGGGCCTGGAGAGCGAAACGCCGGCGCTGCAGGCCGCGGCCGTGGGCGCCTGAACGCCGCTGTGCGCGGCTCCAGGCGACGGCCATGATCACACCCGAGAAGCTCCAAGGCATCATCTCCAAGTTCGAATCGATCGAGCAACAGCTCGGCGATCCCGAGGTGCTGCGCGATGCACGGCGCTTGCTGGAGCTGTCGCGCGAGCACGCCCGCCTGCGGCAGGTGGTGGAGGTCGCGCGCGAGTACTCGCGCGTCGCGAGCGAACGCGAGCAAGCCACGGAGTTGCAGCAAGCCAGCGACGATGCCGAGATGCGGCAGCTGGCGCGGCAGGAGGCCGATGCGCTGCGCAAGCGCGAGGCCGAGCTGCACGCCAAGCTCGAGCTGCTCTTGGTGCCACCGGATCCGCTGGACGAGAAGAGCACGATCGTCGAAATTCGGGCCGGCACGGGCGGCGACGAGGCGGCGCTCTTCGCCGCCGACCTGGCGCGCATGTACCACCGCTTCGCCGAGCGGCGGGGTTGGAAGATCGACGTGCTGTCGTCCAGTCCGACCGGAATCGGCGGTTTCAAGGAGATCATCTTCAGCATGAACGGACCGGGGGCGTATGGCCGGCTGCGCTTCGAAAGCGGCGTGCATCGAGTTCAGCGCGTCCCCGAAACCGAAGCCAGCGGCCGCATTCACACCTCGACCGCGACCGTCGCCGTGCTGCCCGAAGTCGAAGCCGTCGAGGTGGATATGAACCCCGCCGATCTGCAGATCGAGACCATGCGCGCGGGGGGACCCGGCGGCCAGCATGTCAACACGTCGGATTCGGCGGTGCGCATCGTGCACGTTCCCACCGGGATCGAGGTGCGTTGCCAGGACGAGCGCTCGCAGCTCAAGAACCGCGAGAAGGCGCTGAAGATCCTGCGGTCGCGCCTGTACGAGGCGCAGCGGGCGGAGCAGCAGGAGAAACGTGCGGCCGAGCGCAAGAACCAGATCGGCACGGCCGAGAGATCGGACAAGATTCGTACCTACAACTTCCCGCAATCACGCCTGACGGATCACCGCATCGGCTTGTCGGTGCATAATCTGACCGAAGTGCTGGATGGCGACCTCGACGATGTCATCCAGGCGCTGGTCAACGAACATCAGCGCGCGCTGCTCGCGGCACAGTGAGAGATTCATGACGGTGCAAACCTGGAAGACGCTCGATCTGTTGCGCACGACGGCGCAGTTCTTCACCGACCGTGGTGCGAGCGTGCCGCGTCTGGCGGCGGAGCGTCTGCTGGCGCACGTTCTCACCTGCAAGCGAGTCGACCTCTACCTGACGGGGGAGCGTGAGCTGGGTGCAGCCGAGCTCGACGCCTACCGCACGCTGGTGCGCGCCTACGCGGGCGGCGAACCGCTGCAATACCTGGTGGGCGAAACCGAGTTCATGGGGCTGCCGTTTCATACCGACCGGCGGGCGCTCATCCCGCGCCCCGAGACCGAGATCCTGGTCGAGGCCGTGGCCAAGCGCTTCGGTGCAGCGTTGGGGCCGCCTCGCATTCTCGAGCTCGGTGTGGGTTGTGGGGCCATCGCCGTGTGCCTGGCGACCTTGCTGCCGCGCGCGGAGGTCTGGTGCACCGAGATTCGCGCCGAAGCTGCGAGCCTCGCGCGCGAGAATTGCAAGCGGCACTCGGTAGACCATCGCGTTCAGGTGCTCGTGAGCGACGTATTCGCGGCCGTGGCACCGGAGCTCGAGGGCACGTTCGATGCCATCGTCTCCAACCCGCCGTACGTGCGCAGCAGCGACCTGGAGCGACTGCCGAACGTGATTCGCGACCACGAGCCCATGCCGGCGTTGGATGGCGGAGCCGATGGACTGCACTTCTATCATCGCCTGTGCCACGAAGGCTTGCGCTTCCTCGCGCCCGGCGGAACGCTGGCAGTAGAGATCGGCGCGGAACAAAGCGCCGAGGTGCAGGCGATCTTCGCCGCCGCAGCGCTCGAGGACGTGATGGTGCTGCGCGACTACGCGGGGCACGAGCGCGTCATCCTCGCTCGACGCTAGCGCACTCGGTCGGCGGAGGCGACTGCCGCACTTTCGGTTCGGGGGGACGCTCCTCGCGCGCGCTCCTGCGCGCTCGTCGCTCGGCACGAGCGCTGCTCGCGCCTCCTGCGCTCGCGGGCGCGCTCGTGACGCCCCCCGAGCCGAAAGTGCGGCAGTCGCTGCACCGCCTGAACCGTTGAACGCGCAGTCGCCACGAGGCAAGAAGAGAGGTGGAGTTTGGATCGATTCGTGATTGATGGGCCGGTGCGGTTGGCGGGGACGGTGGCGGCTAGTGGGGCCAAGAACGCGGTGCTGCCGGCCATGACTGCGGCGTTGCTGATGGATGGGCCGAGTCGGCTGGAAGGTGTGCCGCACCTTCGCGATACCGAGACGATGGCGCACTTGCTGCGTGTGCTGGGCTGCAGGGTCGAGCACGTTGGCAGCACGATGCGCATCGACACCACGGGCTACGACTATTGCGAAGCGCCGTACGAGCTGGTCAAGACCATGCGCGCTTCCGTGTACGCCCTCGGACCGTTGCTGGCGAAGAAGGGCCGGGCCAAGGTCAGCCTTCCGGGCGGTTGTGCCTGGGGGCCGCGTCCTGTGGATCTGCATCTGGCGGGGATGGAGAAGCTGGGGGCGCAGATCACGCTCTCCCACGGCTATGTGCTCGCGCACGCACCACACGGCCTGCACGGCGCGGAGATCTTCTTCGAGATCTCGAGCGTCGGCGCCACGATCAACGTGATGATGGCGGCCGTGCTTGCGCAGGGAAGAACGACGTTGGTGAACGCCGCGCGTGAGCCGGAGGTGGCGGAGATCGCCGCGGCGTTGAACCATGCGGGAGCGCGCATCGAGGGCGCCGGCGGCTACTCGATCGTGATCGACGGCGTGCAGGAGCTGCAGCCGTTGCAACATACGGTGATGCCGGATCGCATCGAGGCCGGTACGTTCCTGATCGCGGGCATGATGACGGGGGGCAGCGTTCGTGTCGACAACTGCCGCCCCGATCATCTGCGTGCTCTGCTCGAGAAGATGCAGCAAATGGGAGCCGCGGTCGAAGTGGGCGATGGCTGGGTGCAAGTCCACGAGCGCGCGGGCGCTCTCCGACCCGTCGACGTCACCACGGCGCCGTATCCCGGGTTTCCCACCGACTTGCAGGCGCAAATGATGGCAGCACTCGCCGTCGCGCCGGGAGTCAGCCTGATCACCGAGACCATCTATCCGGATCGCTTCACGCATGTCCCCGAGCTGCGACGCCTCGGCGCCAAGATCCGTCTCGATGGCAACATCGCCGTCATCACGGGCGCACCGGGTCTGAGCGCCGCACCGGTCATGGCCACCGATTTGCGCGCCAGCGCCGCGCTCATCCTCGCCGCATTCGCGGCAGAAGGACGCAGCGAAATTTCGCGTGTCTATCACATCGATCGCGGCTACGAACGCCTCGAGGAGAAGTTCGCCGCCCTGGGCGCGCCGATCCAGCGCCAGCGCGAGCCGGGCGAGTGACGTCCACGCGCGCCAATCGAGCCGGGCGAGTGATTTCCCGTCGCGCGCCCACGCGAGCTCGACGATGATGTCCCGAAGCACATCGACTTCCAGTGATTGCAAGGCCCACGCGGTTGGGTTATCGTGACGCTTCGTTTTTTCGCTGCAGGCGTGATGGATTTGGACACGCGGCGGAACGTCGCCAGAATGGGTTGCGACATGCAGGATGCAAGGCAGCGCCAGCGCCGGCGTCGTTTCTCCTTCCTGGCTTGGCTGTGCCTCATCCTTCTCCCGCTGGTCGGTATGGCGCAAGAGGAAGCGACGCCATCGGATCGTCCATTGCGCGACGAGCCCGGTTTGGAGGCGCGGCGACAGCGCTACGCCTCGCACCCAGCGAAGTCGATCGCGCTGTTCCCCGTGCGCGTCATCGAGCTTCCCTTCCAACTCCTGAACTATCCGGTCGAGCATTGGTTCGTGCGCAAGCGCCCCGAGCCACTGACGGAGAAGGTCGTCGTGTTCCTCCGCGCCGCCGAAGAGGATGGGGTGAGCATCGAGGCGCGGCTCGAGTCCGGGCACAGCGGTTTCGGCGGCGGCGTCGGCTACCGCTTGCCGCACTCGCTCACGGGGCCGGTGAACTTGCGGTTCTTCGGTGGCGCAACGAATCGTGGCTACCAGCAATATTTCGTGCAGCTCGATACCCTGCGAGTTGGAAGCGCGAACTTGTGGCTCCGGGGCCAGTACCTGGATCTGGCGCAGGAATCGTACTACGGCCCACTGGGGATCGACAGCGAACTGGATCAACGCTCGAACTACGAGCTCCAGATTGCCAGCGCCATTCTCTACGGCGAGATCGCCGGCGATCCGACCTTCAAGCTGACTTTCGACGGCGGCTTTTCGCGTAACGACGCGCGCCCGGGCGAGAACGACGAGTTTCCGACCACACATTCTCTGTTCGCCGGCGTCGAAGGACTCGATGAACGCCTCGATTTCGTCGAGGGCGGTCTCGCCCTGGTGTGGGATCGCCGCGACAATCCCACCTATACCAACCGGGGCAGCTTTGCCCAGGCCAGCGTCCATTTGGTCGGCGGCGTCGGGGACACCGACAACTCCTTCGCCAAGTATGGGCTCGAGGTGCGCCAATACCTGCCGCTGCCGGGAGCGCGTCGCACGCTCGGGCTGCGCATTGCGGGGATGATCACAGACAATTTCGCCGACGCGGAGATTCCCTTCTTCCGGCTCGAACGTCTCGGCGGCAGCCGCACCCTGCGCGGGGTGCAAACCTATCGTTTTTCCGACAAGGACATGTTGCGCGGCGGATTGGAATATCGCTTCCCATTCTGGTTCATCGGGCTCGAGAACGGTGCGGCAATCGACGCGCTCGCGTTCTTCGACTTCGGCACGGTCATGCCCAACCTCGAAGAGGTGACCTGGCGCGACCTGCAGCCGACGGGAGGCTTCGGATTCCGCATCGTTGCTCGCGACCGGGTTTTCGTGCGCACGGATTTCGCCTGGAGCGAGGAAGACAGTCGAGTGCACATCGGCTTCGGGAGCTTGCACTGATGCATCGACCGACGAACACATCCGTTCGCGTCGCCTTGGTGGCGCTCGGTCTCGCGGCCGGTCTGGGGGCCTGCGGCGGGCCGCGGCTGGCGTTGGCCCCGATCCCGGTGCAAGACGACGACCGCTACGACGTGCCAGAACCCAAGGAGCGCATGCGCGACGACTACTACGACGTGTTGGATAACACGTTGTACCAGCCGACGAAGAGCCTGTTCGACCTCCCGCGCGGTTTCCGGGCGCTCGCGAACGAGCCCAAACAGGCACTCAACGTCACGCCGCTGGACGAGATTCAGGATTCCTCCTGGTTCACCAACCGCATCGGCATCCGGAATTTCACCGCGGCGGAAATACGACAAGGCAACAACGCCCCGCAGGGACCGGATTTACGTGGGCCGTGGACGATCGTTCGCGCCAAGACCCAAGGCGTCACCCCGGGCTTCACCATCGAAGACCCCAGCGGGGCTCGCTACGTGATCAAGTTCGATCCGGCCATGCATCCGGAGCTCGCGACCGGCGCAGAGGCCATCAGTACGAAGTTCCTCTGGGCCATCGGCTACCACGTGCCCGAGAACTACATCGTCGAATTCGACGCGGCCATCCTGCAGATCGGATCCAGCGCGACCGTGCGCCAGGGCGACAAACGCCGAGCGATGACACGCGCCGATTTGGACATCATCCTCAATAAGGTGCCGTTGACCGCGGAGGGCCGGCTGCGCGCGATCGCGAGCCGCCTCATCGCGGGCAAGCCCGTCGGGCCACCGCCTTGGCTCGGCAAGCGCAAGGACGACCCGAACGACGTCATCCCGCACGAGCACCGGCGCGAGTTACGCGCCTATCGCGTGTTCTGCGCCTGGTTACACCACAACGACTCGCGTCAGATCAATGCCATGGACTTCTTCGTCAACGAGGAAGGACGGAATTTCATCAAGCACTATCTCATCGACTTCGGCGCCACGCTCGGCAGTCGCAGCTACGGCATCAACCTCGAGAGCGAGGGCTACGAGTACCTGGTGGACTTCGGCAGCATGTTCAAATCCCTCGCCAGCGCCGGGATCTACGAGCGTCCTTGGACCGATCTCGAGTTTCCCGAGATTCGGGGTGTCGGCCGCTTCGAGGCCAAGCAATTCGATCCCGGTGGCTGGAAGCCCGACTACCCCAATCCGGCATTCGAGCGCATGACGCCGCAGGATGGTTTCTGGGGCGCGAAGATCGTGATGCGGTTCGACGACGCGTTGATCCGGGCGGCAGTGGAGTCGGCCGAGTTTACCGATCCGCGTGCCACCGACTACATCACCGAGGTGCTGATCGAGCGGCGCAATCGTATCGGCCGCCGGTGGTTCGCGCAGGTGAACCCGCTGGACCGATTCGAATTGCAGGTGGCCGGCGGCGATTTGAAGTTGCGCTTCACGGACCTCGCCGTGCAGTATGGTTTCGAGACGGCTCGGAAGTATCAGGTGCAGATCGAAGTGCCCGGAGCCGCGTCTCAGACGCTGGTGTTCGACTCCGCCGAAGTGCCGTTGGCGTCGGTGCTGCAGTCGATGGGGAAGAATCTGACCGCCGGCGTGGAGGGCAACCTGATCCGAGTCGCGATTCGCTCGGCGCTGCCGCACACGGGCAACTGGACACCGGCGGCGCGTGTGACCATGCTGCGACAGTCGGATGCGACCGTCCGCATCGTGGCGATCGATCATGAGTCGTGATCGAGATGATGAGGAGGTTGGGATGAAACGGAGCAAGCTCGTGATTCTGGCGACTCTCGGCGCTGCACTCGGCCTGGGAATCCCTGCCGAGGTGTGGGCCGGCAAAGCCGCGCACAAGCACGACGGCTTCTTTCTGCGTCTCTCGAGTGGCATCGGCTATGCGTCGACGGAATTCGAGGAGCCCGGTTTCCGCCTCGAGTTCAACGGCAACACCGGCGACGGCGACATCGCCATCGGCGGCATGCTCACGCCCAATCTGGCATTGCACGGCACGATCCTCGCCTGGTTCCTCGGCGATCCGGATGCCGAAGGATTCGATTCGGGCGGGACTTTCTCCGGCGAGGTCGCTGGTGACGTCACGATGACGGCGATCGGGATCGGCGTGACGTACTACTTCATGCCCACGAATCTCTACTTGTCAGGGACCCTCGGGCTCGGACAACTGGATTTCGACCTGGGGGGTTTTGCAACGGACACCGACCGTGGGCTGATCCTCGAAGGCTCCCTCGGCAAGGAATGGTGGGTGAGCAGCAACTGGGGCCTCGGTGTCTCCGGTGCCCTCGCCCTGCACTCCTTCCCCGAGGACGGCACTGACGAGAACTGGAGCGGGACGAGTTTCGCCCTGCGCTTCTCGGCCACGTTCAACTAGCCGCGCTACCGCATGGCGCGATGGCCCGCGGCGATCGCCGGCCCGCAGCGATCGGTCGGCGGCGGTCGTGATTCCGTATACTGGCGGCGATGCGCAAGAACCGCCACATCATCGTCGGGACCGCGGGCCACGTCGATCATGGCAAGACCGAGCTCGTGCGCGTGCTCACCGGTGTCAACACCGACCGGCTGCGCGAGGAGCAAGAGCGCGGCATTTCCATCGAGCTCGGTTTCGCACCGATGATCCTGCCGAGCGGGGAGTGCGTCGGCCTGGTCGACGTGCCGGGACACGAACGCTTCATCAAGGCCATGGTCGCGGGCGCCGCCGGGATGGACCTCGGCATGCTCATCGTCGCCGCCGACGAGAGCATCATGCCGCAGACGCGCGAACACTTGGACATCATGCAATTGTTGGGTCTGCGCGGGGGCGTTGTCGTCGTCACCAAGTGCGATCTCGTCGACGAGGAGACTTCAGCGATCGTCGACGCCGAGATCGAGGATCTGGTGCGTGGGACATTCCTCGCCAATGCACGCATCGTGCACACCTCGGCTCGCACCCGGCGCGGACTCGACGAGCTGTTGGCGGCGCTGGACGAGCTGACTGCGACGCTGCCTGCGCGGCCGACGGCGGACACCTTTCGCCTGCCGGTGGATCGTGTCTTCGCACTCTCCGGAGTCGGCCTGGTGGTGACCGGGACGGCGTGGTCGGGCACGGTGCACGAAGGGGACACATTGGAAGTGCTCCCCCCCGCGCTGCCGGCGCGCGTTCGCGGCCTGCAGGTGCACGGGGAGAAGCGCGACACGGCCTATGCGGGCGAGCGCATCGCCATCAACCTGCACGGTCTCAAGTCGAGTGATGTGGATCGCGGCATGCTCGTCGCATCCGCCGGAATGCTGCAGGCCAGCTACATGGTCGACGCACAAATCTTCCTGCTGCCGACCTTCGCGCGGCCGCTGGCGAACCGCACACGCGTGCGTGTCCATCATGGGGCGGCCGAAGTGCTCGGCCGCGTCGTGCTCTTGGATCGTGACGCACTGGAACCTGGACAATCGGCGCCGGCGCAGCTGCGTCTCGAGCAGCCGCTCGCGTGCGAACGCGGTGACGCCATGGTGCTGCGATTCTATTCGCCCATGCGGACGCTCGGCGGCGCGCGTGTGCTCGATCCGGCGCCAGCGAAGCACAAGCGATTTCGCGCCGCGGTTCTCGAGGAAATGCAACTCAAGGAAAGCGGCGATGCCCCCGGACTGCTCTTCGAGGCGATCCGACGCGCCGGCAACTCGGGTCTCGGCCGCGACGAGTTGTTGCGGCAGCGCCTCGTGCCGTCGACGGCGGTCGATGACCTCGTCGCCGGGTTGCTGCGGGAAGCGAAGATCACCGGAATCGGCGATGCCTACTACGCGGGCGAAGTCCTGGCGAGTACGCGGAGTGAAATCGAACGGCTCGCCGCGGCATTCCAAAAGGCCAACCCGCTGAGCTGGGGGATCGGCCGCGCCGAGCTGCAGGAACGCCTGGGGCAGCAGGGTGGCCGCGGCCGATTCAACGAGCTGCTCGACCATCTGGCATCGCATCAGGGGCAGGGCCCCGCGATCCATTTGCGCCCCGATGCCGTGCGCGTGGGTTCGGCCGACCGCGAGCTCTCGACGCCGGATCGCCACGGAATCGAAAAGCTCGAAGCGACTCTGCGCGGCGCCGGCGTCTCGCCGCCGACCGTGGCCGAGCTGCAAAAGGAGGCTGCCTTCGGCACGCGCCTGGCGGCGTACGTGGGGGTCCTCGAGGAGCGTGGCGCGATCGTCAAGGTCACCGAATCGCTGTTGTATCACCGCGAAGCCTTCGACGCGATCAGCGCCAAGTTGGTCGCCTTCCTGCGCACGCACGATGTCATGACGATGGTCGACTTCAAGGACATGGCCGGGATCTCGCGCAAGTATGCCGTGCCCTTGCTGGAATACTTCGATCGCAAGGGCGTGACGACGCGCGCAGGGGACGTGCGCAAACCCGGCCCGCTCGTGCACCAAGAACGGTCGTCTGCCTGAATCGGACCGGCAGGAGGGAATGCACCACGGCGCCCGCAGCCTTTGGTTGCGATGCGAGGTGGAGGGAAGGTAGGTTGAACCGGTCGCGTCGATCGAGAGCCTTCGGGCCATACTGGGCCCAGCAACCTTGGAGATGTCGTTGAGCACGAGTGACACGCTGCACCGCAAGGCCGTGGTCTGCGATCTGCACGCAGACACGTTGCAGCATCTCGCCATGGGCGAGACTCTTGCGGGAACCAGTGGCCAACTCGACCTGCCGCGGATGCGCCAGGGCGGCGTGGACCTCCAGTTCTTCTCCGTCTGGGTGGACAGCGTCTACGCGGAGCACGAGGGGGCGCCGGAGCGCAGCTATGTGCGCGCCAGCAAGCTGCTCGACACCTTCGACGATGCGATGCGCCGGTACCCAGAAGAGATCACGCCGGTTGGGAAGGCGGCGGACGCGCGGGCTGCCATCACCGGCGGGCGTGTCGCGGCCGCGTTGGGTGTCGAGGGCGGGCACGCGATCGAGAGCGATCTCGGCAAGCTGGAAGAGTTCCATCGCCGCGGCGTGCGGTATATGACGCTCACTTGGAACAACACGCACGACTGGGCGGACGCGGCCAAAGAAGAGACGTTGCGCGGCACCCGTCATGGCGGTCTCACCCTGTTCGGTGAGCATGTCGTGCGGCGCATGAATCAACTCGGCATGATCGTCGACCTGTCGCACGCGGCGGAGAGCACTTTCTGGCAAGTGCTCAAGGTCTCCGACATGCCGGTCATGGCGTCGCACTCGAACGCGCGCGCGTTGTCGCCGCATTTCCGCAATCTGACCGACGATCAGATCCGCGCCCTCGCCGAGCGCGGCGGCCTGATCGGCGTCAACTTCTACAGCAGCTTCCTCGATGCCGAATACTGGCAGCGCCGTCAAGTGGCGGAGGAGCAGTGCAAGGAGGCGCTGGAGACGCTCGAGCGCGACTTCGCCTTCGACTACCCGCGCCGCGCGCTGTTGGAGGCAGAGCTGCTCCGAAGCTGCATGGGCCACGTGCCGGTGCCGGCAGCGCGCATCGTCGACCACATCGAGTACCTGGTGCGTCTCGCCGGCCCGGACCATGTGGCGCTCGGCAGCGACTTCGACGGCACCAATGCACTTCCCGACGACATGCCCGACGTGGCACACCTGCCCCACTTGACCGAGCTGCTGCAGGAGCGTGGCTTCAGCGAATCGGACATCCGCAAGATCCTGGGAGAAAACGTACTGCGCTTGTTCGAAACCGTCTGCGGTTGATTGAGACAGGGCCCGGGGAAGGCGAGAGAACCCGCACCGCGTTCTCTTCGACCCCGAGGTGAATGGGTTGACCTTCTATGTCGTTGCCTGACCGCCGCTGCCTTCGCTTGCGCTTGACGGCGCTTCTCGCGTGCGTCGCCTTCGACGCGATCGCGCACGAGGATCGCGACGGGAGTAAGGTGGAGTTGGATATTCCTTTTGCTGCGGGTGGGGGGCACGACCAGCAACTCGACCTCTACACCCCTGCGAGCGACGATTTTCCCACCATCCTCTTCGTCCACGAGGGGAGCCTGATGTCGGGCGACCGCAAGGACGAACCCTACGCCAAGATGTGCCAGACCTTTCAGTCGCTTGGCTTCGGTTGCGCCGCGACGAACTACCGGCTCGCTCCCGATCACAAATGGCCTGCACAGCCGGATGACGTGGCCGCTGCCTTCGGATGGTTGAAGCGCAACATCGGCTCGCGCGGAGGCGACCCAAAGCGAATCTTCCTGTTTGGCCACAGCTCGGGAGCCTATCTCGCTGCAATGGTCGCCGCAGACCCGCGCTATCTCGTGGCCCACGGCCTGCAGCAACGGGACATCGCCGGGGTCGTTGCCATGGGATGTCGTTTGAACGACGTCGTCGAAGTCCGCCCGACGCCCCCAATCACCTATGAGAGCTCATGGGTGCCGCCGAACCGCGTGGGCGATTACATGCGCGAAGAAGTCGCATTCGTGAGCCTCGAACAGCGCAATGATGCGGTCCCCGCGGATCACGTCACCGCCCAGCTCCCGCCGACCCTCGTTCTGATCGCCGATGACGAACGCTTCTTCCCTCCAATCCTCCGGGACGCGGCGGAGTTTGTCGGGCGGGCCCAGGCGGCCGGCGCAAAGGCCGATCTAGCCATCTTGGCCGATCGCACCCACACCACTGCAATTCAAATGATGGTGACACCAACCGATCCGACGGTGATGCAGGTAGCCGCATTCATTCGCGTGCATTGATCGAGAGGTGCGACAAGGGGATCGGCCGGCTGAATGGTGGCTGGCAGTGAGGGCTCTGTCTCGACCAGCAACCGAATCAGCGCTAGGATGAGCACATGATGAACCGAATCTCTTGCAGCTTCGGCGGGGATGGACGTCGACAAGCGCTTCCCCTTCCTCCTGGTTGGCGACTTCGACGATCTCGAGTGGCATGTGGTCGATGGGCGCCGAGTGGACGCCGGGGAGACTACGCATCAGGACCACCTCTTGGCGTCGGTCCAAGTGCGGCGGAGCCGGGCTTCGGCCACGCTCGTCGGCTTCTACTCGGACAAGGATCAAGGCGCCTTCACGCATATGGGTTCGAAGACGCACATCCACTGTGCTCTGGATGAGCCGCTCTCCGCCGGACACGTGGACCATGTCACCGTTCCCGCAGGAACGACAGTGAAGTTCCCGGTCTTGTGATCGAGAGGAGCATTACGATGCAAAAAGTTCTGCTCGCTGTTGCGCTCGCGTTGTCTCAGGAGTCGACGAGAGTGCGCGCTCGCCAGAAGATCGCCGTCCACATGGGGGGCGTGAGGCGGCCCGTGTGTGTGTTCTGCCGGCTCGGGTGATACGAGGCGAGCAAGGTCAACGACGGCAAGTCACTGGATGCGTGCGGTGCGCGCGGGCGGGAAGCATCCGTGCGTGGTGCGAGGCGGAATTCGGCAGCATGGGCGAAGCGGGGCCGCGGGCGTGGGACATCGTATCCCGACTCGTCCAGGAGGCGCAGCGCGGCTGCGAAAGCGATCTGGCCCAGGCAGAGCAGAGCGCGCACCTCTGTCAGGGCGGCGAGTTCGCGCTGCAAGAAACTGGCGCAGCGGGCGATCTCGGCGCGTGACGGCTTGTTGTCGGGCGGCGCGCAGCGCACCACCGCGCTGATGTAGGCATCCACGAGCTTCTGCCCGTCGGCGCGGTGGACGGAGGTCGGCTGGCTGGCGAAGCCGGTGTCGTGCATCGCCGCGAACAACCAATCACCGCTCGAGTCGCCGGTGAACATTCGCCCGGTGCGATTGGCACCGTGCGCGGCGGGTGCGAGCCCGAGGATCCACAGACGGGCACGCGTGTCGCCGAACGCGGGAACCGGTCGCGCCCAATACTCCTGATCGAGGAATGCGCGGCGCTTGATCCGGGCGATGCCTTCGCAATAGCGACGCAGTCGCGGACACCGTGCACAGTCGACGATGTCGCTCGCGATGGATTGCAGTGAGTCGAGTCGTGTCTCGACGCCGCGCGCGCGCCTCTGTGGAAGGGATTTGCCGCTGTTGCGCCGCTGCATCGAGCCACGATACCATGCGGCCCGAAGGCGCGGCTTGGCAATGACGTGGAATGCAGTCTGCTGCCGCAGGGTTCGACGGCCGGACGCTTGGTTGAGGCCGCGAGGAGATCCGAGGATCTGCAATCGATCAAGGGAGCAGGCCATGAAGACAGTCGTTCATCTCGCGTGCGTGGCGTTGGTGGCGGCGCTCGGATGCAGTCGTGGCAACGGAGGGGGTGGTGCCGAGCACAGCCAAAAAGCCGGCGCGGATGCAGCCAAACCCGCAGACTCTCCGGCAGGTGAAACGCCGAGCGGGTCGGCCGCGGCGAGCGGGCCGACGGTGGCGCTCAGCGGCAAGATCCATCTGATCGGTGAACCACCAGCCCCAACCCCTCTCAAGCTCGACTCCGATGCGCACTGCGCCAGCGCGCACGCGGACTCGCCCCCCGTGACGGAAGAAGTCGTGGTCGATGCCGCCGGCATGCTGGCCAACGTCTTCGTCTACATTTCCAGCGGCCTCGAGGGCAAGAGCTTCACCACGCCGACGACACCCGCGATGCTCGATCAGAAGGGCTGCATGTACATGCCGCACGTTCTCGGCATGATGCCGAATCAGCCGTTGAAAGTGCTGAACAGCGACGCGACGTTGCACAATGTTCACTCGCATCCGAAGGTGGATGGCAACAAGGAGTTCAATCTCGCCATGCCGCGTGCGGGCGGCGAGTCAACGCGCACATTCACCAAGCCGGAGATCATGATTCCAGTGCGGTGCGACGTGCACCCGTGGATGGTGTCGTACATCGGTGTCGTGGAACATCCGTTCTATGCAGTGACGGACAGGAGCGGCACATTCAAGATCACGAACTTGCCGCCCGGGACGTACACGCTCGAGGCCTGGCACGAGAAGTACGGCGTGCAAACACAAACGATCACGGTGGGAGAAGCATCGACGGTCGAGATCGACTTCTCCTACCAGGCCGCAGGGTCGTAGCGCACGTGTGCGGCCAGGGGCAGAGAAGAATCGCCAGGGCGCGAGTGCGCTGATCTAAGCAGTTGATTTTGTTTGGATTGCGCTTACAGGGGACGCGCGAAGCCAAGTTCGTTGCAAGACCGCGGCGACTCGTCTAGCATCCTCCGGCTGTAACTTGTGCGCCGAGAATGGGTTTCCCTACACGCGCGAGGCGCGCGGGCCGACGCGCCAGGCGAGCCAACCACGGGGCCAATCCGCCATGATCGCCAACGCCACGGTGACCTCACCGGGACAGATGACACCGCGGAGGCGTGATGGCATCCCAAGCCGTGCGTTGCATCGTTATGCCGTGTGTGTTGCGGTCTGCACCGCGCTCCTCGTTTTCGCCGGCGGGCTCGTGACCAGCACGGGTGCTGGACTTTCGGTCCCGGATTGGCCGCTCTCCTACGGCATGGTCTTCCCTCCCATGGTCGGGAACGTGCTGTACGAGCATGGACACCGCATGATCGCCACTACGGTTGGGCTCATGACGATCGTGCTCGCGATCTGGTTGCAGCGACGCGAAGCTCGCCCCCGCGTGCGCCGGCTGGGCTGGCTCGCCCTCGCGGCAGTCGTGCTGCAAGGCGTGCTCGGAGGCATCACGGTGTTGCTGATGTTGCCGCCTGAGGTCTCGATCGCGCACGCCTGTCTCGGACAGACGTTCTTCTGCATCGTCGTGGCGATCGCTTTGCTCACCTCTCCGAGCTGGCAGGCGGCTCCACCCCCTTGC
>DASRJO010000185.1:0-7525 GCA_035649435.1 Candidatus Krumholzibacteriia bacterium | reverse complement strand
ATTGCTTTTCACAACGACCGAGTTCGTCGATCCCTTCGGCACAGACGCCGACAAAGGCGTGGAGCTGCTGGTACGCGCCGCCGCCCGCCCCGATGCGCGACAGACCTTGAGCCCGGGAACATTCGAGGGGATTCTTCCCTGTGCCGATTGCGCCGGAGTGCGCCACAGACTCGTCGTGCGCGAAGGCAACGTCTTCTTCCTCCGTGTCGAGTATCTCGGTCAAGGAGAAGACCGCCATTTCGACGACATCGGCACATGGTCGATCTCGAGCGATGGGGGCACGCTCCTCCTGCATGGCGGGCGCGAGGCGGTTCCGCGCTACGAGATCCTGTCCCCCGACAGCTTGCTTCAGCTCGACACCGAGGGCCACCGCATCGCTTCGCAACTCCCCTACGAGCTGGTGCGCGCGGTCGCGCCGCAATCATTCGAACCGCGCTTGCGCATGCGTGGCATGTACAGCACCATGGCCGATGCAGGATTTTTCACCGAATGCCTGACGCGCTTGCGCCTGCCGGTGGAACATGAAGCCGACATCGCGGCCATCGAACGCGCCTACGCCACGGCTCGTCGCACACCCGGCGAGGAGGTTCTCGCCGCCATCGAGGGACGAATCGCCAAGCGTCCGCCGATGGAAGGCGATGGAGTCCTCGACATGCTCGTCGTCGAACATTTCGACAAGTTCTGGCCCGGCGAGACCTGTGGCGCGCGTCAATCTCAGGCCGAGCTCATCGGCACGTATTGGAAGCTCGTGCGCCTGAACGAAGAGACCATCGTCGTCGGTCCCCAACAGCGCGAACCGCATCTCAAGCTCGAGCCGAACAATCGGCTCGGCGGATTCGGCGGTTGCAACCGCTTCATGGGGACGTGGCAGCTCGAGGCGCAGACCTTGCGTTTCTCTGGCATTGCGATGACCAAGATGGCGTGCTTGGCAGGCATGGAACAGGAGGGCGCGTTCCTTACCGCCCTGGAGTCGATGTCGACCTGGAAGATCCTCGGCGAGCACCTCGAATTCTACGACGCCCAGGGCAAGCTCCTAGCTCGCTTCGAGGCCCGATCCAGGGAATAGCCGCTGGTGGAATCCCCGATTGACCCACGCGCTGCGCGTGGCTCACCATTGACCGACGTGCTGTGCGTGGCTCTCATTCTATCTCCTCCGAACGCCGGCCGCTGGCACTGGGGCTCCGATGTGCAGAGCCGTGTTGCGCTTCATCGCCAATCTCGCGGCAGTGGCGAGTGTGGTGACGGGCACGCTCCGGGCACAGACGGTGCTGGACGGCGCGCTGGAGATCGAAACCTACGTCGACGGCTTCACCTCACCCGCCTTCTTCGAGTTCCTGCCGGCATCGCAGGGCAACCCCGTCGAGCTCTTGCTCGGTGAGATCGGAACCGGACGAATCCTGCATTTCCGCGACGCCGTGCTGCAGGGCGCAGCCGTCGACTTCGACGTCGCCTATCTGTTCGAGCGCGGGTTGTTCGGCATCGCGTTGCATCCTGCGTTTCCCGCGAGCCCGTATGTCTACGTTTATTACACCAGGAGCAACACGGGTGACGACACCGATCAGATCGACGGCGCCGCCGAGAACCGCGTCGTGCGTTTGACATGGAATGGCAGCACGCTCGAGGACGAGATGGTTCTGCTGACGCTCCCGGTCGGCACCAGCCACAACGGCGGCGTGCTCCTGTTCGGACCGGACGGCATGCTCTATGGCTCCATCGGCGAGGCAGGGAGCCTGTTCGGTCAACTGCAGAACTTCCCGGAAGGTCCTCCGCCCGATGACACGTCGATCATCTTTCGACTCCAGCCCGATGGCATGGCGCCGGCGGACAACCCGTTCTTTGCCCTCGGCGGCGCCATGCAGAAGGTTTACGCCTACGGCACGCGCAACGTCTTCGGCCTCGACTTCGATCCGGTGTCCAACGTGCTGTGGGACACCGACAATGGCGCCGCCGACTATGACGAGGTGAACCGCGTTCCACCCGGAATGAACGGCGGCTGGCGGCAAATCATGGGGCCCGATGGGCGCGACCCGGAAGGTGTCGGTGACTTGTGGATGGCGCCCGGTGCCACATACGTCGACCCCGTGTTTTCCTTCTTCGAATCGTTCGGCATCACTGCGATTTCCTTCGTGCGTGGATCCGGTCTCGGCGCGCACTACGATGGCGACGTTTTCATCGCCGCGCACAACAGCATGGACATCTACCACTTCGAGGTGAGCGCGGACCGCACGACCCTGGTCATGCCGGAGGCCTCGGTCGCCGACCGTGTGGCGGATACCAGCACCGAGCGCGACGTCTTCCTCTGGGGCACCGACCTGGGTGTGGTGACCGACATCGAAACCGGACCCGACGGCGCCTTGTACTTTTTGCGCATTTCTGGGTTCGCTCAGATCTACCGGGTCTTTCGTCCCGCGACCTCCGATGGGGGTTCGCGCCTGGCGGAACTCCGCATGGTCGTGTCACCGAACCCGTTCCGCACCTCGGTGCAGATCCGCCTGTTGGAGCGCACGGATGCCGCGGTCGTCCGCATCTTCACCGCGGATGGCCGGCTCGTGCGGGCTTTGCCTGGCACTGCCGCCGGCCGGGCAACGATCCTCTGGGATGGTCGGGATGCGCGCGGCAGCGAGGCGGCTGCCGGTGTCTACTGGGCCGAATTGCCGCGAAGCGGTGACGCCCCGCTGCGCTCGAAGCTCGTGCGACTGCGCTGAAGCGTCGATGTGCTCAACGCCGGTTCGCGCGCTTGCGATTGGCGGACTCCACCGTCGCCGGCGACCCTGCCGGGCGCGGCAGATCGTTCCAGTTGAGGACAGCGTTGTACACCAATCTGAAGTCGGAGTGGTTGAGATACCGGTGCAGCGGGTTGAACGAGAACAGGATCACGCGCCCAGCACCCGTCGGCACGTCGAGGATCGCGGGCTTGCCGTCGAGAGTTGCCGTGTCCTTGACGAAGCCCGAAAGCACGAGCTTGGCCTCTTCCTTGTCTCCCGCCTTGTCGTCTTTGTCTCCCGCCTTGGCCTCGTCGCCCTGCTTTTCCTCGTCGTCGCCGACCTTCTTCGTGCCGAACTGCAGGACGACGAGATCCCGATCCTGCTTGCGCACGTCGAAGAGCGGTGAGTTGCCGCGGAACACGCTGGTCAGCTCGTCGTAGCCGTAGGCAATCGGGTGCTGCGGGCGCAGGAATTTGGCGCGCAGCTCCGACCCCGGTGTGCCCGTGACGCGCGAGCTGTCCACACGCCGTACGATCCCGCCGTCGACCGGCAAGGTCCCGGCATTGGCGAGCGCGATCAGGAGCCCGCCACCGCGCACGAAATCGTCGAGATTGCGCACTCCCGCGAAACCCATGCCGCCGGTGATGTCATTGGATTCATTGGGAATCCCATGGCTCGGAAACTCCGCGGTCTTGGTGTACGCCAGCGGCCCGAAGCCCGTGTCGTGGCCATGCACGATCTGCTTCAGTTCCCCCCACGTGTTCGGGAACAGGATGACGTCGAAACGGTCGCCCAGCCTGCCGCGCTTCACGTCGTCCGGGCTGATCAGTGTGTACGGAATGTCTTCCGTATCGAGCTGGTAGCGCACCCAGCCGCAGTCCTGCGTCGCCGACCACGTGTGCAGGACGGCGAGACGCGGCAGGTCGACCACGTGCCGGGGGACGTCTGCGGGCGCCGTGGCGGCGACGAAGTCGAGTCCGAGCTTCTCCGCCACCTCGCGCACCGACTTCTCGGGGGCGCGCACGATCCAGCTGCCGGCGGGATAGCTCGAACCCGTGACATCGAATGCCGCCTCCGCCACTTCCACCGTGGCCCGGCCGAGAAGAACACGCGCCGCGAGCAACGCGTTCTGCCCGCGGTCGGCGAGCAGATACACCTCTCCCTTGCCCACGACCTCGCCGCTCGGACGCACGGGCTCACTCACCGCCGACAGGTCCGCCTCGAGAATCGACGCGTCGTCGAGGCGACTGGCGTCGACCCCATAGAGCAGCGGCCAGGTCCAGGCGACATCGTCGTACGGCGGATTGGGCTCGTCGGCAGGGAACTTCTGCTCCTCCATGAAGTTCTGAATCGTCTCGCGGAACGGCTGATCCATGCGCACGACATAGCTGCCTGCTTTGTGCGTCGTCTCCCCCGCGGTGAAGTCACGCTCCAGTCGATGCACTTCGATGCGATGCTGCTGCATCAGGTTGACGACGTAGGCCAGCCGATTGGGATCCCGTTGCGCCGCGGGCAGTACCCACGCGTACGGGGCCTCGTTGCGCCCTTTCTGCACCGCACGCTCCCCCTTCACCCAGAAGTTGCGCAGCAGCTCCGCGCGGTGCTGCGCGGCGTAGTGCAGCGCCTGCAACACGCCAGCCTGCATGTAGTTGGTGTTGTTGCGCAGTGACCATTTCACTTTCTTCCCGGGCGGCCACGGGCGATACCACTGCACTTCCGTCACCGGCTTGCCGACGTACTTCGTCTCCGACAAGTCGCGCTCGAACGTGCCCGCCATCGAGTTGCCGAAGGTCTCGTAGAAGCGGCCGATGCTGTTGTGGTTGTTCGCCACCGAGAACAGATAGCCCGGCCACCAACCGTCCCAGAAACCCCAAACCCAGACGCCGGGCAGACCTTGCGCTTGCAGCTCCGACACCTCGTGAAAAGCGAACTGCGTCCATTCGTTGACCGTGATCGGATCGATGGCGCGGCTGTACGGCCCGTGTCCTGTCGAGATGTAGAGCAGCGGCAGGGACTCGTGCAGGTCGTGCACCACCTGAGGACGGAACTGGTAGTAGGCGGAGTGCACGGCACGCGTGAGCGCGAGCGTGAGCTGCATGCCGTCCCGGTTGTTGTCGTGCAAGGCGTAATGGCCCCAGTATGGGGGCGACGAGAACTTCGACGCCTCTTCGTACGGCAAGTCGCGCCCGCGCAGGTGGCGGTAGTACCAGTCCACCACCCGGTCGCGCCCGTCCGTTTCGACGACCGGTGTGATGAGAACGATCGCCTGCTCGCGAATGTCGCGGATCTCCGGGCGCTCGCTCACCGCCAGCCGGTAGGCGAGCTCCATCAGCATTTCGGGGCTGCCGGTTTCGGGAGAGTGCAAGCCGCCGAGAAGGTAGTAGAACACCTTGCCGTCGGCGACGAGACGTTCCATCTCCTCGCGTGTCGTCGTGCGCGGGTCGGCAAGACGCTGGGTCACGCTCGCATGGCGGTCGAGGTCGCGCAGGTTCTCGGCATTGGAAACGAAGGCGAGCAGAATCTCGCGCCCTTCCTCGCTGGTGCCGAGGGTGCGGACGAGCACGCGGTCGCTCGCCTCGTCGAGACGGCGGAAATAGTCATGCACTCCCGCGGTGCGCGTGAGCTCGTTCGGCGCTCCCACCAGATGCCCCAGGACGTCTGTCGGCGAAGGCACGGTGTCGGAGTCGGGGACATAGGCGACCGACGGCGGCAGGTATTCGGGGCCGGTCGTGTATTCGAGAATCGCTTCGACGCTGCCCGGTTCGGCGACGTCCGGCGAGTATGTGCCGGGCTCGGCGCCAGCGCGATCGGCGAGAATCAGCGGGATCGACAACCCCAAGGACAGCACGAACCGCGACACGGGAGCACGCATCCCATTCTCCTTTCGCGAGCATCGAGCGATGGGGTTCATTCTGCGCGCGAAGGGGGAAAAGTGCAATCCGGTCAGGCGTTCGCTGCGGTCATTCGAGCAGGGTGATCTTGCGCGTCTCGAGATGGTCCCCGACTCGCAGCGCCAGGAAGTAGGTGCCGGCGGCGAGCGGCAGGCCGGGACCCGACCCGCTCCAAGTCACCTCATGGTCACCAGCGGGCATGGATGCGTCCAGGATCGTACGCACGCGTTGCCCGCGCACGCCGTAGAGGTTGATCTCCACCTGCTGAGGCCAGCTGAGGTGGAATTGAACGCGAGTGCTGGGGTTGAAGGGGTTCGGCGCGATGCGCAGACGCAAGCGTTGCGCGAGATCCAGCGGTGTATTGTCGATGCGCTCCTCCAGTGACGGCGAGGACTCCCGATCCCCGACCACCGCCGTGACGCGATAGCACAGCGGCACTTCCGTGGGAGTGAGATCGAGGAAAGTGCACGACGTGATCAAGGTCGGGTTGATGCGGTGGAATGGGGATCCTGCTTCGCTCCGGTAGACATGGTATCCATCCGGCGCTCCGAGAACGGGTTCTTGCCAGTCGAGTGTGATCTCGGTCGCCATGGCGTTCACGTTCGCCACGACCTCCGTCGGATCCTCCGGGTCGACCGCGCGCCACCATGCGACGCTGTCGCTGTCGGTCGCGATGGCGACCAATCGGCCGCGCGGCAGAGGACCCTTCATCCCGGTGACGTCGTCGAGCGCGAGCGCAGTCGATAGAAACGTGCGCGGTCGGCCGAAGACGAGATCCTCGGGGCTGGCGCGCCGCACGTCGATGCTTGCCGGCTGACGATCCTTGTTCGCATAGAGGATGAAGAGGTTGCGATCCTCTTCGTCGATCTTGATGATGCCGCGATTCCCTTTGCCGCCAAGGACGTTTTCCGCCGTGGTCCAGCGGCCATCGGTGTCGCGCCGGTGCACGTTCATCCGATTGAAATCGTCCTTGGTGATGGCGAACACCCGCCCCCGCGAGTCGTGGGCGAGGTGGATGTGATCGTCCGCGTGACCAGGTCCGGGATAAACCGTCTCGATGGCACTCCAGACTTCGGGCGGATCGCCATCGCGATGGAAGCGGAATCCGAAGGCATCGCGAATCTGGTCGGACCAGAACACTCCGATCTTGTCGCCGCCGAAGGCGATGATCGAGGCGATGTCGTCGTCGTCGACACCAGACTCGAGTACGAGAGCCGCCGTCGACCAGGTATCGATGGCGGCCGTGGACGTGTAATACACCTGGATGTCGTGGTCCCCTTCGGCGGTGAACCAGAGCCTGTCGCGCGAGTCGCGCTCGAGAACCATTGTCTCGGACGCATGGACCTTGGGCACCGGCTGGGGTGAGCCGGCGCGTGCGACCCAGACGTTGCGAAGCTCATCGAATGCGAGATGATGCAGCATCGGCTGGGAGCTAGAGACGAGAACGTGGATCTCGTCGCCGCTCAGCTTGACGTCCGCCCTGCCCATGCCGCCGAGGATGGTGTTCTGCTCCCAGGCGTCATCCACGCGCTGGAAGATCGCTAGCCCCGCAGGACCGGCAAGAACGGCCCAGTCGCTGCCGCTGGCATGGAAGAGCTTGGATTGTGGCTTGTCGCCGGTGGTGCGCTCGAGATCGAACAGCTGCAAGGCATCGGCCCGCGCGGAAGCCGCGAGGGCGACAACGCCGAGGAAAGCGCGGATCAGATGAGAGCCCGAGAAGGTGGAGCCCCGATGCCGGCATCCATGCCGCATGGCGAACCAGTCCATTTCATGTCGCGACGATGAGAAGCTATCTGAAAGATTAGCGACCTTTGCATGCTCGTTCCAGCACGCGGGCGCGAGTGGGACAGATTTTCAATCCAGGCCCCGGGAATGCGCCAACTCACCCAGGCTCAGGCTGTTCGCGGCCATCTCACCCAGATTCGGGCC
>DASRJO010000184.1:0-2323 GCA_035649435.1 Candidatus Krumholzibacteriia bacterium | reverse complement strand
CCCCACAGCTCGCCCTCCCAGTGCCCATAGTGGATCTCGCGGAGCCTGTCGTCGCTACGGTAGCCGTCGCGAGCAAGCCCGATCTCGCGGCGCATGATCTCCATGGTCTCGCGTGCGCGCACCAGGGGGCTCGCCACGTAGTCGAGTGCGCCGGCGTTGCCGCCGAGCGCCAGCGCCAACGCGCGGCCGTTGCGGCCGGCCTGGGCGCGGCCGGTGGCGTTGAGAGGAATGTCGCGCTGCCCTTGATAGCGCTGGGCGCGATTCCAATCCGTCTCGCCGTGGCGGACAAAGTATAGCGTGACGCCGGTGCGCAGCATCTAAACCTTCAGCACCAGCTTGCCGTGGTTGCCGCCGGTGTAGAGCTCGCCCGGGCCCGGCTCCGGTAGGGGGCCGTCCTCGATCGAGAAGTCCTCGCGCGTCACCATGCCTTCGGCCGGCGTGCCAGCTTGACCATGCGGTTCTTCATCGGGGTCCTCGTGGTATCGACCTCGTCGCATCACAGGGCGTCGGTGGATTTCCGTCAAGCCGTTCATCACTGGTGGAGCTCGTCGAGAAAATCTCCTGGTGTGACCCCTGGCGTCGTGGGAGGACCTAGCTTGGCATTGGCACTGAATTTTGCGATACGCTAGAGCGATGACCGATGCAATCGACCAAGGGCCCACAAGAAGGCGTCGGCCGCTGACGCACCGAGCCGCGATCGTGGCGGAGTTGAAAGCGCATGCGAGCGAAATCCGTGAGCAGGGCGTGACTTCCCTTGCTCTATTCGGTTCGAGGGTTCGCGGCGACGAACGTCAGGATAGCGATCTCGACGTCCTGATCGAGTATGCATCCGACCGCCCGTTCACCCTCTACGATTTGGTGCGCGTCGAACGTCTGTTGAAAGGTCTGACGGGCCTCGAAGTGCACATAGCGACCCGAGATGGTTTCCGGCCCCATCGCCTACGCCGCGTTCTAAGGGACGCGATCAATGTGCTCTGATGGCACGACCTCTCCAACTCATCGTCGAGGAGATGCTGGACTACATCGAGCAGGCAGAGGCCTATGTCCAGGGTATGTCATTCGAGCAATACTCTTCTGACCAAAAGACTCAACGAGCGGTCGAGCGGTGCATTGAGGTGATCTCCGAAGCCTCACGTCACATTCCCGATGAGGTCAAAGGTAAGCACCCCCAGATTCCTTGGAGCGATGTTGCCGGCATCGGCAATACCTTCCGCCACGAGTACCACAACGTCGCCGCCCGGATCGTTTGGGACACCGTAAGAGTGCATCTGCCGCTGCTACATGCCCCGTGCGCTCGATTGAGGCCGGGTTGCCGCCGGATGACGATGTGGCTCTCTAACGCTCGGGCGTGCTCGAACGGTTGCGAGAACGGCGCGGCTGTTCCTGGCGAAACAGTGCGAGGGGCGCAAACCCGATAGGGTGATTGCATCGACCCGAGCAAGGAGCAAAAGCCATGACGCCTCACGTTGCCGCCGGGCCTTCCTCCACACCGACACCGGACCGCCGCGGCGGCGATGAGCTTGCCCACGCCGGCATCATCGGCGCCCTGCTCGAAGCGCTGAATTCTCCCGAGAGCTATCGGCTCGTTCACTGCGATGGGGAGTTGTTCATCGAGCCGATCTGCGAGACCTAGAGGATCGCAAAGTCAGCAGCCGGCCACGCCGACGTTGACCCCGACCGACGCCTGGCCAATGATCGGCTGATGCCGAGGTTGCCAACACTGCTCCAGAGATTGCGCGAGCAATCGCACGCAAGGGCGCTCATCGATCAAGTCACCCGCATCGAGCGGGTGACGCTTCTCACCGTCATTGCCGCGGCAGCCGCGCTCTATGCCTTTGCCAAGCTGGCGGATGCGGTCGGCGAAGGCGGCACGCGCGGCTTCGACGAGAGGATCCTGCTGGCGCTGCGCACTCCCGGCAACCTCGCCGATCCCATCGGCCCCCGATGGGTCGAGGAGATGATGCGCGATTTCACTGCCCTCGGCAGCACCGGCGTGCTGATCCTCGTGGTGCTGGCTGTGGGCGGCTTTCTGGTCATGACCCGCAAGGGCTTTGCGGCGTTGACGGTGCTCGTTGCCGTTTCCAGCGGCGTGCTTCTCAGCCAAACCATGAAGTGGGCCTACGCGCGGCCGCGGCCCGAGCTGGTGCCGCATGGCGCCGAGGTCTACACGGCAAGCTTTCCATCCGGCCACTCCATGATGTCGGCGATCGTCTACCTCACGCTCGGCGCACTGCTGGCGCGCACGCAATCGGGCCAGGGCACGAAGGTCTACATCCTGGCGGTCGCCGTGACCCTGACCATGCTGGTCGGCGTGAGCCGGGTC
>DASRJO010000183.1:0-13648 GCA_035649435.1 Candidatus Krumholzibacteriia bacterium | reverse complement strand
GGGCGAGCGTGCGCGACCTGCTGAAGGAATCGATAGCCAGGGCTTGGAGCCGATCACCAGATCCTGGCATACTCCAACCTCATAGAGAATCGTCCCGTCGGAACACGGCCGAACACCCTCGCCACCGTGCGCCGGACACCGGTACTGGAGATGGGATGCCCGAGAAGATCCAGAAGATCGACCACATCGGCATCGCCGTTCCCGATCTGGAGGCGGCGATTCAGGTGTACACCGCGCTCTTCGGCGTGGGCCCGAGCTCGGTCGAGGAAGTTCCGGAGCAGAAAGTGCGCACGGCGTTTTTCCAAGCCGGGGAATCTCAGATCGAGTTGCTCTGCCCGACGGCGCCTGACAGTCCGATCTCCGCCTGGCTCGCCAAGCGCGGGGGTGGCATCCATCATCTGTGCCTGTCCGTGCCCGACATCGACCGGGCGCTCGCGACGCTCGCCGCCCTCGGCATGCAGTTGATCGATTCCACGCCGCGGATCGGGGCCCATGGCAAGCGCATCGCCTTCGTGCATCCGAAGGCTCTCGGCGGCGTCCTGCTCGAGCTTTCCGAGGCTCCGCGCCCCGGTTGCGGTGTGCACCCGCGGGAACCACACGCGGGATCTGCCGGACCACACGGCTGAGTCGGTCGGATCCGTCCCCTGCTCTGTCGCGGCGCAGAACACGTGTGATAATCTCGACGACAGCAAGGTCCACATCTCGGAGGAATCGTGAGCCACGAATCGAACTCCCAAGCCGAGCTGGCCACGATGCTGAACCGACTCGGGGCGGCCACGGCCGCGCCCGATGCAGCCGCAATTTGCGCCGGCGTGAAGAATGTCCTCATGCAGGAGTTGTCGCAGGTCGCTGTGCCGGCGGCCTTCCTGCAACCCGTGACCACGGGGTACGCCCGGCGATGTTTGTACAAGGACCCCAAGGGTCGTTTCAGCGTCGTGGTCATGGTCTGGGCCCCAGGGCAAGGCACGCCGTTGCACGACCACGCCGGCCATTGGTGCGTCGAGTGCGTCTACGGCGGCAAGATCCGCGTCCGTTCTTTCGAGCGCGAGGCCGAGGATTCGGGGCGAATCTGCTTCCGTGAATGCCAATCGGTGGTCTCGGGCATTGGCGCCGCCGGCGCGCTCATCCCACCCCACGAGTACCATTCCATCGACAACCCCTTCGACACACCGGCCGTGACCATCCACGTCTACGAAGGGGAAATCACCTGGTGCAACGCCTTCGAACCCCTGGCCGAGGCCGGTTGGTTCCAACCCGAGCGGCACGAGCTCGCGTACACCGTGTGACGACCCGCAACCCATTGGGCTCTAGCGTCGGAAAACGTGGAGTGACTGCACGAATGGATTTCGATTGACGGTGCTCGCCCCAACCGCTGAGCTCTTGTGTCGGAAAACGTGGAGCAGTCCAACCCCCGGACTTTCGTGAGTGAGACACCCACGATCACGATTGACGGACCTCCGGCGGATCACATCACGCTCGTGGAGGAAAACGTGGAGCATCGCGCCGGGCGACCTTTTCCTCCACCTCCTCGAGTGCAGGAGTCGGTGCCGGTTGCCCGGTGCACGTGAGGCGCGCGACTCGCTCGATCGACAAGAAGGAAACTTCATGCCAGCCGAGAAGCTGGTCTATTTCCTTGAGTTTCCACGAAAGCACCGACATGAAGTGCCGACGGAAGCGACAGTTTTCGTCCACAGCGTTGACAGCGTGTTCAAACCGCGCTCCCACTCGCGCTCAGCTCGCAGGCGACGGCACGTGCGCGAAGAGCTCACGCCGCACCACCGGGTTACGCAACTTCCAGATGAAATTGTCGATGAAGTAGTGGTGGATGTTGACGAAGGCCACGATCCCGAGCTGGACCGGCAGGCTTCCATACCCAAGGCGCTGGATGCCGAGCTGCAAGAACTCCGGCATCAATTGCATCACGATCAGACCCAGGACCACCGTCCCGAGGTAGAAGGCGAGCATGTGTTTCCCAAGGCGCTCCGGATTGGCCGTTTCACCCTGGAAGCGGTTCATTTCCACTCGCATGGGAAACAACAGATATTGCAGCGCGTGCGCATTCTGCGCCCAGAAGATCGCCGCCGGCTCGCGATAGAGCAGCACGTACCAGAGATGGATCGCCACCCAGGGCGCCACCATCCGCAGTGACGGCAAACGCCGGGTGCGGCGCACCATCATCCCCAGCGCCGTGAGTCCGCACACGCTCAACGCGAGTGCGGCGAGCGTCATCCAGCGATAGATGCCTGCGGCGGTCGCCTGCGCCAGCAGCGTGCTGCCGCCGCTCGTGGGGTTGAAAATGTCGCGCTGCGCGACGAGTGCCCAACCGACATGCCATGCCAGTAAGCCATACAGATTGGCCCGCAGGAGACGCCGTTCGGTGGCGCTCAAGCACAGACCGGCGAGGAAGGCGAAGGACGCGATCATGCCGTACGCTTGTCCGGTGTAATGCCAGGCCAACAGAAGAGTCCCGACGCCGATCATCGCCCCCAAGAACTGCGGGGTGTGTGTGCAGATCGCGAGCGCGAAGACTAGATACACGGCCAACGCCGCCGGGACATACACGGACACGGCGCGGTAGTCACTCCGGCGCCGCGGAGAGCCGTAGAGCAATCGGTACGAAACCAAGAAATGCGGCGCGTTGATGGCAAAGTTCGTGAGGTGCATCAGCCAATGAGCCTGCGCCGGCAAGCGCACCCCGGCCGCGAGCACCCAGAGCGCGACCAGGATCGACGCTCCGCCGACGCAAAAGAAATCCGCCACCGGCGTGAACATGGCGGCCTGACTCGCGCCCTTGGCCTGCATCCGCACTCCCCGATGTCGACCGGATCCTTCGCGCGTTTGCCCGCGTGATTCTCAGCCGTTTGCGCGAAGGATAGACGAGCGGATGCGCGCGGACAAAGGCGCCGCCGCTCCTCGTTCGCCAAGTCATGTCGGGGCGCCCGAGTGGATAGCCCAAAGTCCCGGGGCCCGAAGGTGCGCGCTGGTCGCGGTCCTGCGCTCGGCTTGACACACGGTGTACAATCCCGCGCTTCGACGACACGGATGGGTCGGCCGACCGAGGGGGGGACTCACTGCGCCGCCGTCATTTGCCATGGTTTGGGATCCTGCCCGCGATGTGCTTGGCCGGCCTCCTCGTCGCGGACGGGATGCGCCCCGGAACCGCCAGCCCCGCAGAAGATCTCCCGTATCCACATCTGGCCAACATCTATTTGCCGAGCACGGTCGACGAGGCTGCCATCCGTGGGCTGGCGAAATGGGATGTGGTCGTTCTCAGTGACGCATGGACCCCGGCACAGCTCGAACAACTTCGGGCTCTGAATCCGAACATCAAGATCTTCGTCTACTTCCTCGCCTATGCGTTGCCCCGAGTGCCGACAACGCACGGCCAGGAGATCCTCACGGCTTATGTGCAGGCGTTCGACCTCTGGTGGTACGACACCAACGGCAAGATCGCTTCCGACTGGCGCGGGACCGGGATGGTGAACGTGACGTCGCTCGCGCCCGGCGGCTCTTTGGGGCGCTGGCGCGACCTCTGGGTGTCGTACGTCGCGGGCTACGTTCTCGAACGCCCTCAGTTGGATGGAGTGTACTTGGACAATTTCTGGCAGCAGATTTCTTGGCAGCAGAACGACCGCCGGCTCGACTCGGATTGCAGTCCATGGCGGAATCCACGCGGCTGCGACGGCATCATGGACTCCCCGGAGAAGCTGGATTCACTGTGGCGCGAGGGCCTGACATCCATCGCCACACTGCTGCGCCAACGCTTCGATGCGATCGAGCCGCAGCGCTCCCGGCCTCTCGCCATGATCTCGAACGGCGCCAGCGACTACTTCGAGTGGCTGAACGGCACGCTCTACGAATACTTCCCGTCGGGACATGCCGACGTGGACTTCGACAATCCGTACGGCTACAACTGGAACCGGGAAATGTTCGATGCCACAGTGGGCTATCTTGCCGCGCCTTTCCGCACCGATCCCTACTCGCTTTCGATCCTCAACGTCGAGCACTTCGGTGACCGCTGGTCGCCAGCGCGCAGCCCCGGCTTCGAACGCAAGCTACGCTTTACGCTCGTGTCCAGCATGATGGGTTCCGGCTATTACAGCCTCGACGCCGGCCACAGCGGCAACGCCAATTTGTGGTGGGAACCCGAGTACGATCACGCCGGGCGCGGCAAGGGCTATTTGGGTCGCCCCCTCGGACCGGCAGTGCGGTTGCTCTCGCCGCAAGGAGCGGAGTTGCTGCGCAACGGCAACTTCGGCGGCGGAACCTCAGCCTGGCAGCACTATGGCTTCGGTGCGCTGGGCACCGCCCAGGCTGTCACCAACACCTACCATTCCGCACCCACTTCGCTGCGGATCGACGTGCTGCCCCAGCAATCCAAGGGAACCTACAAGGTCTGGCAGCAGCCGGTGCAGCTCGTCGCGCATCAGGACTACACGCTGTCGTTCTGGGCCCGAGGTCAGGGTGAGCTCGTGGTGCAGCTGTACGGCGAAGCATGCCCCGACCAAACCTGCTGGGGTCCACGACGATTCCGCCTGCAACCGCAGTGGACCCGGTTCGAAACTTCCTTTCGCTCCAAGGGCACGGCTGCAGTGGGACTGGATTTTCTCTTCTCTGCGGCGGGCAGCGCATGGATGGACGACGTCTCGCTGCGCACGGGCGACACCGCGCTCTTCCGGCGAGATTTCGAGCGCGGCACCGTGCTGCTCAACTACACGTTCACGACGCGGAGCGTGTCCTTGGGAACGACGCTGCACCGGCTCTTGGTGCCGCAATCCGACGTCTTCGATGGCAAGGCCATCACGACGGAGATCGTACCGCCCTTCGACGCGCGAATCCTGCTGCGCGACTCGCCTTCGGGCGCCGGCGACATGGATGGCCTGATCCCCGGCCGCTCTGCGTTCCAGTCCGTGCACCCGAATCCGTTCAATCCGCGCACTGAGATTCGGTTCGGCCTCGACCGCGACACACGCGTCCACGTCAAAGTCTTCGACATCAAGGGCAGGCTGGTGCGCGTGCTCGTCGACGGCGACCGGCAGGGCGGCATCGAGCATGCCGTGAGCTGGGACGGGCTCGACGACAGCGGACGCGAGGCGCCATCCGGCCTCTACCTCCTCCATCTCACCACCCCGCGCGATCACGACGTGCGCAAGATCGTCCTGGCGCGGTAGGCGTTCCCCGGGATCTTCCGCAGGCGCGCTCGACGCGCGGGCGAACACGATCAACCAGGAGATGTTGCACGCTGCGGCCGAGGCGATCGCAGCCGCCGTCCCGAAGGCGGAGATCGCTGCCGATTACATCATACCGAGCGTGCTCAACCGGCAAGTGACGAAGGAAGTCGCCATGGCCGTGGTGCGCGCGGCGCACGAGACACACGTGTCGCATCGGGAGCCGAAGGGCACGAGCCTTTACCACGCTTGATCGCAGGTCAGGGATTCTGCGAGCGCAACGCCCAGCCGATGAGCTTGTAGAGCAGGCGCGCGGCCACGTTGCCATCCCACTCCGATCCGTCGGCTGCGGGCGCCACCTCGACGAGATCGAAGCCCACGATCCGGCGTCCGCTCGCGACGAGGGCCGATAGCACGTAGCAGGCTTCCTGGAACGACAATCCGCCGGGGACGGGCGTCCCCGTGTGCGGGCAGAGCACCGGATCGAGCCCGTCGATGTCGAAAGACACGTAGATCTCGCGCGGCAGATCCTCCAGCATGCGCTCCACTTGTTGCGCCCACGAAACGCCGCCAAAACGCTCCCGCGCCAGCTCGGCATCGTAGAAAGTGCGCACCCGACCCAGGGAAGCCGCGATGCGCTCGTGTTCCTCTTCGCAAAGATCGCGGATGCCGACCTGCACCAGTTTCGATACAGCCGGAACGCGGCGCACGACGTTCTCCATGATCGACGCGTGCGACCACTCGAAGCCCGAGTAGGCACGGCGCAGATCGGCGTGGGCGTCGAAGTGCAGGATGCCGAGGCCGGGATAGCGCGCGGCATGTGCGGCAATCGCCCCGAAGGCGACCGAGTGGTCTCCGCCCACCACGCCGACGAGCTTGCCGGCGTCGAGCCAGCGTTGAACCGTCGACTGCACGTGCGCGTTCATGCGCTCCGACAGCTCGTCGACCTGTGTGCGCAAGTCGGCGTTCGCAGCTGAATCGTCCGCCAGGATCGTGCGCACCGCGTGCTGCGCCGCGTCGTTCCAGCGCCGCACGTCGGCCAGTTCCGGCAGCAGGGCGATCCCGGCGACGTACGGACGTCCGGTTTCGATGTCGAAAAGATCCACCTGCCGGCTGGCTTGCAGGATCGCACGCGGCCCGTCGACCGTACCCCCGCCGTAGGAGGTCGTTGCCTCCCACGGCACGGGCACGAGGACGACACGCGCGTCCTCCGGCGGGTCCGATAGACCGAAGATGCCCGAATCGGGGGCGGCGGCGGCATTGGGATCGAGCGGTTTCATCGTCCGCAGCGTAGCATGCGACAGGTGTGGATGCTCCAGCGCACGATGGTCTAGGTGGTGCTCACCAGACCCCAACGGCGCCGGATGCGCTGTTCGATCAGACCGAAGAGGAACCGGTCCAGCAGCAAACCGAAGAGAATGGTCAGCACCATGATCCCGAGGACTTGTGCGGCGTCGTTCAGCTCGCGTCCCATGTAGAGCAGATAACCCAGCCCAATGCTCGACTTGATCAATTCGGCCGAGACCGCGCCGTGCCAGCCCAGAGTCCAGCCGAGCTTGATCCCCGTGACGATGCTCGGAGCGGCTGCCGGCAGGATGACAGAGAAGGGCATGGCGTACGCGGGTGTGCCGAGCGTGCGCGCCGCCCGCAGATAGATCGGTTGAATGTGCAGGATGCCGTCGGAGGTCGCGATGGCGACCGCGGCCACGGAGCTCATGATGATGACGAAATAGATGCCGCGGTCGCTCAGCCCGAAGAGCAGCAAGGAGATCGGCACCCAACCGGCCGTCGGCAGGGTCTGCAGACCCAGGAACAGGGACTGCAAGCAGCGGTTCACCACCCGGCTCATTCCCATGAACACGCCGATGAAGAGCCCGATTCCTGCGGCGATGGCGAAGCCGATGGCCATGCGCACGAGAGTCGCCTGGATGCTGGGCCAGAGCAGGCCGTCCTTGCCCAGCTCCCACAGCCGCCTCGTCACTTGCAACGGCGAAGGAAACAAGTAATCGGGAATGAGGCGCAAGCTGAACAGGAGCTGCCAAACGGCGAACAGCAGCAGATAGAAACCAAAAACGTAGCGGCCGTACTTCGGCTCCGAATTGTGTCTCATGCCGTTTCTTCCTTCAATTCCGCCGCGATCCGGGTGGCATGGGCCGCCACGCGCGGATCGTTGATGTCGCGCGGACGCGGCAGATCGACTTGGATTTCGGTCTTGATCCTGCCCGGCCGGTCGGTGAACACGACGACTCGATCCCCCAGGCACGCCGCTTCACGCGGATCGTGCGTGACGGAAACGATGGTCTTGCGCGTGCGCACGAGGATGTCCTGCAGCTCGTCGTAGAGCTTGGCGCGCACCAATGCATCGAGCGCCGGGAATGGCTCGTCGATCAGCAGCACCTTCGGATCGGGCGCCAATGCGCGCGCCAGCGCCGCACGCTGTTTCATGCCGCCGGACAGCTCGTGGATGGGCGAATCGGCGAAGTCTTCCAAGTGCACGAGCGCCAGGAGCTGCAGCGCCTTTTGCCGCCGCCGCCCCCTTCGAAAGCGCAGTCCTGGCTGCCACAGCAGCCCGTACTGCACGTTGTCGATGACGCTGAGCCAGGGAAACAGCGCATGCTCTTGAAACATCATCAGCCGGTCGCTTCCGGGCCGCGTGACCCCCCGGCCTTCCAGGCTGATGGTTCCCGAGGTCGGCGCTTCGAACCCCGCGATCATGTTGAGCAGAGTGGACTTGCCGCAGCCGGAGGGACCGAACAGGACGACGTACTCGCCTTCCCGGACCTCGAGATCGACGGGCCGGAGCGCTTCCACCTTCTGGCCGCCGCCGTCGAAGGTCTTCGTCACCTGCGTCAAACTCAGTTTCACCGGCGCTGCCATGGCACACTCGTTCTGGGTTGCAAGGCGAAATTCGCACGCGCTCATGGCGCGACGAGAGGAAGTCCTTTTTCTTCGAGCACCTGGTTCAAGAAGCCGAGCGAATAGATTCCCTGCAGATTCGGTTCGGTGCGGAGGAACCCGATTTCTCGCGCTGCATCCGCCGCGCCGTACAGTGACGCACGGATCGGGTCCCAGGTGAACTCCACCCGCTGCATCGCCTGATCGATGACACGATCGGCGAGCGCTTTGCCCGTCAGCTTCTTCAGCTCGGCGTTCACGACTTGGGTCGCGTCGGCCTTGTCGGCGTTGATTGTCTGCGTCACTTCCACCAGCGCCCGGAGGAGGTTCTTGATCAGCTCGGGGTTGCTGGCCAAGAAGGCCTTGCGCACCACCAGGTGCGTGGTGACATGTTGCCCCTGCGGCCAGAGCGTCTTCTCGTCCAGATACAGGACCCCATTGCCCTCGAACTCGAGGCGCGACAGCCAGGGCTCCACCGTCCAGGCGCCATGAATCTCCTTCTTCTGCATCATCGTGAGCTGGTCGGGATTCGCCAATGAGATCACCGTCAGGCTCCCGCCCTTTTCCCTCGTCTTGTAGCCCCGCCCAAGAAACCAAACGCGCGCCGCCACGTCCTGTGTGTTTCCCAACTGCGGGGTGGCGATGATCTTGCCGTGGAAATCCCGCTCCGTGCGGATGCCGGCATCGCGGCGCACCACGAGCCCTGCACCACCGCTGGCGCTCCCGGCGACAATGACGAACTTCGAGCCTTTCGACTTGATGTAGCCGTTGATGGTGGGATTCGGGCCGACAAAGGTGGCGTCGACGGCGTCGGCGAAGAGGGCTTCGATCGCCGTCGGCCCGGCATTGAACGAGGTCCACTCGATGGGCACGCCGATTTTTTGCTCGAACTGTCCGCTCGCTCGTGCAATCAAGGCCTGCGCGTGCGTCATGTTGGGAAAATGTCCGAGCCTCAGGACGCGCGCTTCATCCGCCGCGCCGTCGGAGAAAGATAGAACGAGGAGCAGGCCGACCCAAAGGGGATTCGTTTTCATCGTCCGATCTCCCGATTCGGTTTCCAGACGACCGGGTACCGTAGCACCCAGTTTGTTTGCGCTGCAACAAACCTCTCTTGCAGAAGGGACTCCGTTCCGAGTCGTGTCCCTCGTGCAAGCAAGCCGTCGGAGGAGAACGGTACGGAGAGCACGGCGCGTGCCGAGACCGGGCCCGCGAGCCGGCGCCGGCATGGCAGACTGCGGGCGTCCACACGCCCTTGAATCAGCGCAGCAGATGAATCTTGCGCGCGGCGGTGAAGTCGCCGGCGCGGAACTGGACGAAGTAGACACCCGAAGCCACCGACTGGCCGCCGTTGTCGCGGCCGTTCCACCCGCGCTGGAACCTTCCGGCAGGCAGCCATTCGCCATCCAGCAGGGTTCGGACGCTGCGACCGTCGACGCCGACGATGCGCAGCCAAACACGCGACGCGCGCGCCAGATCGAAGTGCAGCGCGGTGGCGGGATTGAAAGGATTCGGCACCGCTCCGCGCAGGGCGAAACGGCTGGGCAAGCGCAAATCGTCCGTCGTGTCGGTCGGAACTGCGATCGCGAACGGCGAGTTGCTCGCATCGCTCCCCCAGTTCCCCGACGGATCACAGGCTTGGATGCGCACCCTGCACGAAGTGGCGTTCGTCTCGGGCACGATCCAGGTGAAGGAATGCGTGTTGGCGATGCCGGTGGCCACTGCGATCCAATTCTGCCCGCCGTCCATGGAGATCGAGATGTCGACCGCCGTCACGTCCACCGCGTCGTGCGCAGTCCACTCGATGTCGTACGACGCCCCCGCCGGAAGCACCTCGCCGCCGTTCGGGCGCACCACGGTCACGCTCGGCGGCGTCGACTCCGGCGGCATGAGCCAGCGCAGCGTCCGCGCCATCAACGTGTCGCGCTGCGTCGCGGTGGTCACGCCTTCGAAGCCGAAGCCGCAGTAGAGCAGCTTGTAGGCGCCTTCGTAGCGCAATGCCGCGACGCGTCCGTTGGCGTAGCGCATGGCCTCGACCGAACCATTGAACGGCAGCAGCGAGGAGCAGCTGTTGAGATTGTTGGCGCTGGTCGTGCCGTTCAGCGTCATGGCGAGGCCGTGGCTCACCGGGTCGCCCGCGAGACCCGACACCGAAGGTGCGCCTTCGCTTTCGACGTTGACCTTGGCACGCAGCCAATTCTCGTAGAAAGCCTTGTCGGCTGGGGTCGCCACGCCACCCGTGCCCTTCCAGAGATCTTCGCCGATGTCTTCGCCGGTCAGGAACAGCTCGCCACCGGCTCCCAGGTAGACCGCGAGCTCGGCTTGATCGGCAGGTGTGAGGGTGTTGCGACGGTCGTTGCCGGTGAACCAGACCACGGCCCGATACGTCGACATCTCTTCCGCCGTGGGACTGCCGAGGATGCCCGGCTCCCAGCGCAAATAATCGCAATGCAAGCGCTCGAGGCTGCTGGTGAACCAGGTCTCGAAATTGACGGTGCGATCGTCGTCCACGAGCAACACTGGAACCCAACCGACGGGCAGCATGAAGCGGTCGCGGTTCGACCCGAGCCGCGAGTGGATGTCGAGATCGAAGACGATGGCCGTGCCGACGTCGACGCTCGCATCCACGTGGACGGTGAACCCAGTCGAAGCCCCGACCGGCACGCCGACGGAACCGGATGGGACGTCACCGACTTGAACGCTGTCGATCAGGACACTCACACCGGGTGTCTGGGTGGAGATCGTGGCGTAGACGCCCGTTTCCTCCCCGCCATAGTTGCGCAAGGTGAGCCACAGGGTCGCCTGTTCGCCGGGGTCGAGGCGGGCGTTGTCGTTGGCGTCGTCTTCCACCGCGACGAACACGTGTTCGAATTCGGGGCCGCTGCCGATGCCGTGACGGCCGAAGGAGGAACGAATGGCGTCGATGTGCGGCGTCCCATCACCCAAGTCCGCATCGTCATCGTCGACCGTCAACAGTTCGAGGTAGTAGTCCTCGAACGTCTTCGGTGCCCCGTAACGCGCGAAGTGGAACAGTGAATCCGCCAGCTCCACATTCGGCGCCAAGATCCTTCGCAGGTCCCAAAGGGCGCCGCCGAGAATGGTGCCGTCGATGTGCACCTCCCCCGAGACGTCCTCGGGTGTGCGCAGCTGATTGTCGATGGTGCGGAACATCGTGCCCGGTCCCATTACGCCGTCGCCAACGCGCGGGTCGTTGCTGATCGTGGCGGCGAAGTAATCGGAGAATGCTTCGTGCATGTCGCTTGGGGGATCCCCGGCCGCGCCATAAACATGGTCGGTGATCGCATGGCCGTACTCGTGCGCCACGACCGACGTCCACAGCCCGAGGTCGGCGCATCCCGCGCTGCCCGAGCCCATGACGATCTGCCAGCCGGCATAGTAGGCGTTGCAGAACGGGATGCCGACGAAGACGGGGAAGGGGAATTCGAGCGCGGTGAATCCGGGCTCGATGGCGCGCAGACGAGCATGCGCCGCGGTGACACCATAGAAGGCGTCGCGCTCGTTGGCGCGCGAGTTGGCGCCACTCCAGAACAGATTCTCGGTACCGTTCACCGCCTGCACGCTCATGCTGGCTGAGGTCCCGCCCGCGTACCGGTTCCACACTTGCGCGCTCGGGCCGCGCATCCTGGTCACCAGGGTCGAGTCGGTGCCCGTGGAGGTGACGGCGAAATTACCCGAGGCGCCGGTGACGGTGGATCCGAGCCGGGCGATGACGACGTCGTCGATCCAGCAGCCAGCCGCGTTCGCGGCACCGTCACTCGACAAACGAAAGCGGACACGCAAGTTGTTGGTGCCGGCGAAGGCGGAAAGACTGATGAGCTCCTCGTGCCAAGCCGCGTTGCCGCTCATGCCCATGAGCGTGCTCCAGGTGACGCCGTTGTCGGCGGAAGCCTCGACGTAGAGGAAGTCCCACGTATCCTCGAGCTCGACCCGCACCCAGAACAGGAGCGCCGGCGCATCGATGTTGCGCACGTCGATCTTCGGCGACAAGAGGGCGAGATTGCGATTGTCGGCGTAGTTCACGCCCGGACTGTCGCTCCAAGCCCGCGTGCCGCCGTGCACCGATTCGCCCGATAGCGCCCACGGGGATGGTGCACTCCACCCTTCCAGCGCGCCCTCGAAGTCGAAGGCCTCGACGTTGTCCACTGGCGCACCGGCGAGGATCTCGGCATCGCGGAATGGCGACGTGACCGGCGCCGCCGTTCCGACATGCGGATGTATGGACCCGCTCAAGGTTCCTGCCGCGTTGGCGAAGCGCACGTGGTTGACGCGCCACAGCACCACACCGGTTTCCGCATCGACGTAGGTTTCCCAATCCCCGGGTGGGTCGACGGTCTTCAACCGCAGCCGGTACGCCGGCCGCACGCGCAGATCCTCCGGCCCGACGCGATCGGAGTCGCTGGCTTTGCGCCATCCCGCGACGAGCTCGCGCGCCAGCATCGGCAAGAACACGCGTGTGACGGAGCCAGCGTGGGGCAGCGTTCCGGCTGGCATGTCTCGCAGCGCTGCGGCGATCGCCCCCCCGTCGCCGATGTCCGCCACCGCCCACGTCGGGGGAACTGGGTACGCATCGGCGCCGAAGAGGAACAGCTCGCCCTGCGCCGAGAAGCGCAGGTCCACTCTTCCCCCCACGACCTCCAGCCCCCGGCCAAGTTGCTGCAGGGTCACGACCCAACGTCCGCCCTTCCAACCCACGAACGTGGGTGACAATTCGTCCCAACCGACGCTCAGCAGATCGCGATGTGCGCGCACGAACGTCTCGGACAGGGATTCGATCTCTGCCGTGAGCAGCACCCCGGGGCTGGCTTGCGTCGTGACTGGGGCACGCGTACCGTACGCGCGATGCGGCGTGCGCGTGAGCTCGTTCCAGCGCACGCGCCACTCGCCGGCGCCTTGCAGATCGTCGAAGCGCACATCGCCTCGCAGCGAAACCGCTTGGCCCGCGGGAGTACGAATGCTGGCCGGATCGGTGCGACGGACTTCGAGCTCGTTCTGCTGTGTCTCGGCGCGAACGGCGTGCGCAGGCAATGGAGGTTGGAGCCAAAGCAAAACCACAAGCCAGGGCAGTTGCCCTGCACGTGTTCGCAGCACGCCAGATCTCCAATCGGAGATGGATCGGGCGACGGAACCAATGGTCCGTACGATTGGGGGCTTGGTTGTGCACTAACGGGGCGATGAATCCTCGCGGGGGTGTTTCAATGATAGCGGCATGGACGCCAGTGCGGCAAGGACGGGACCGTTTTCCCCGTCGCCGCGACACATTGTCTCGCTCGCAGTTGCGCGCTTTGGCGCTACACGCGCGCAGCGCCGTACCGAAGCGCCAATTCGCTCATTGAGCAGACCGGAGGCGCAGGCCGCAGCCGATGGGGGCATGATCGGACGCTGCCATCTCCGAGCGCATCCACTGGCACTGCACGAGCGGCGCCAATTCGCGCGCCGGCTCGAAGCCACGTGCCGCGATCCAGTCCAAGCGGTGGCGGCCGCGGCGCTCGGCGCGGCGCAATGCTGCCCGTCCAAGCCACCGCAGCACGCCGGGCATGCTGCGGACCTCGCGCACGTCGTCGAGCCGC
>DASRJO010000182.1:0-15852 GCA_035649435.1 Candidatus Krumholzibacteriia bacterium | reverse complement strand
ACCCGACCGTGAGATGGATGTCCGAGCCGCCCAGCTCGCGGCCGGCTTGCAGGATGGCATCGATGCGCGCCATCAGTCGCCCTCCACATTGACGCCCATGGCCCGTAGCTCGGCGTGGACGAGCGCACCGAGCTCGCGTGTGTCGCGCGGCCGTGCGGCGACTTGGCGCGCCATGGTGCGCATGACCAGAGCCGCCAGGCTGGGTCGAAGCGTCGGCACGAACATGGCCAGGGGTTCAGCGTTGCCCTCGAGATGTTGAAACAGGATCTTGACCGGCGTGTCGCCCGTGTAGGGGCGCTGGCCGGAGAGCATCTCGTACATCATGATGCCGATCGAGTAGATGTCGGAGCGATGATCGAACGGCTCGTTCTGGATGAGCTCGGGCGCCATGTACTCCGGTGTGCCGATGAGATAGCCTTCGCGGGTGAGTCGCGGCCCGACCGTCTGCTGCGCCGCAGCGAGTCCGAAATCGACGATCTTCGCCATGTCCCCTTCGCCGACCAGAATGTTGGCGGGCTTGATGTCGCGATGGATGACGCCGACCTCATGCGCGGCCGCCAAGCCCTGGCAGACCTGAGCCACCAGACGCAGCGCGCGCTCCGGGCGCATCGGTCCTTCCTCCACCAGGATGTGGCCGAGATCGCGGCTGGGGAAGTACTCCATCGACACCGCATGCGCGCCGTTCAGGTCGAGAAAGTCGTGGATGCGGATGACGTTGCGGTGCGTGATGCGCCGCGTCAGCTTGAGCTCTTGCACGAAGCGGCGAATGGCGTTCGCGTCCACCGAGAGTTGCGGATTGAGCACCTTGAGGATGATCTCCTCCTGCACGGCGCTGTCGACCACCAGGTACACGGTGCCGAAGCCACCGGTGCCGACGCGCCGCTGCACGTGGTAGCGCTCGAGGAGGCGCGTGCCGGCGGGCAAGTCGCCGAACTGGAGCGGCGCGGCCACGCGGGGCGGCGAGGGTGCGGCCGTGGGCGACAAGCCCGGCAGCGGCACGCCCCGCGGCGTGCCCTCGGCGACCCGCCCGCCGCGCCCCGCCTCGACGCGGAACGGCACATGCTCGCTCTTCGGCGCCGGCATCGCGGCCGCGATCTTGGCCGCCGCACTGTGGCTGGGCTCGACCTTGGCGGCGAGCGCGCGCAGTGCCGCCACGGCTTCGCGCCGCACATCGGCACGATCCGAGTGCACCAGTTGCGACAGTGGCTCGACGGCGCGCGGATCGCCGATGCTTCCGAGAGCGCGCGCCGCCAGCGGCACAGTCTCGGGAATCCGGTTCATGACCGCGAGCAGGGGTTCGACCGCACGCGGATCACCGATCTTGGCCAGGGCGTCGATGGCGCGTTCGCGCACCCACCAGTCGAGGTCCTCGAGCGAGCCGATCAAATGCGGCACTGCGCGCGGCGTCGGGATCGTGATGAGGATCTCGACGGCGTAGCGCCGGATGAACTCCTCGGGGTCGTCGAGCAAGCCGAGGACGGCATCCACGACCTTGTCGCCGCCCAAGGCGCCGAGCGCATCGGCAGCGCGCACCCGCACCCACCAGTCGGCATCGTTGAGCGCGCGCAAGAGATCTTGAATCGCCGCGGTCGTCGCGACCGCATTGAGAACTTCGACGGCGCCGCGCCGCGCTTGTTCGGATTCGTCGGTGAGCACTGTCAGCAGGTGCGGGACGGCGGACGCATCGCCGAAGCCGACGAGGGCGTCGATGGCCGCGGATTGCACCTTCAGATCTGGGTCGCGCAGCGCCCCCGCCAGTGCGGGGATCGCCTTGTGGCTCTTCAACGCCTCGAGCCCCCGCACTGCCGCGAGCCGCACCGAGCGGTTCTCGTCGCGCAGGACGCGGACGAGGCCTTCGATGACCTCGTCGGAGCCAAAACGCGACAACAGCTCGACGGCGCGGTGACGCACCCAGCCATCCGGATGCTCGAGCAATGGCACCAGTTGCGGCGCGCGCTCGGGGGTGAGCGCACGCTCGAGGATGCGGAAGAGCAACGTCCGGCCGTCTTTGTCGAGGTTGGTGAACACCGCGAGGACTTCGCGCGGACGAACTGCCGCGGCGCGCGCTTCCAACACACGAGCGAGCGCTGCTTTCGGCACGCTTGGATCGGTGAGAAACGACAGCAGCTGCCCGGCGCGATAGCGTTTGCCGCGGGAGAGCACATGCACCATTCCCGAAGCGATGGCCGGGTTCGGCGAGCCGAGAGTCTGGACATACAGACCCATCGTGTCGTCGCTGAGTAGGTGCTCGAGGACGAGGAGCGCCGGCGGACGGGCTTCGGCATGGCCGAGGCAGCCGAGCATGGGCTCGATCGCTGCCGGTCCCATGGCTGCGACCTGGTGTTGCACTTCCTCGAGCTCTTGACGCGACAGGCTGTGTGCCTGCTTCAAGCGCTGCACGAGGCGCTCGACCTTCATTTTTTGCACGAAGTTCATGGGTCCCGAATCGTCAGGGCCTCGAAGCGCGCCATCCGAACCGGTGATCCCGCAGCACTAGCGCACGGCGTACCAGGTCGCTGTCGCGCCGAGTGCGATTCCGAGCACGAAGAAGACCAGTGCCACGGCAAGGGCTCGACCGCGCGGCATGCCGGTCGCCATCCGCTTCGGCGCGTGGATTTCGATGGGAGCCGTGTCCTGGGTGCGGGCGCGCGTCATCATCTCCTCGAGCTCGGCGGTGGACAGCACCGTGGTGCCCTGGAACGTGGACGGCGAGACGGACTTCGTGTCCCCACGCGAGCTGCGGCGATCTCGTTCGTAGGAAATCCACAGCGAGAATTTGCCGATGCGCACGACGTCGTCGTTGCGCAGCAGCGCCTTCCGAATCGGCTCGTCGTTGAGGAAGGTGCCGTTGGCGGATTCCAGATCCTCGGCGTAGTAGCCCTCGGCGCAGCGCTCCAGGCGCAGGTGGTGCCGCGAGATGCCGGGGTTGTCGAGCGCGATGTCCGATTCCGGATCACGGCCGATCGTGACGACGTCTTTCTGGAATGTGACGACGCGCATGGGACGCCCCATGAGCGACAGGCGGATCTTGAGCACCTCGCCGCCGGTATCGGTCGCGGCGTGGGTTTCCTTGTCGACTGGGTGATCCATACGCTTCTCGCTCCAAGTCCCCATGAGATTGCATGGAGAGCCATGGGGATCGATCTCGCCGCCTGAGCAGCAAGAAAAAGGCCACGGACGGGAATGGTCCCGCCCGCGGCCGTTGGATCCAGAGAGAGAATCGCGGCGTTTCGGCGACGCGCACACCATCTGGAATTGGTGATTCCGCTGTTACCAGCTGAGCCGCACCGAACCGCTCCAGCCGCTGTCCCATCCATCGCCGTCCTCGAGCACGACGACGACCTGCGACTGCCGGTGCGCCCGCACGTGTTCCACGTACGACGGATGCCTGGTGAAGCGCGCCGCACAGACGCGATCACCGTGGGCCCTGCACACGTAGACCGGCGGCGGGGCATAAACCGGACGATGGGTTGCGACCGTCACGGGAGCGCAATACGCTGCCGCCACTGGACGATGGGCTCGGAAGCGCACCGGTTGCACCCGGCAGAAGGACTGCTCGTGGCATTGCTTCTTGTGATGCCGGCGATGTTTGTGATCGGCCGCGGCAGCGGCAGGAAGTGTCGCTGCGAATGCGACGAGCATCAGACCCAGCATCCAAGCCCTGGTCAACAGTCGATTCGAACGCATCGAAACCACCTCCATCTGGGTGTCGTGCGACCTCGTGTCGCCATCGTGGCTCGTACCGCAATCTCCGGGCCGGGGATTGCGCGCCGCGGCTGGCGAATGGCCTAAGGCGTTGATGTGGAAATGGATTCGATGCGCGAGGGTCACGGCTCCGCGGCGGCGTTCGCCCGTGCCACACGTGTCGCCGGGGGTCCCCTGGCGTGTCGCTCGGACATCCGCCGGGGGAACCGCGGCGCGATTGGGAATCAACGGAGCAACGTCATCTTCACCGATGTCCGGAGCGGGCCGGCACGCAACTTGGCGACGTAGACCCCGGTGGGGAGCATGATGCCGCGGTGATCGCGTCCATCCCAAAGGACGCGGTGCGTGCCTGGGGCGCGCACGCCGCGCTCGAGGCTCGTGATCCAGCGGCCATCGGCGCGATAGACATCGAGTCGCACCAGCGACTCGACCGGGATGTCGAAGATGATCGTGGTCGCGGGATTGAAGGGGTTGGGCACGTTCTGCAGCAAGCGCGGGCGGGGAGGCGAGACCGCGACATCCGACGTCGTCGGGTGTTTGAGGATGCTCATGGCGTCCAACACCTCGCCGGTCATGCTGTCGATGGCGAGGATGACGACGGCATTGTCCAGCACGTGCACCTGGGTGAACAGAATGCGCTCGTCGAGGAAAAACACGTTGGCACCGCAATGCGCGGTGGGGGCGCTGTGCTTCACCGAGCCGCCGGCGCCGCTCACGATGTAGATCACGCCGCTTGGGTCGACGTAGTGCGGGTCCATGTCCATGTCCACCGGCAACCCGCCGCGGAACGGGTACAGGCGCTCGTACGTGTGCGCATGGCCGGTGAACACCACGTCGACGCCGTAGCGCTCGAACAGCGGCATCAGCGCGATGGCAAGCTCCGGCTCGTGCCCCTTGTACGTGCAGGTGATCATCGGATGATGCATGAAAACGAAAGTCCAGATGGCACCATTCGCGCGCGCCAAATCCTGCTCCAACCAGGCGATCTGATTGGCCTTGTCGTAGAGGTTGCCGTTCTGGCTGTCGAGAGCGATGAAGTGGGCGTTGCCATAATCGAAGGAATAGTAGTGCTCGTTGTTGGGGAGGGACCACTCACGGACGAAGTTTCGTTCCGGGTCCTTCATCCAGTCGTGATTGCCGAGCGCCGGCCAAACGCAAACCCTAGAGAACACGTCGCGCCACGGGATCATCAGGTGCGCATTGTAGTCATCCGAATCCCCATCGGGATAGACGATGTCGCCGGCGAGGAGCCCGAGTGCGGGGAGCGGCGTCTGTTGCAGGATCATGGCCGCGGTCTGCCTCTGGTTCGCTTGATCGGGAGCGCTCTCACCGATGTCGGCGGTGACGAAGAAGCTGAAGAACTTGCCGCCCCGGCCGGGGTCGGTTCGGAAGTTCGATGTCGGTGCCGCGGGCGAAGTGACGCCGGCCAGGCGATAGTCGTACGTCGTGCCGGGCCGGAGACCGGTGAGCCGGACCTCGTGCGTGGTCGTGGCGCGATCCTCCGTCAACCAGCGATCGAGAGTACCGCCTTCGCCATAGTGGAGCGTTTGCGCCATCTGGATGGAGGTTCGCCACATGATCGTGGCTTCGGTCTGACCGACGTTTTGCACATAGGGGGTGCGGGTGACGGTGCCGGCGGCATGCGCCGTCGTGGTGGCAAGGGCGAGCAACAAAGCGCAGAGTCGCATCGTGTGACGGAGAGATGCGGCGCGCCAAGATCGGCGGACCGGTCCCTAGAATTGGGCGCGCGACAAGCCAATCGTAACGAAGGCCTTGCGGAGGCTGCAACCGCTGCGCCGATCCATTCGCCGCCGCGCGCATGCGCATGCGCGAGGGGACAAATGGTCGCGAGCTCGGGTCGATTTGCGTACAATGACCCAACCAGGGGGCGCCGGTGCCAGCCAATCTCACGCCGCAATACCTCGAAGCCGAGCAGCGCTTCAAGCAGGCCACCACCTCGGCCGACAAGATCAAGGCACTGCGCCACATGATGGCGGTGATCCCCAAGCACAAGGGGACGGAGAAGATCCGCGCCGAGCTGCGGCGCAAGCTGTCGCGATTCCAGGACGAAGTCGAGAGCGAGCGGCGCAAGAAAAGCGGCGGGCGCGGTGATCCCGGTCACGTCCCGCACGAAGGGGCAGGTCAGGTCGCGCTCCTCGGGCCGCCGAATGCGGGGAAGTCCAGCCTGCTCACGGTGCTCACGGCGGCGCACCCCAAGGTCGCGCCGTATCCCTTCACCACGCTGGAGCCGCAGGCCGGCATGATGGAGTTCGAGGACGTGCACGTGCAGCTCGTCGATACTCCGGCAGTGAGCGCCGAGTTCATGGCGCCTTGGCTGCCCGAGCTCGTGCGCCGTGCTGACCGCGTGCTGTTGGTTGCCGATCTCGGCAGCGACACGCTGCTCGAGGACATGGAAACGCTGTGGAAGCGTCTGGCCGCCGCGCGCGTGCATCTGGTGCCGTTGAGTTCCGACCTCGACGCGCCGGAAGCGGATGCGACCGGCAGCACAGCAGTCGAGACCGAGGATTCGGACAGCGTCGAGATGCTGATCGTCGCCAATCAGAGCGATCGCGATGGAGCGGACGACCGGCTCGCGCTCCTGCGCGACATGCTGCGCAGTCTCCTCGAAGGTTCGGCCGTCGACGAGACCCTGTACGTCGTGTCGGCCGCGAGCGGCGCCGGCCTCGAGATCCTGCGGCGCGCCGTGTTCGCATCGTTGCGTGTCGTGCGTGTGTATACCAAGGCTCCAGGCCACAAGCCCGACCTGGCGCGGCCGTTCGTCGTGCCGCGCGGCTCGAACGTGCTGGACCTGGCCGAGATCATCCATCGGGACATCGCGGCGCATCTCCAATCGGCGCGCATCTGGGGCAGTGGGCGCTTCGATGGCCAAACCGTGCAGCGTGATCATGTGCTCCAGGATCGCGACATCATCGAAATCCACACCTGATTCAGGTGTCGGCAACGGCCAGTTCGCACGCGAATCAGGCGATGCGCAGCACTACTTTTCCGCTCACCTGGCGCTGCTCGAGGAGGGTGTGGGCCTGACCCACGTCTGCGAGTGCGAGCACCCGGTCCACCACCGGGCGCAGCGAGCCGCGCTCGACGAGCCCCAAGATCTGGGCGAGCTCGGCCTTGCTCCCCATCGTCGAGCCGAGCAAGGACAGATTCTTGAAGAACAGGAAACGCAGATTCGTGGGCACTTCGTGTCCCGAAGTCGAGCCGCAGGCAACGAGGCGGCCGCCGCGAGCGAGGCTGCGGATGTTGCGTTCCCAAGTGTCGGCACCCACGTGATCGAGGATCACGTCGACGCCGCGCTTGCTGGTGAGTTGGCGGATCACATCGGCGAAATCCTGTTCACGGTACAGGATCACGTGATCGGCACCCAGCGCGCGCACCAGCTCGACTTTGCTCGTGCTGCCGACAGTGGTGATGACGCGCGCACCGAGGAGCCTGGCGATCTGGATCGCGGCATGGCCGACGCCGCTCGCGCCTGCATGCACCAGCACGTCCTCGCCCGGCTGGATGCGCGCGCGGGCGACCGCCATGTGCCAAGCGGTGAGGAACACGAGCGGGAACGCGGCCGCGGCTTCGAAGTCGATCGAGTCCGGGAGCGGCAGCACATTGGCGCGCGGCACGACGATCCACTGCGCGTACGTCCCGTGCCGATGCTCGCCGAGAATGCCGAAGCTGCGACACAGGTTGTCGGCGCCGGACAAGCAGGCGGCACAGGTGCCGCAGGCCACGCCCGGTTGCAGGACGACGCGCGTGCCGGGAGCGAGGCCTTGCACACCCGCACCGAGCGCGGCGATGACGCCGGCGCCATCGCAACCGGGAACGAGAGGCAGGGGATAGCGCACGCCGGCGATGCCGCGTCGAACCCACAGATCGAGGTGATTGACCGATGCGGCGCGCAGCTCGACCTGCACCTCGCCGGGGCCGGGCTCGGGCCGTGGCATCTCGCTCAGCTTCAAGGTGTCGATGCCGCCGTGGCTGGTGACGAGGATCGCCTTCATGGGGATCCAAGCCGGAAGAAGGCACGGGCGTTGTCGCGCAGGATGCGGCGTTTGGTCGCGTCCCCGAGCGGCAAGGCGCAGAACTGCTCGACGTTGCGACGTGGCGAGGGCACGCCCGGCGCGGGCCAGTCGGTGCCCCACAGCACTTTGTCCGCCAGACTCTCGAGCTTGGGGAAATACTCGAGCAGCGCCCGCGGCGGGATCCCGCTCACGTCCATCCACACGTTGGGATGTCGCCGCAGGAGAAAGGTGCAAGTCTCCATGTAGAGCGGCCGGCCGCCATGGGCGAGCACCAGGCGCAGCGCGGGGAAATCGCAGGCGACGTCGTCGATCGGCATGGGGTCGGCGAAGCGGTTGCGCGCGCCGGGGAAGACGGAGGTCCCGGTGTGTACCAGGATGGGGAGATCACAGGACATCGCGCTGGCATAGATCTCACGCAGCGCATCGAGCCCGTGCAGATACTCATTGGCGTGCACCAGCTGGTGCGGCGGATGCAGCTTGAGCATGCGAATGCCGGAGTCTGCCAAACGCAGGACGTCGGCGCGCGGGTCGCGGCTCGTGCGCGGGTGCACCGAGCCGACGGCGATCAGCCGATCTTCGTGGCCGCGCACGTAACCCGCGATCCAGTCGTTGACGGCGTCGGTGAACCCCATGACCTCGGGGCTCACATAGTTGACGAGGACGACGGCCTCGATGTCCTCTTCGTCCAGAAAGCGCAGCAAGCGTCCGGGATCCTCGGCGAGCGCGATCGCTTCGGCGACGCCTTCGCGTCCATGCCACAGCCGGTCACGCACCGCAGGATGCAGCATGTGCCAGGGCTGCACGTGCAAGTGAGCGTCGATGACGCGTGCGATGTCGGTCGGTCGGCTCACGCCTTGAGATCCACCCACACGGTCTTGAGCTGGGTGTACGACTCGAGCGCCGCCAGGCCGGATTCACGCCCGAAGCCGCTGGCCTTGTAGCCGCCATAGGGTGCCGCGGTATCGAACATGCCGAACGTGTTCACCCACACGGTGCCCGCCTGCAGTGCGCGCGCCAAGCCGTGCGCTTTCTTGACGTCGCGCGTCCACACTCCCGCCGCCAGACCGTAGGGCGTGGTGTTGGCCTGCGTCACCATCTCGTCCATCGATTCGAAGCGCAGCGCGGCGAGCACGGGACCGAAGATCTCCTCGCGCGCGATCGTCATGTCGGACTGGACGTCGCCGAAGATCGTGGGCTTGAAGTAGTAGCCCTCGCGGTTGGGGATGTCCGAGCGCTCGCCGCCGAGCAACAGCCGCGCGCCTTCCTTCTTGCCCACGTTCACGTACTGTTGCACCGACTCGAGCTGCTTGGCCGAGACCAACGGGCCGAGCCGCGTCTTGGGATCGCTCGGATCGCCCGGCACCATCTTGGCGCTGCGTTCGACCAACTTGTCCATGAACGCCTCGTAGACGCTGGATTCGACGAACAAGCGCGAGCCCGCGGTGCAGACTTCGCCGGCGTTGTAGAAGATGCCGATCATGACGAATTTGGCGGCCTGCTCGAGATCGGCGTCCGCCAGCACGATGTGCGGCGACTTGCCGCCGAGCTCCAAGGTCAGCTTCTTCAGGCTGCCGGCTGCCTGTCGCATCAGCTGCTGCCCGACCTCGGTGGAGCCGGTGAAGGCGATGCCGCCGATGCCGGGATGCTCGACGAGCGCGGCGCCAGCGACCGAGCCGCGCCCGGGCAACGCGTTCCAAGCGCCGGCGGGAAATCCGACTTCCGCCGCCAGCTCCGCCATTCGCAGTGCCGACAGCGGTGTTTCGCTGGCGGGCTTGTGGATGATGGCGTTGCCCGCGGCGAGCGCGACTGCGAGCTTGCGGGCGGAAAGTAGCATGGGGAAGTTCCACGGCGTGATCAGCGCCATGACGCCCACGGGCTCGCGCAACGTGTAACAGAAGAACGGGCCGCGCACCGGCACCGTGGCGCCCTCGATCTTGGTGGCGAGCCCGGCGTAGTAATGGAAGCAGTCGGCGGCGAGCGGCACGTCGATGCTGCGCGCTTCGGCGATGGGCTTGCCGGTGTCGGCGCTCTCGAGCGCTGCCAGATCCTCCAGATTGTCGAGAATGCGGTCGCCCAGCTTCCACAGCAGTTTGCCGCGCTCGCTCGCGGACATGCGTCCCCAGGCGCCGCCGAGTGCGGCGCGCGCCGCCTGCACGGCGGCGTCGGCATCGCGCACATCGGCTTCCGCGACCTCGCACAGCGGCTTGCCGGTGGCCGGGTTGATGGTGGCGAAGCGCCGGCCGGAGCCGGACGGGCGCCAGGCGCCGCCGATGTGCAGATCGAGCGGCGGCAGACGCAACGGTGCGGCGGTACGGATTTCGGTGCTCACGATGTCGCCTTTCGATTCAACGTCCCTGGAAGCGTGGTGTGCTCTTGTCGTTGTAGGAGCGGATGCCCTCGCTCGCGTCGTCGCTCTCGAACAATTGCTGCTGCAGCTCACGCTCGAGCGCCAGCGCCTGCTCGAAACCGACCTCGAGACCGGTGTGCACGGCGCGCTTGATCAGTCCCACCGCGCGCGATGCGCGCGCCGGCGGCACGAACTGGCGCGCGTACTCCAGGGCGCCGGCGGCAAAATCCTCCGGCGCCAGGATCGTGTGCACCAATCCGATACGTTCGGCGTCTTCGAAGCTCAACAGCTTGCCCGTGACCATGAGCTCGAGCGCGCGCGACTTGCCGACCAGACGCGCCAGGCGCTGGGTCCCGCCGGTGCCGGGCAGCACGCCCAGGCTCACTTCGGGCAGGCCGATCTTGCCGGCGCCGCGCCGGGCGACGCGCAGATCGGCCGCCATCGCCACTTCGAGTCCGCCGCCGACGCAGTGACCGTTGAGCGCGGCGATGACCAGCTTCGGTGTCTGCTCCAAACGATTGAGTGTCTCGTTGGCGTGCAGACAGAAGTAGTATTTGTAGCGCGGCGTCACCCGCTGCAACATGCCGATGTCTGCTCCGGCACAGAAGAACTTGTCGCCGCTGCCGCGCAGCAGCAAGACGTGCACGTCCTCGTCGAAGCGCGCGCGCAGAATCGCCTCGTCCAGCTCGCGCATCATCTCGTAGCTGTAGCAATTGGCGGGCGGCTCCTGCAGCTCCAGGATGGCGATGCCACCTTCGACGTGGTAACCGATGCGCCGCGCCAAGCTGTCGCTCATGTGCTGCTCCCATATTCGTAGACGCCGCGTCCGGTCTTGCGCCCGAGACGCCCACCCTTGACGTATTGCACCAAGAGTGGCGAGGGTCGAAAACGCTCGCCGAGCGCCCGGTGCAGGTATTCCAGGATCGACAGCCGTGTGTCGAGGCCCACCAAGTCGACGAGCTCGAACGGTCCCATCGGATGGTTGAGACCGAGCTTGAGCGCCTTGTCGATGTCGGCGGCGCTCGCCACGCCTTCCTCGAGCATGCGAAACGCCTCGTTGCCGATCAAGGCGTTGATCCGGCTGGTGATGAAGCCCGGCGATTCACGCACCACCACGGGTTCCTTGCCCATGCGGCGGGCGATGTCCTGCGCCGCTTCGATCGCCGACGCGCTGGTCTCGAGGGCGCGCACGATTTCGAGCAGGCGCATGCGCGGCACCGGATTGAAGAAGTGCATGCCGAGGACGAGCGGCGCGCGCTGTGTGACCGCCGCCATTTCGGTGATCGACAGAGACGAAGTGTTGGACGCGAGAATCGTTTGCGGCGAGCACAGTCGATCGAGCTTTTCCAGGATCTCGAGCTTGAGGTGAATGCGCTCGGGCACGGCTTCGATCACCAGTTGCGCGCCGGCGACGGCAGCGTCCAGCGCCACGACCGTCCGCAGGCGCGTCAATGCCAGACGCGCTTGCTCGGCCTCGATCGAACCGCGGTCGACGGCTTTGGCGAGGGAGGCTTGCACGTCCCGCAGCCCCGATTGCAGCTGTCCGGCATCGATGTCCTGGAGCACGGTCTCGAAGCCACCCACGGCGGCGACCTGAGCGATGCCGCGCCCCATGATGCCGGCTCCGATGACCGCGATCCGATCGATCCCCATGCTGCCTCCTCCAAGGTGCGGAACGGCGACGACACGCTGGGACGGCGGAATCCTACACCAGATTCGATCCAGGACGTGCCGGATCGGAAGATGCCGGGCCAGCCGGACGGTTGGTTGGAGAATCCAAGATCGAGGTCCGGATTCGCAGACGCCGCCCCGCGAGGCGCCGTCGGAGTTTCCGCTTCGGGAACGGCCATTGCACGTCGTCGACGAGCCTGGTCCAGGCGGGTCATGTGAAAGCTCGCAAACAGGCCGGCGGGCCCGAATTCGGAGTCCATATGCGAACCATGGTGAAGATTGGGATTGCGGTTGCGATTCTGGGCGGGGTGGCGAGCTCGCCACAGGCACGCCAGCAAATCGCGGAGTGGAAGCGTGCCCTGTGGCATGGCGCGGAAACCGTGACCGGCAAGGCGACGGTCGAGCGCGGACAAATGACGGCTCAGATTCTGTTGCGGCGGCGGCTCGAGCTCGCGGGGCGCGAGTTCCGCTCTCTCAATGGACGAGCGCCGGAAACTCTGGATGCGCTCATCGGTGCGGGATTGCTGCAGTCCGGCGACCTCACCGACGAATGGGGAAGAGCTCTCACGGCCGAGTCGGGGGAGCGCGGAATGCGCGTCCGTAGTGCCGGAGCCGACGGCCACTTCCACACCGGCGATGACTGGACCCTCGACGTTTGAGGCTCTACTCTGGTGCGCCGGAGGGCCGAGTCGCCGCGGACCATGTCACGCCGCGCGCCCGGAATCGGATCCCGACGATGGAGGAGGCGGCGATGATCGACTTCAGTCTGAGCGAGGAACAACAACAGCTGCGTGACCTGGCGCACCAGTTCGCCGCCAATGAAATCCAACCCAAAGCGGCGGAGCACGACCGAAGCGGCGAATTTCCGCTCGCCATCCTGCGTCAGGCCTGGGAGGTTGGCCTGATGAACACGCACGTTCCCGGCGAGTACGGCGGGCTCGGCCTCGGCGTCCTTGAGGGTTGCCTCCTCGCCGAGGAGATCGCCTGGGGCTGCACCGGGATCGCGACCGCGATGGAAGCCAACGGTCTCGCCGAGGCGCCGGTCATCGTGGCCGGAACGGACGCGCAGAAGAAGCAATGGCTCGCGCCCATGGTGGAGGAGTTCCGGCTGGCATCGTATTGCGTGAGCGAGCCCGATGCCGGCAGCGACGTGGCCGGGATCAAGACCCGCGCGCGCAAAGTCGGCAACGACTACGTGCTGAACGGCGAGAAGATGTGGATCACTGGTGCCAGCTTCGCGAATTGGTATTTCGTCCTGGCCTACACCGATCCCGACAAGAAGCACAAGGGCATGTCGGCGTTCCTCGTGCCGCGCGAGACTGCGGGCGTCGAGGTGGGCAAGAAGGAGAAAAACCTCGGCCAGCACGCCAGCGACACGCGCGGCGTGAAGTTCACCGACGTGGCCGTGCCGGCCGCGAACCGGCTGGGCAACGAAGGCGACGGTTTCAAGATCGCCATGGCGGCATTCGACCACACGCGTCCGGTGGTGTCGGCGGCAGCCGTCGGGTTGGCGCGACACGCCATGGAGCATGCGGTGCGATACGCCAAGGAACGCAGCGCCTTCGGCGTGCCCATTGCCAAGCACCAAGCCGTCGCGTTCATGGTCGCCGACATGGCCAAGGACATCGAGGCGGCGCGGCTCCTGGTCTGGCTCTCCGCTTGGACCATCGACCAGGGTCAACGCAACACTCTGCAGGCAGCCTTCGCCAAGGCGAGCGCGGCGGACACTGCGATGCGTGTCGCACTCGATGCCGTGCAGGTCTTCGGTGGCTATGGCTACAGCACCGAGTATCCGGTCGAGAAACTGATGCGCGACGCGAAGGTATTCCAAATCTACGAGGGCACGAGCCAGATCCAGCGTCTGATCATTGCCAAGGAGATCTTCGATCGAGCCTGAGTTGCGCAGCGTCGAGATTTTCCGCCGCTACGACGTTGTGCTCTGTGACATCGACGGCGTCCTGCACCTGGGCCCCCAGGCCATCGCCGGCGTTCCGTCGCTGTTGGCGGCGCTCGAATCCAACGGGCCACGCCTTTTCTTCATCACCAACAACGGCACCGCCTTGCCCGAGCAAATCGCCGTCTGGCTCGGGCAGATCGGGCTGGAGATCGCGCCTTCCCGGCTCATTACCGCCGGCGAGGCACTGGTGGACGAGTTCGCCGCGAGCGGCCTCGTCGGCCGCCCGATCCTCAGCATTGGCAACGAGCCCGCGGCCGAGTACGTGCGCCGTGCCGGCGGCAGCGTCATCTCCGACCGCGAGGCACGACAACGCTACGCCGAAGCCGCGGCGGTCGTCGTCGGCAGTTCGCGGCAACTGAACAAGGATGTCTTGGACGCGGCGTGCAACGCCGTCTACCGCCATGGCGTGCCCGTCATCTGCACCAATCCCGACGTCTTCACGCCGACGGGGAGTGGGGAGATCACGCTCGTGGCTGGCGCCGTGGCTCGCATCTTCGAACGCGAGCTGGGCGTGAGTGTCCGGTGGCTCGGCAAACCGCACCGACCGATCTTCGATTTGGCGCTCCGGCGGCTGCGAGAGCACACATCGTTCGCGGCCCCTCGCGTGCTGGTGGTGGACGACAACCTGGAGAGCGGCATTCGCGGCGGTATCGCCATGGGATTCGACACCATGCTCGTACTCTCCGGCTGGCACCGCAACCGCGAGGAAGCCGACGCGATCATGCGCAGTCAGGATCTGCAGCCCACCTATATCCTCGACTCTCTCGTCGAGTGATGGATCTCCTCCTCGAATCCGTGGTGCGGATCAACCGCCTGTTTCCCAAGCCGCGCGTGGGCGGCCGCGAGTCCGACGACGCGTATTCGGAATGGGAATATCGTGTCGGGCGCGAGATCTTCCAGCGCCACTTCGCCGGTGCGTCGCTGGCGGATCGGCGCATCCTGGACGTGGGCTGCGGGCTGGGTGGCAAGACGGTGTGGTACGCGGAATCCGGCGCAAGCCACGTGGTCGGTCTCGATCTGGATGCGCAACATGCGGCTCAGAGCCGCAAGTTCGCCGCTGCTCGCGGTCAATCGGCGCGCATCGATGTCCTGCGGGCCGATGCGATGCGCCTCCCCTTCGCGGCGGGACGCTTCGACGTGGTCACCGCAAACGACTCGCTCGAACACTTCGCCGATCCAGCCGCGGCCTTGCGCGAGCTGGGGCGAGTGCTGCGCCCGGGAGGCCGGCTCTATCTTTATTTCACGCCCTTCAAGTCGCCGCTCGGGTCGCATCTCTATGATCATGTCAAGATTCCGTGGTCCCAGCTGCTCCTGTCGCGACGCTTGTTGTACGGCACGCTCGCGCGCGCCGTGCACGATGAGGAGCGATCCGCCGGTGGGGACGATGTCGACGCGCGCGCTGCGGCGCGCACACGCGAGGTCATCCATTATTTCGAACACTGTGTGAACGGGATCACGGTGCGGAAGTTCCACGACATCCTGAACGCCGAGCGTGCATTTCGCGCGCGCGACGTGCGCTATACTGTGCCCAAGTTCGGGTTTCTGCAACCCCTCCTGCGCGTGCCGGCCCTTCGTGAGTACTGGGCGGGTCTGGTCTTCGCCGATCTGGAGCGGGTCGAGAGTTGAAGCGAAGCGCTTCGCGTTCGGGGCAGAACTTCCAACACGCACGGAAGTCCAAAGACGGTGCCCCCTCGACCTTCATGCAATCACTCCAAGGTCGGCCGGTGCACGGGCAGACTCTCGAGTTTCAAGGTGTGGACGCCGATTTCAGTGAGGTCCCGCGATCCTCCTTTCATTCCGCCACCACGTTCCGACCTCCCGGTCTCCGATGCGGCAGAGGACGCCGAGCGGTGCCTTGCCCCTGAAGCGCGCCAGAGTCCCATGCTCACCCTGCTGGTGATGGAATTCGCAAAGCACGAGCAGATTCCACGGCTCCTCGCCGCCCTGGTGACCGCGGTAGTGAATGTGGTGCACCTGCAGATTCCGCCGCGACGTACAGCCCGGCGCCATGCAGCGAAATCCCGCTTCTGCGAGCGCGCGCTCGCGCCATCCCTGCCGGTCCGGCATGGAATCCGGATCGTCGTGCGTCCAAAGCCAGTCTTCGAGCAACGCCAAAAGTCCCACCCATTCGGGAACGC
>DASRJO010000181.1:0-3245 GCA_035649435.1 Candidatus Krumholzibacteriia bacterium | reverse complement strand
CGAAACAAACACCATGCACGGCAGCGATCGTCGGGCGCGGCCACATGTCGATTGCATTGAGCACGGCGTGGATGCGCTCGAGGAACCGGCGCACGCCGGCCGTGCGCTCGGCCGACGACGGGACTTCCTGCATGCCAGCGTAGAGCTCGCGCAAGTCGGCACCGGCGCAGAATCCCGCGGGCACCGAGCTGTAGATGATGAGTGCGTGCGACGAGTCGCGCACCGTCTCGAGCGCCGCGACCAAGAGCTCAAGCTCGGCGAGCGTCGTCGATCCGATCTCGTTGCACGGCAACCGGCGCAGCTCCAGCTCGACGGCGCCGTCGACCTGCCTCCAGGCGAGTGCTTGCCCGATGTATTCTTTCATTTGCTCTTGGAACCGCCGGGAGAAGGATGGCCTTTGTCCGCCGATGCATGGTCGCCCGGACCGTGGCGAGGCGCAGTCCGTGGAGACACAGGAGTTGCCGTGGTGTTGGGCTCGTTCGCGCGCCCGGCCGCCGGAGTGGCGTACAGAGCGTCGATTTCGCGCGCGAAGCGCTCCAGCACGCGCTGGCGCTTGAGCTTGCCGTTCGCCGTCAGCAATCCCCCGTCCGCCGTGAACGGCTCGCGATGCACGTGCACCGCGTGCACCTGTTTGTAGTGGGGTTGAGCCCGATTCAAGGTCGCGAGCGCCGCGTCGATGTCGCTCTGGGCGACATCGCCCGTGATGATGGCGGTCAGGTGCTTGCGCTCGTTGCCGATGAGGACCACCTGTTGGGCGCGCGGCACCGCCGAGCGCAACGCATCTTCCAGCGGATCTGGGACCAGTTTGTGTCCCGAGGTGAGGACGATGAGGTTCTTGACCCGACCGATGATGCGCCACAGACCGTCGTCATCCACTTCGCCCTGGTCGCCGGTGCGGAACCAGCCATCCTGCATGCAAGCCGCCGTTTCTTCCGGGCGGTTCCAATAGCCGGCGAACAGATTCGGGCCGCGCACGAGGATCTCCTCGTCGACGCCGAGCTGCATCGTGATTCCTGGGATGGCGCGCCCGACGCGGCCTGGTTTGCGCACGCCGTGCGGCTCGTCCATGGTGCAGATCGCGGTGGTCTCGGTGAGGCCGTACACCTGCAAGACGGGAATGCCGAGCATTTCGAAGAATCGCTGCGTGTCCTCGGCGAGCGGCGCCGAGCCACAGATCAAAGCCTGGAGATTCGGGCTGATCTTGTGCCGCACGCGCGTGAACAACAGACGCTGCGCGAGCGCCAGCCACATCCGATCGCCGCCGCTGCCGCGCCCGTCCTGCTGGCGTTGCCAAGCCGCACGCGCGCGCGCGTAGAGCGCGCCGATGATTCCTTTGGCCAGCTTCGCTTCGATGCCCGCACGCATGCGATCGAGCAGCAGCGGTACATTCTGGAAATAATGCGGCGCCGCGACGCGCATTGCCTCGGGCAGCGTGTCGAGATCCGTCGCCAGGGTCAGCAGGCTGCGGCGTGTGAGACTGCTGAGAAGCAGCATCCACGAGCCGGCGAAGCAGAACGGCAAGTAATGGAAAACGCGCTCTTGACCCTGATGGCTGCGCATCAGAGCGGCCATTCGCTGCAGGATGCACGGCAGCATGTGGTCGAGGTTGCCGACGGTGAGCACGACACCCTTCGCATCGCCCGAAGTGCCCGACGTATAGATGATGGCGATCGGGTCTTCGGCGCGCCGTGACACGAGCGGCGTGTCGATGTCCACCATGGCGGAAGCGAACGAGCCGTTGGACCCAGCTCGGTGTCCGCTGGTCACCGCATCGAGGCTCGCGGTCGCTTCGACGAAGGCCTCGCTCCACAGACACACCGGCGCATCGTGCCAATGCTCTTGCACGCTGGCCTGGGCGCGCTCGTCCCCACACAGGATCAGCACCGCACCACAGTCGCGCATCATCGCCACCAGCTCGCCGGGAGATTGGCGCGTATACAGCGGCACGCGCACCAACCCCTCCGCCATGAGGGCGAGATCCATCGCCGCCCAGCGGATGCTGTTGCCTCCAAGAATCACGCAGCGATCGCCGGGATGCAGGCGCTGGCGCCGCAAGAACCCGCGCGCGCGCGCCACAAGCTGCAACAGCTCGCCCGCCGTGTGCTGCTCGACGCTGTTCGCCCCCGCTTCCTGCAACACGACGCACTCTCGCTCGCGCCGCAGCCCGTCGAAGATCTGCTCCAGAAAGTTCATGTCGTCCACCAACTATTGTGCGGGCGTCGTGACCGCAGAAGCTCCTCCGAGCCGGACGCTCCTCGCGCGCACTCCTGCGCGCTCGTCGCTCGGCACGAGCGCTGCTCGCGCATCCTGCGCTCGCGGACGCGCTCGTGACGCCGTCTCGGAGGAGTTTCTGCGGTCACGACGCCTCCATCATGCGTAGGCGGTCACCAATTCTTGCAGGTCGCGCCCGAGCGGCGGCAGATACTCGTCCCAAGAATACTTCCCCTGGCGGATCGGGAACTCGGGATAGTGCTGCTGCACGCGGGTTTCGAGGTGGACTCCCATCTGGGCCATCGTTTGCAGGCTCCGCACCACGGTGCGGGCGATGCCGTCGCGAACCGCAGCCCGCTCGCGATCCAGAGTACGCAACATCGCCAGCAGTTTGTCAGCCAGCTCCGGATCGTCCACCTGCAGCAACAGGTGCTCGTGCCCGCGTTCGGCCATGAGGTTCCGAATGCGCTCGTCCATGGTGACTCCGGCCGAAGCGACGAGACCGGGCATGCTGGTGACGATGCCATGATAGCGCGATGACACCATCAGGTGGCTGGCTCGCAGGATGCTCACCAGCTGGTACATGTCGTGATCGCGCGACGAAACCACGGGAGCGCCGAGCACCGCTCCCATGCGGCGGCAGGCGTCGGTGTCGAGCATCTCCATGGCGACGAGGACCACGAAGACATCCTTCTCGCGCCGGAACTGGTCCACTGCGCGCGTCATGCCGTCGAGATAGCGGCTAAAGGCTGCATCCACCTGCGGCCCGGCATTGTGGAAGTAGATCGAACGATAGTGACTGCTACCCCAAGCGCCGGTGAGCGCTCGGGCGCCGGCCTTGACCAACGAGGGTGTCACCGGCCACCAGAACGGGTTGATCGGGCAGACGACGAGCACCGTGGAAGATCCATCCCAACCCAGATCGTGCAGCGCGCGGCGGCCGTAGTCCGGACCGTGCGGCTCGAAGGTCCATGCCGTATCGGTTCCGACTTCGGTCATGATGCCGAACCGGCGCAGAATCGCGGCGGATTCGG
>DASRJO010000180.1:0-30259 GCA_035649435.1 Candidatus Krumholzibacteriia bacterium | reverse complement strand
TGGCCGAGACCTTGCGCGATGTCGACTCGAGCTTGCGCACGCTCGCTGCCATTCCCGCGTTGCGTCTGTACTTGGCAGGCAATCACGATCTCTTCGTCGAAGGCGATCCCCCCGTGGCCGCCGACAGCCGAGAAAAGTTCGAGCGCCTGCTGCCCGCGGTCGCCTCCGCCGCCGGCTTCACCTACCTCGGGCTCGACCCCGTGCTTTGGCAGGAGGTCGCGTTCGTCGGTGTGCCGGGTTGGTACGATTTCACATTGCGCGATCCCTGTCTGGATGGCGTGGCCGACACTCGGACCTATGCGCGAGGGTTCTGGCGCGGTCACCGCGCCTACGATCGCGGCCACGTGTTCTGGCCGCGACCGATCCCATCCCCCGATCCTGGCGCGCATCCGAGTCACCTGGGCGGCGACTGGGCCGGGGACGAAGACATCGCCGCCTGGATGCTGCAACGTCTCGAAACGCAGCTCCACGCCGTCCGCGATGCCGCCGCGATCGTGGGCATCATCCACGTGCTGCCGTTCCCCGCCTTGGTGCAGCGCGGAATCTTCGGCGACAGCCCGTTCTTCGATGCCTACCTCGGGAGCGCCCGGCTCGGCAGCTGCCTCGAGCGGTTCTCTGCCGTCCGCGCGGTCGTGAGCGGGCATCTGCACCGCCGCGCCCGCATCACGCACAACGGCATCCAGCTGGTCGCGAGCCCGGTCGGGGACGCGCGCAAGAGCAGCCTCGATCTCGCCGACTTGGCGCGCGAGCGCCTCGGCCTGCTCGAGCTCTGAAGCCCGGAAGGGGGCCGCGCCGAAGCGCACGCCCGGGCCGCGGTTCCATGCGATTCGCATTGACTTCGCGGGGGACGAGCCTACACTTCTCTCACTGCAGATTTGGATGCCACGGGCCGACCCGATGGAGTGTTGTGTGACGGGTCGGGAGCCGCGGTCGCCGCGGGTTCACTTCTCCTGGCGCGCTCAACCCAACGCTCCGGGGCGTTGCACAGGAGACAAAGACGGGCGGGGTTTCGACTCCGCCCGTCTTGAAATGTGGCCACCATCCCCTCGGTCGAAGCCATGCGACGATGCATCGTTCTCCGTGACGCCTCGAGCGTGGAGGAAGAGGCGGTGCGGCGCATTCTCGTCGCCATCGCCGACGCAGCAACGTCGCGGGACAGGTGCACTCTCGCGCTCGCGGGCGGATCGACCCCGGTCGGGATCTATGCGCGCTTAGCCGTCGCGCCCGGTGTCGACTGGGGGCGTGTGCATGTCTATTGGGGTGACGAGCGCGCAGTCCCCGCCGACTCTGCGGAGAACAATGCTTGCATGGCACGCAACGCGCTTCTCGATCACGTCCCCATTCCCGCCGACCAGATCCATCCGATGCCGTCCACTGCAGCCGACCTCGATGCCGCGGCACGTGCTTACGAGGATCTGCTGTGTGCGCAACTGGGACGGCCACCGTGCCTGGATCTCGTTCTCCTCGGTCTCGGTCCCGATGCACACACGGCGTCGCTGTTCCCGGGCAGTCCCGCCGTGCAAGAGCGCGAGCGCTACGTCGTGACCACACCGGCGCCGGCCATCGCGCCGCGCCTCACGGTGACGCCGCCGCTTCTCAACGCGGCACGTGCCCTTCTGCTCGTCGCCCACGGCAGGAGCAAGGCCCGCGCGCTGCACGGTGTGCTCCACGCGGCGCATGATCCCTTGCGGTTTCCGCCCCATGCTTTGCGCCACGAGACCTTGACCATCCTCGTCGACCGTGCGGCGGCAGGCGACATCGAGGCATGAGCCCGCGGAACTTGACCGCGCCCCATTCCACCGCTACCGTCAGCGCATGGAGATCAAGCTCACCGGACTGATCAGCGGTAGCATGCGAACCTGGCCCCTCGCCGCCGGCGAAACGCGCATCGGTCGCAGCTCCGACCTCGAGGTGTCGCTGCCGGACCGCTCCGTATCGCGCCTGCATGCGCTCGTTCGGCGCGACGGCGACATCCTCATCCTCGAGGACTCGGGCAGTCGCAACGGCACCACCGTGAACGGCATCCGTGTGCGCGCACCCCAGAGGCTCAACCCGAACGATCAGGTCGCTTTCGGCAACGTCGCGCTCAGCGTGCAGGTGGACGATCAGCCGGTGCAGCCGGCATTCCGCGAGGACGTGCAGCTCGACTCCACATTCCGGCTCAACTGGATGGAGCTCAGACCGGCGCAGGAGAAGACCGACGGCGTCGACCTGTCGCAGATCTTGATGGACATGGGCGAATTCCTGGTGCGGCATCAACCGGAAGAGGAGATCTTCCGCGCCTGCCTCGATACCGTGGAACGCGTCGTTCCTTTCCATCGTGCCTGCCTCCTCCTCCTCGACGAGGACGGCCAGCCGGTCATGCGCGCCGCGCGCAGCAAGGGCGAGAATCCGAACGTGCAGCTCGCCTTGAGCCAAACCATGGTGCAGACGGTGATCACGGAACGAGCCTCGTTGCTGGTGCACGATGCCCAGGCCGACCAACGCTTCCAGGCCCAGGCCAGCGTCATCCTCGGCAAGATTCGCTCGGCGCTGGTGGCGCCGTTGTTCGACAACACGCGCGTGATCGGCGTTCTCTACGTCGATTCGACCGAATTCACCCAGCCCTACCACAAGGATCATCTGCGGCATTTGGCGCTGCTGGCCAACATCCTGGCGGTCAAGATCACCAACGCGCGCCTGTTGGACATGCAGCGGGAGAAAGACCGGATGCAGCAGGAAATGGAAACCGCGCGTCGCATCCAACGCGATCTCCTGCCGCACGCCTTGGAGGCCCCGCCGGGTTACGAGCTGTGCGCGCGGCTCGAGCCTTCGACCGAGGTCGGCGGCGATCTCTACGATGTCTTGCCCTTGCCCAACGGCAGCTTCGCTTTCGTGCTCGGGGACGTCGTCGGCCATGGCGTCGGCGCCGCACTCCTCATGGCCAACGCACTCGCGGGTGTGCGCTCGCTCGCGGAGCTGTGCTTGGATCCACTCGACCTCGTCAAGCGTTTGGACGCGCAGATGTATCGCTCCACCGACGCCATGAGTTATTGCACCATGTTCGTCGGCATCCTCGACGCGAAGCGCCATCGCTTGCACTACGTCAACGCCGGGCACGAGCCTCCCGTCATCGTGGTCCCGAACGGCGCTACGCAGCACCTGGCTTCGACCGGCCCCCCGGTGGGCCTGCTGCCGGGCGCCGAGTTCGAGACCGGTTCGGTGGAGATTCCGCCCGGCGGATTGTTGGCGGCATGGAGCGATGGCATCCCCGAGGCGCACATCGTGCGCGAGGACGCTCAGCCCGACATGTTCGGGGATCACGAATCGGTGCCGTCCATCTTGGCGTCGCTGCAGGATCGCGCCATCGACACGATCCCGAACGAGATCTTCGCCCGCGTCGACAGCTTCCTCGACGGCAATGGCGCCCCCGACGACCGCACGTTGTTGCTGCTGCGTCGTCTCGACTGAGCTTGCCGGAAATGGGGAGAACGTGGCGATCCAGGAGTGTGGATGGCGGGGACGACGGGGATCGAACCCGCGACCTCCGGCTTGACAGGCCGGCGTTCTAACCAGGCTGAACTACGTCCCCGATCCAATCGACGATGAGCCGAGGCAAGCTATCAAATCGTGCGCACGCTGTCAACGCGGCGCGGCCGCCGTGCCCATGCATCCCACGCGTTCAGCGCTCCAGCTGGCCGCGGGTCCTGCCGCCTGCACGTGCGTGCAGCATGTCGCGCTGAAACCCGCACTCCAGCTCACGCGCGGCATCCAACCAAGTCACCAATGCGCGGACGTCGAGATCGATCGTGGTCCATGTCATCGCGACACCAAGGTGCAGCGCCTCGAGGCGCAGCGTGGCACGCTCCCTGCTGCCCGGTTCGTGCCGCGTGATCGGGTCGCAGCGAAGCCCGGCGCACGGCGTCTGGAGGCCGCGTGCCGGAGAGCGGGCGGAGTGCTGCGGGCGAACTGATCGATTCTGGCGATGCCACTCGAGCCACACGGAACGCCACGGGCACGCGCGACGATGCGCTTCGCCCGTCGCTCACGCGGGTCGAAGCCGCGGCCGTGGCGTCCCGCGAGGACGTCACGTTCGATCGCCCCGTCGTGCTCGTCGATCCACGCGCCGCGTCGCTGGTGGCGGTCTGGAGTCTGCGCCAACGCGGAACGCCGTTGCACCTGTTGGCATCGCGCCGTTTCGAGCCCGCGATCTGGGCGCGCGGCGTGCAGCGACACCACTTGCCGGACTTGGAGGCGCGGCCGCTCGCCTGGAGTAGCCGCCTGCTCGAGCTCGTGGCGCACCTCGAACCACGCCCCCTGCTGATCCCCTGCTCGCGCCGCAGCCGCGATCTCATCCGTGACCAGCAAGCAGCGCTGCGACCGCACTACACGCTCACGCACGTCGAAACGCTCGACTTGCACGGCTACGAAGCCGAAGACTTCCGCACCGAGAAAGCGCTCCGCCGCACGGTGCTGCGCGGCGAGCCCGCTTTCGAAGTGCAAGTCGTCCTCGACACGGCCGGACATTGCACCGGGTCTTGTGTTCTCGCCTGGGTCGCCGATGTGCCGCCGCGCATCCTCGTCACCAGCGTCGAAGGCGAGGACTTGCTCGCCAGCAGCTTGGAGTGGTTGCGCGCGCGCGGTGTGCGCGGATTCGCGCGCCTCATCTGGGCCCCGGATCGCTTCGGACGCATCGACTTGCAAGCGGCCGGCACGATCTCGGGAAGTAGCTGGGTCCTGGCGGCGGAGGATGGCGTCGACTTTCCGGCGCTCTGGTACGCGAGCCTAGCGGGCATCGACATGCCGGCGCAGGTCGCGGCGCGGCGGCTTTCGCGCACCTTTCCGATGTCCAAGTCGGGGTTGCACGATGACCCGCTTCCCCTCGTGCCGTTGCGCGTTCCGTGGTCGATGCGAGATCCGTTGCCGTTTCTGGCGGGGATCTTGAATTCGTTGCTGCATCATTGATCCCCGCACAGCCTGACTCGCTTTTCGGCGGACGCTCCTCGCGCGCGCTCCTGCGCGCTCGTCGCTCGGCACGAGCGCTGCTCACGCCTCCTGCGCTCACGGGCGCGCTCGTGACGCCGCCGAAAAGCGAGTCAGGCCGTGCGGGGATCGCGACCGGCAATGTCCTCGCCGCGCATGAGGTCGGGGGGCAGCGCCCAGCGCAGGGTTGCGGGCGATTCGGGGGTGTAGTCGACGGCGATGCTGCCGCCGGGAGGGATGGCGATGCGCGACGTGTCGACACCCAGGAGTTGCGCGGCCAGGTCTTCGAGATCGGGTTGATGGCCGACGAGAATCCATTGCGATGGCGGTGGATGTGCGGGTGCGGCGGACATTGCAGCGAGGATGCGCTGTGCGCCGACGCCGGCGGCGAGTGCATCGTGGACCTGGATCGGATCCAGGCCGGTGATCGAGGCGAGGAGTTCTGCAGTGCGGCGGCAGCGGAGCGCCGGGCTCGTCCACACGCGCGCATGCTGCAGACCGAGCCGCAGGAAGGCCAGGCCTAAGGACTGCGCTTGCAGCTCGCCGGCGCGTGTGAGCGGCCGGTCGGCGTCGGCGCAAGCGCCGCCGCGCGCGGCGCGGCCATGACGCACGAGCACCAGTAGCATGGCGTGATCCGCTCCGGTCGGCTTCAGTAGCGACGTCGAATCTCTGCACCCAGGTAGTAATGCGTCAGAATCTCGCTGCTGTTCTTCCCCCGGCGTGCCATTTCGATCGCGCCCATCTGGCACATGCCCACGCCATGGCCGTTGCCGCCGCCGTAGCCCAGGACGCGCACGATGGTGCGATCACGGCGCTCGATGTCGAGAAAAAACAGCGTGCTGCGCAGGATCGCGCGGTCGCGCGGACGCAGCACCCAACGGATGCGATCGCCGTGCACGCGGAAGACGCCTCGCGTCGTGCGGACGATCAGCTCGCTCACGCGTCCGGTCTCGTCGCGAGAGGCGATCTCTAGATCCAACAGGGCGCCGATCGTGGTCGTGTCGGGCCACCCGAGCTCACGCGGCAGCGTTTGCTGCAGCGTGCGTTCGAGCTGCAACCCGCTCCAGGATTCGCTCCAACGGAAGTGGGGCGAACCTGCGCAGTACGAGCCTGTGGCGTCGTCGGTGTCGCGCCGCCCGCGCAACGTCGGCGCGGCCGGTTTGTTCCACACCGCTTCGATGCGCGACGTGTGCCCGCCACACGTCGAGCAATAGTAGGCTTCGATCGGCTCGCCCTGATCCCAGAGCACGAGCCCGGCGGTGAGACGAATGGCGGCGTTCGCCAGCGAGTCCATCCGCACCGTTCCCTGGTAGACCTGATCGGTGACATCGGCATAGACATCGAACCCCGACTCCGGATAGCGACCCAGACGTTTGTATGCATACGTGCGCGCGGCGATCGCCTGCGCCTCGAGCGCCGCGCGTGCGGCGGGATCCTGCTTGCCGATTTCCCACGGCACGACACCTTGCAAGTACTCTTCGAGCCCGATTTCGTTGACGACCGTGAGAAGAGTGCCGACACGCAGGATGTGCAGCGTGCCGCGATAGCTTTCCTTCCCCAACCGCCAGTGCGCCCCGGCTGCATCGCCTTCCAAGACGACACGCGTGATGCCGCGACACGCGACCACCCCCTGTTGTCTCAATTCGATCGCCCCGTTTGCGACCTGCGCCTCGAGCACACCGCTCGTGCCCGTGGCGGCGGCGGCAGCGCCGTCGTCGCCGCGCATCTGTACGTACCCGGCGAACGCGATCACCGCTCGGGGCACGGCTTCGGCAAGACAGACACGGATCATTGGTGGCGGGGTGAGAGTCGGCATCGATTCGGGAACGTGCGGGGTACGTGTCGTGGCGCAGCCGAGGCTCGCAGCGAACCAGCACAGCCACAGGCAATCGGGGAAGCGGCGCCGGGCCGCAACGTGTCTTCGTCGGGTGAACGATCGAATCATGTCCGGCCCACGGGTTCGACCGGAAAGCCGGAGAGTGCCAGCGTACCGAGAATGCATGGCCGCTCCGCACCCGTGATCTGGGTCAAGTTGCCGGCATGGCCGAGCAAGGCCTCGTTGGCGAGCACGGCGAAATCCACTGCCTCCTTGGCATCGGGGTCGAGACCCAACTCTTCCAATCCGCGCACGCGAATCGGCTGCAATAACGCCGCGAACCTGCGCATCAAAGCACCGTTGCGGCGTCCGCCGCCCGTCACGTACAGCGCGTCCACCCGTTGCGGTGCGATCTGGGAGCACGCCAACACCACGCCGCGTGCGGTGAGCTCCACCGCCGTCGCCAAAAGCGCCGCAGGTGCGAGACCGCGCGCACGACCTGCGTGCAACAGGCGCTCGACGTATGCACCGCCGAACTCCTCGCGTCCTGCCGACTTGGGAGGCTGGCGGGAGAAGAACTCGTCGCCCAACAGGATCTCGACCCACTCGAGATCGGGATGGCCGCCAGCAGCCTCAATGCCATCGACATCCATGTCGCGCCCGAGGAGAGCGCGCGCGAAGCCGTCGAGCACCATGTTTCCGGGTCCCACGTCCCAACCGCACACTTCGTCGGCGCTGCCGCCGGCGCGCAAGTAGGTGAAGTTGGCGATACCGCCGACGTTGAGCAACATGCGGCTCTCGCTCGGACTGCGCCGCAGCAAATAATCCGCCAGCGGGACCAGCGGCGCCCCGGTGCCTCCGAGCGCGACATCGGCACTGCGAAAGTCTCCGATGACCGGCATGCCGAGCAGTGCGGCGAGAACGCTGGGAGAACCCGCCTGCCAGGTCGCTCCCCCGGGGACACCCGCGCCGGGCGCACGGTGTGCCAGGGTTTGTCCGTGGCTGCCGACCAGATCGACGTCGGCCGGGTCCCGTCCTCCGGCCTCGAGGAGCTGCAAGGCGGCTTGCGCGAAGCTGCTCGCCACGGCGAAATCGAGCCCCGCGTATTCGACTGCCGTTCGCGGCGCTCCCGCAGCGACCTCGAGCAGGCGTTCGCGCAAGCTGCCCTCGTAAGCGTGGCAATGAAAGCGCTCGAGCTCGACCTCGAGCTGCATGCCGCCGCCGCGGATGCGCACCAGAGCCGCGTCGACTCCGTCCATGGACGTCCCCGACATGAGGCCGATCACAAGCCGCTCGGGCTTGCGGGCCACGGCCACGAGACGTTCGATCACGTCCTTCTCCCGTTTCTCAGGAATGAGAGCGGCGGGATGGTCCTGGGTCAGGGAGCCCCGGTTGCTCCAGCGCCACGACCCGCCCACCACGCTCGCCAACGCGACTGACTTTCGCGCCGCGCTTCGGGCTCGGCTTCGGGATCGTAGCCCAGGTCGGTGTCGGAGGCGAAGCAAAGAGCGTGGTTGGCCGCACGCCGCCAGCGCACGTCGGGATCATCGAGCGCGTCCAAGACCGCGTCGATGACGTCGCGCTGGCCGAAGTACACGGACTCGATGGCCATGAGGAGATTCTCTCGGCCCTCGCCGCCTATCCCCAGCAACCTGCGGCTGCGAGGTGCCTCGCATGGATCGAGGAACACGCCGGGGCGCAGGCGCAAGACCTCGCCGGGTCTGGGATAGCGCCCGTGATCGGCGTGGAAAGCCGCTTGCACGCTGTCGGCGTAGCTCGTGACCACCAGCGGCTCGACGTCGAGGCCGGCGGCGACGTCGTCAGGACCGAAGACGTGATCGACGCCGTAGAGCACGAGGAGCCGCTCTCCTGGCGCGCGTCCGAGCTGCCGCGACAGATTCCAGCGGATTTCGGCGTTGCGAAGCGTGCGCGATCGCGCCCCGGAGGGCCGGCTCTCGAGCGGCAACACCCCGATGCCCCGCACGCGCGCGAAGCGCAGGATCTCCAGGTGCGCTCGCCCCACCTGCGGCGACAGCAACAGGCTCGTCGGATACACGCGCGCCAGGAAACCTTCCTCGTCGAGCGTGCCGGCCAAGAAAGCCTGCAGAATGTCGTCATCGTCGCGATCGACGAACTCGATTCCGAGGCGCACGGGCATGTCGGACTTCTGCTGCAGCTCGAGCGCGAGACGTTGAACCTGGCGCCCCGAACATTCCTGATCGTGCACGACACCGAGCAGGACGAGAGGGCTCGCGAGCGCTTCCTCGACCAACTCGTCGTAGGTGACAGCACCCTGGTAGTCGGTCCCAATCGCGCGGTTGAGCGCTTCCAGATCGACGAGCACCGGCTCGTCGGCATGGCTCGTCGAGGCGGCCAGCCACGCGGCCACGCAGGCGAGGAAGACGGAGTCGCGCACGCTCACGTCAGTTCCTTTCCCAGAGCACGGCGAAGCACGCCGCCGGCCGCTTGCAACCGCGCCTCGGCCTCGTCGCGCGCACATCCCGCCAGTCCCATGAACAGAGCCAGCTTCACCGAGCCGCGCGCCGCATCGAGGAGCGCGACTGCATCGGCATACGGAATGGCGAGGAGTTGCATCAGGATGCCCTTGCTGCGTTCTTCCAGCTTGATGCTCGACGGGCGCAAATCGACCATGAGATTCTCATAGACCTTGCCGAGACGGATCATCGTCGCGGTGGAGATCATGTTGAGCACGAGCTTCTGCGCCGTTCCGGATTTGAGTCGCGTCGATCCGGCCACGACCTCGGGGCCGACCACGACCGCGATGACGATGTCGGCGGCGACATCGGCTGCCGGCGTGTTGCAGGTCACGAACACCGTGGCGGCGCCGATGCCGCTGGCGTGACGCAACCCGGCAATGACATAGGGTGTGCGCCGGCTGGCCGACAGCCCCACCAACGTGTCGCGCGACTCGAGCCCGATGGCGACCAGATCGCGCACGGCCGCGTCTTCACGATCTTCGGCCCCCTCCTGTGCGCGCACGAGTGCCGCGCTCCCGCCGGCGATGACGCCGATCACTTGGTCCGGGTCGCTGCCAAAGGTCGGCGGACATTCGGAGGCATCCAGAACACCCAGGCGGCCGCTGGTGCCGGCGCCGAGGTAGACGAGCCGGCCACCGGCGCGCAAGCTGCGTTCTGCGGCGCCCACCGCCCGCGCGATCAGCGGGATCTGCGCGCGCACGGCGGGAGCCACATGGGCATCTTCGTCATTGATCCATTGCAGGCAGGTTTCGACATCGACCAGATCGATGTCGCGCGTGCGCTCGTTGCGCTGCTCGGTCACGAGCCGCTGCAGCTCTTCCAGAATGAGGTGTGTCTCGCCCGCCGACGACTTGTTCCGCGCGGCCCCATCGCCCATGACCGTTCCGCCCGCGTTGGATGCGCGCCGGCGCCCGGAACCCGGCGACGGCGCTATAAACAGCAAGCCGCGTACCCGCCCTTCTCCACGCACGCCGATCCGTCTCAGTGCATCAGCACGACTTTGTCGCGCTTGCGGATCTCGCGTCCGGACGCGTCGGAAATGAGGACTTCGTAGAGATAGACGCCATTGGCGACGCGATCGCCGGCGCTGTCGGTGCCATCCCAGGCGACGAAGTTCATCGCCATGGTCGTGCCCCCGGGCTTGGATGGCGGCGGCGGCAGCAGATCCTGCAACACCCCCGCGCCGCCCAAGTCGAACTGGCGCACCGTACGCCCGTTCAAGTCCATGATACGCAGGTGACCGCCTGCGATCTCCGCGTCCAAGTTGAAGAAGAAATGCGTCTTGTCGGCGAAGGGATTGGGAAATGCGAGTACATCGTGGAGCCCCAGAACCCCTTGGACCACCAGATTCACCGACGAGCTGTCGCCGCCGGCGATCTGGAACTGCAAGCGATGGTCTCCGGGCGCCACGTTCCAGGCGAAATCGACGTTCCAGGACAAGGAGTCCGCTGGGCTGATCTGAAGGTCGGGAACGGGCTGATCGTCCAGGAGCACCACCAAGTTCGGTACGGTCGGGTCGGGGATGCAGTTCTGGATCACGTAGCGGAAGCTGGCGCGCGCATCGACCAGATTGCCATCCTCGACCTGGAGCCCGTTGGCGTAGAGGAAACGCTCGGACTGGCCGCGGCCGACGAACTCGGACACGCGTCCCGACAGATCGCGCGCACCGACCACGAGATCGAAATCGCAGCTGTCGAAAAACACATCGAACTGCAACTCGTAGCCCCGCTTGGCTTTCACCTGCTGGGCGGTGTCCACGGTGGCGGTGACGCGAACGTTCGCGATCAGGGAGTCCGGGCCGTCGACGTAGCGTCGCTTCACCCACAGCGAGTCGATCCCCTGTTCGTCGCTCACGCGCATGGTGAAGTGGACGGGCTCGATGGGGTTGTACGCCCCGATCCGGCCGTCGTCGAGGAAGAACCCGTTGTCCAGCCCGGTGACCTCGAAGCGCGGCACCCCGGCATCGAGCTGCAGCAGCGGATCTCCGAGCAGAGCGAAGCGATCGATGATGGCGACGCGGCCGTTGGAGATCTCCGACACCTGCAGCAGCGCCGACAACAGCCAATCGGCTGCCAACGTATCGGAAAAGACGCTCATGTTCCCAAGTGTGCGGGTGTAACGCTTCTCGAAGATCGCGCGCCACATGAGCTCGTGGAAATCGTTGTTTTGGTCCAGGAACTCGAACCCGGTGCTGGCGTAGCTGGCCACCGCGCCGCGCTGTGCCACGGTCAAGTACACCTCGCCGAGTGCATCCCCCACGATCTCACCGTTGGCGTTCTCGCCCGGGACGCCGAACTCGTTCAAGTGACAACCGAAGCCGAAGAAGACGAACGGCTTCCCTTGGTTGTGGAAATCCGGCACGAAGGGCGCGCTGGGGTTGGGCTCGCGGCGGACGAACTGCTCGTCGGTGACGATCGCGCGATTGGCGTGCGACTGCAGGGCGAAGAACAACACCCCATCGCCGACCGAGTCCGCGAGCGCACGCGCCACTTGACCCTCGTAGAAAAAGATCTCGCTCGTGCCGCGATGTGGCGCGAGATATCCCGCCCCCCCGCAGCTCTGGCCCGGCTTCGAGCAGGGCGTCGCTCCGGGGTTGAAGGCGAAGGGGGCGTGCTCGGGAACGCTCGCCGCCTGCCTGTTGCTCCACTCGTGCAAGTAGAAGGGCACGCAGCTCAGGTCACCGGGAAAGGCGTTGCGCACAGTCTCGCAGGTGCAGCGGATGCTGAAGAAGAAGTCCCACTCTTGGCAACCGCGGCGGTGCACGATCCCGGTTGGCGTCTGCCGCCGCACCCACTCGTCGTCCGAGAAAAGCAGCACACGCTTGCGCCATTTGCCGTCGTCGGCATCAGCCGGTTGCTCATAGAGCAGGGTCTTGTCGACGATGTTGCGCAGCTCCTGGCTCGTGCCGACTGGAAAGCGTCCAATGAGCAAGTCGGGCCACTGATCGCTCGGTCCATTCATCTTGGCGTAATAACGTTCGTTGATGTCGTTGCGATACTCGTTTCCGCCGCCGGCCGAGGCCGTGACCAGAAAGTACGCCATCGGCGACGGCACGAAGTTGCGTCCGCTCGTGGGCCACAGACCGGCGGCGTCCTCGCTGCCGTCGCCCACCAACAGGACGTAGCCGATGCCCCAGTTCTGGTATGCGCTGCGCACGAAATTGTAGATTGGGTCGTAGTGCAGCAATCCACCGTTGAAGGCATCGTAGACGTCGCTCGTGCGCGCGATGCGCACCCGGTAGCCCTGTCCTTCGCGGTACGCCTTCCATTCCAGGAGCTTCGCATCCTGGGCGAAATCATCGTGTGAGATGACCAGGACGTCGAACCTCTGGCCTGGATCGGCGAGCTCGTCGAGCATGGGATCCGGCGTGTCGCGCTCGAGATCGGTGGCTGCGAGCGCCGGAATCGCGGCGTTCGCAACGATCCGGTATCGCCGTGGCGCGCCGACGTCATCGGTGAGTGTGAGCGTGCCGCTCGTGAGCGCGCCGGTGAGATCGAAGAGGGCCGGGGACTTGGGATCGGTGACGTCGAACGCGGCCAGCGGCGCCCCGCTGCACCCAGTGATCGTGAACGCGGTCGGGCCGCTGGCCGCGCCGCTCGTGCAGCGCAGATCATCGGCCGTGACACGATACTCGGCGGCGTAGCGCAACCGAATGTTGTCGACGAAGGGTGTGAAGTCTTCGAATGCATGATCGTCGGACTGCAGTGCGGTCAGAATCACGCGCACGTTGCCGGGTTCGACTTGCGGTGCGGGGACTTGGCCGCAGACGACCACATGGGGCGGCGCGGTATCGAGTGCCGGCACTCCATTGCTGGTGCCGAGTACCAGGCGTTGGCCGCTCGGGAATGCTGCTTCTACCGTGAAGGGCCGATTCAGCCAGTCCTGCTGCGTGTCGACGCAGATCTCGAGTGCCGAGTCCGTGGCGCGACCCGGAACGGAGAGTTCCTGGACCGCCTCGAGGCCCAGGCGCGCCCGATCGAGGAGGAAGTAGAGCTCTTCGTCGGACCCGTACACCCATTGGTTGAGCACGCGGTCCTCCTCGAAGACGACGTCCTGGTCGAAGCGCGCGGGGCCAGGGCTCGGGCCGAGGAGCGGCGGGCGCACCGGCATCCGCGCCGGCACGCCGGTCGCGGCCACCGACAGCCAATAGACGTTGGTGAAGGAGTAACGCGCCGCGCGCTCGCCCGCGGTCGCATCGTCGCGTGGCTGCTCGGCCCAGAAGAGAAAGCTGTCGCCGCTCTCGAACACGCCGTCCCCATCGTCTTCGATGTGGATGGGGATCTCGACAATGCGCGGCTCGAGCGGCGCCGTCGCATCGAAGCGCTTCAACACCAGTCGCAGTTGATCGATCGGTGTGCCATCGGGGAAGCCAGCGCCGAGCAAGTTCGCGGCAGGGACACGCAGCGGCCCGGTCGAACGCACGCGCAATTTCCATTCGTCCTCGGCCAGGAGCCCGGGTCGCAACATGCCGCTCGCGAGCGGCTTGCCGAGACGCGCGACACGCTCGGGCGCTCGCTGCCAGCTCCGGACGCGACCGGCGTTCAGGAACAACTGGTCGTAGATCCGCTGCCAAGGCACATGCTGCTGCGGCGGTTGCAGACGTTCGGGCGATCCGCCGCGCCGACTGCGGAGACGCAGCTCGAGCAGCAGCCGGCGCACGACCCGAAGCCTGGAGGTGGTGGGATCGTAGAGCAGCGGCCAGACGTCGATGGCCACCGCACGCACATCGCGCATGTTTCCGACCGTGCCGAGAGCGGCGGCGATATTGTTCGCACCCTCGGCGGTGTACGCGGCCGGGTCGTAGGCCATCCATTCCTCTGGCCAGCCGCTGCTCGGATCGTCCGGAGAGCCCCCGACGTCGTAGCTGATCCCGTGGAATTGCCGCGGCAGCAGGCGCACCGTCCCCAGCTCGTCCGTATCCTGCTCGAGGATGCTGAGCGTGGGCTCGCCTCCTGGAGGCAGTGCGACCAGTTGGGAGGCGACGAGAAGCTCTGGAGAGCCAGGTGAACCTGTGCTCTTGGCGTCTTCGAGGAGAAAGCGACTGAAGGCGATGCCATCCAAGTCCTTCTCCATGCGAAGTGGCGGCGGGATGCGGACTTCGATCCGCAGCACCGAGCCATCGGGCGACTCCGACAACAGACGCCACTCGACGGCCGACGCGCTCGCGTGGAATGCCACCAGCACCACGACGAGCATTGGAACCGAACAGCGGCTCGAGAACATCGAGTCTCCGTGCACAGGGGGAGGGACCGAATGTGCGGCAGGCCGTGCAGCGCGAGTAGTATACGGACCGAGTGCGTGTCGGGTCAAGTGATCGCGGATCGGAATCATTGCCGCAACAAACGTGATCACAGCTCTTTATGCAGGCCGTTTCGTGTTTCACGTCGAGCGCCGATTGGCATCATGGCTGCGAACCTCCTTGACTTCCACATGGGGTTCGGCATTGAGATTGCCAAGCCTGAATCCAGTGCGAAGGAGTGAGACGATGCCACGACGTACGCTCATCATGGGTGCTGCCGGAAAAGACTTCCACGTCTTCAACACCCTGTTTCGCGGCCGCTCGGATGCGCGAGTGGTGTGCTTCACCGCGACGCAGATCCCCGGGATCGACGGCCGTTGCTATCCGGCCAGCCTCGCCGGCCCGGGCTATCCAGACGGCATCCCCATCGAACCCGAGGATCGTCTCGAGGAACTGGTGCGCGCGGAGCGGATCGACGACGTCGTGTTCGCCTACAGCGACGTCTCCTACGACTACGTCGACGGCCACCGCCGCAGAGTCGAAGCGCTCGGCGCGCATTTCGGCACACCGGATCCGCGCGCGCTCATGCTGGAGGCGCAGGTGCCGGTGATCGCTGTTTGCGCCGTGCGCACGGGCTGCGGCAAGAGCCAGACCAGCCGTCGCGTCCTCGGCATCCTACGTGACATGGGCCGTCGCGTCGTCGTCGTGCGCCATCCCATGCCGTATGGCGATCTCGTCGCCCAGCGCGTGCAGCGTTTCGCCACGATCGCGGACCTCGAGACGAATCGGTGCACGATCGAGGAGATGGAAGAATACGAGCCGCATCTCGCCAATGGCGCCATCGTCTACGCGGGGGTGGATTACGCTGAGATCCTCGCGCGCGCACAGCAGGAGGCCGATGTCCTGGTCTGGGATGGCGGCAACAATGACACGCCGTTCTTCCGCCCGACCCTGCACATCACGCTCGTCGACCCGCATCGCCCCGGACACGAGCTCACGCACTATCCCGGCCGCGAGAATCTCCAGCTCGCGCAAGTGATCCTGTTCAACAAGATGGATTCCGCCCCCGCCGGCAACGTCGAGCGCATCGAAGCCAACATCCGGCAAACCAACCCAGAGGCGACTCGCATCTACGCCCAGAGCCCGATTGGGGTCGACTCGCCGCAGCATGTGCGTGGCAAGCGCGTCGTCGTGGTCGAAGACGGACCCACGCTCACGCATGGGGGGATGCGCTACGGCGCCGGCATCCTGGCCGCGCAGCAGCTGGAGGCGCAAATCGTCGACCCGCGCCCCTATCTGGTGGGATCGCTCGCCGACACCTTCCGCCATTACCCGGACATCGGCAGCCTGATCCCGGCGATGGGATATGGCGATGCACAGGTGCGCGACCTCGAGGCGACGATCAACGCCGTCGATTGTGATGCCGTGGTCATCGCGACACCGATCGATCTGCGCCGGATCCTGCGCATCGACAAGCCGAGCGTGCGCGTGACCTACGAGCTCGACGACCGGGGCTCGAATCCGACGTTGGAGCAGGTGCTGCGCAGCACTCTCAGCGCATCGTCAAGGCCAGGATCGCCTTCTGCACGTGCAAGCGGTTCTCCGCCTGGTCGAGGATGACCGACTGCGCGCCGTCCATGACCTCGTCGGTCACTTCCTCGCCGCGATGCGCCGGCAAACAATGCATGAACACCGCGTTCTTCGCCGCCCGTGCCATCAATTGTGCGTGCACTTGGTAGGGCCGGAAGATGCGCACCCGCTTCTCGTGCTCGGCTTCTTGTCCCATGCTCGCCCAGGTATCGGTGTAGACGACATCGGCGTCGCGCACCGCCTCGACCGGGTCCTCGACGACATGGATCTCGGCGCCGCTCTGGGCCGCGAGCGCGCGCGCCTGTGCCAGCATCTCCGGCTGCGGCTGATAGCCGGCCGGCGAGCCGACGCGGACGTGCAGGCCCAGAATGGCGCCTGCTTGCATCAAGGAGTTGCTGACGTTGTTGGCATCGCCGACATAAGTCAGCCGGATGCCGGCCAGGCGGCCCATCTTCTCTTGGATCGTCAGCAGATCGGCCATGGCTTGGCAGGGATGCAGGAGGTCCGAGAGACCATTGATCACCGGAACACCGCTGTAGCGCGCCAAGTCCTCGACATCGGCATGCGCGTACGTGCGCGCCATGATGCCATCCAGATACCGGCCGAGCACGCGCGCGGTGTCCGCCACTGTTTCGCCGCGATGCAGCTGCAGATCGGCGCTGGAAAGAAACAGCGCCTTTCCCCCCAGCTGCGCCATCCCGACTTCGAACGACACGCGCGTGCGCGTCGAGTTCTTCTGGAAAATCATCCCGAGAGTTCGGCCCGCGAGCAGCGGATGCGGCTTCCCCACGCGCAGCTCGTCTTTCAACTGCACGGCAAGCCGGAGAATGGTCGTCAAATCTTCTGCGTCGTAGTCATGGAGCGAAATGAAGCTGCGGCCTCGAAGCGTCACGCGAAGCCTCCAGAAGAACGAGCCAGTGGCCACGGGGACGACATGCAAAGGCGCAACTCACGTGAAAGCCTCTCCCCTCCGGATAAGCACGCGGTTCCCCTCGGCGAGGTCGGGTCCGCTGTGCGAGGCTCCCGCGGAGCTGCGCCCCTGGACCTCGGAAGTCTACTCCCGGCTCGCGGCGCTGGCAATGTCCCGGACGATCTCGAGCGGCGAAAAATCCACGAGGTCGACCGAGACGCAATGGAACTCGATCCCGGCATGCATCCCCTCCGGGTACGTCCCCGGACGCACGGCGTGCAGGTGGCCATAGACACAGAGCTGGACGCGATGCTCGCGCAACAGATCCAGGACCTCGGAACCCTCCCTTTCCACCGCATATGGCGGGTAGTGCAGCATCGCCAACAAGGGGCCGCTGCCCCGGGCCGCTTCGAGCGAGCGCTGCAGCCGCCCCAGCTCGCGCGCATAGATCGCGTTGTCCTCGGCCGTCGTCTCGGGTCCCGGCAGCAGCCAGCCTCGACTGCCGCAGATTTGCCAGCCCTCGACCTCGAGGCAAGCGTTCTGCAACGGCAGGATGCTCGGTGGCAACGCTTGCCGCAGCTTCTTCAGGCTGCTCCACCAATAGTCGTGATTGCCGCGCAGCAGCACCTTCCGCCCGGGAAGGGCGCCGACGAACTCGAGGTCGGGTCGCGCCTCGTCGAGCCGCATCGCCCACGAAGTGTCTCCGCACACGAGCACCGTGTCCGAGTCGCGCACGCGCGCACGCCAGCGCGCCGCCACTTTGTCGGCGTGTCCGACCCACTCGGGACCAAAGCGGTCCATGGGCTTGTCGACTGCGAAGCCGAGATGCAGATCGGAGATCGCGTGAATCGCCATGCGGCGACGCTAGCACACTCCGGCATCGGACCGTCGCCGCATGCGCTCAGGGGCGGGCGCGGCGAACGTAGAGCGGATGTTGGATCTTCCAGCCATCCTGGGTGAGACACAACCGGTCACCGCTCGGGAAGCGGCGCAGCGAGTCTCCCATGCCGACGCGGTATTCGACCAAGTAGGTGACGTCCACGAGGCCACGACCGCGTTGGGCCACGGTGAAATCGCGACAGCGCAGCTCGACGAGATCGGGCAGGGTGAGCATCTGTTCGGCGTCCTCGTTCGAGGATTCGACGAAGCACTCGAGCGCCGAGCTGGGCCGGTGCTCGATCATTGAATGCCAGTAATTGGCAACGGTCGTCTGTGGTCTGGCGAACGCCTCCGGCAGATCACGCGGACTATCGCGCATTGCACCGAGCAACGCCAACAGCAAGGGCAAGAGCAGCAAGATGTTCACATTGTTTCATTGGAAGGGGGCGAGGTCGCAGAGAAACAATTTAGCCGCCACGTCCAATCATAGCAGACACGCGATGATCGTGGCCATTGAATTCAACCTGCAGCGTCGATTCGAAGGCGCTGCACGTGCGGCAACACACCCAGCACCTGCGTCGCGAGGGATCGAGATGTCGCCGTGTCGCGCTTCGCACCTCGGTGGGCAGCGGCATTCGATCGGCTCGTCGCGGTGCGATCGATGCTGAACATCGGGTCACCGCAGCGAGCGCGAGCCCTCGGGATCGTCGCGTGGACTGTTGAGGAAGAAGCGGAAACCCAGGAGAATCGAGACTCCATCCAGATGATGCGTCGAGTCCACGAGGTCTTCGCGCTGCGTCATCGTGTATCGCGGACCGGCGTGCGCCATCCAGTTCTTGCCGAGGATGAACAAGGCCGAGACCCCCACCTCCCCAGCCAACAGCAGGTCGCTGACCGATGCCATGGCGAACCCTGGAATGGGTTGTAGCCAACGTGTCACGGAAATGAATCCCAGCCCCAGGTGGAACTCGGGCTTCAAGTACCCGGTGCGCATGCCGCTGCGTGCGTAGCGCAAGCGCAGCATCATCGGATTGGCTTCGAGGCGCCAGGTGCGCTCGCTTTCGGGAAGAAACAGATCCTCGGGGTCAAGGATCGGCTCGACCGGTCCGGTGCGATCGCCATGCACACCGAAGGTGCCCTCAAGCAGCAGGTTGTCGGTGAGGTGCGTGCCGATGCCGACCTCGACAAGGCCTACCGTGGGCGTGTCCACCACATCGCCGCTCGTCTCGCCGGTCAGCACGTAGGCGCCACCAGAGAATTCCAGATAGGTGCGCGGCAAAGCCGCCAGGCGAGGCGCCAGCGCAGCGCTGCAGAGAATCGTCCCCAGGAAGAGTCGCAGTACCCGATGCACGCTTCCCTCGTCTCGTGAAGAGCCCGGTCGCCGTTGCGCACAAACATAACCGCCGCCTCGCCGAATGCCAGCGACGATCAACGCGCCAAGGCATCCAGTTGCATTTGCCACTCCGCACGGGTCGCCGCATCGGGTGCGGTCTCGACCAGCCAGGTGAGGTAGGCATCGGCGCGTTCCCGCAGCGCCGGAGTGACTTGCGTCTGTCGCACCAGCCGGCGCGCGAGCTCTTCCACTTGGGGTCGGAATTCTTGGGCATGCCGCCGCGGCCAGAGCAGCGCGTCCAAGGCGGCATAGTCCGGTGCTGCCGCTGTCGCTTCCATGGCGCTCGACTGCGACTTCTTCCTTCCCGTCGCAGCTCCCCCGTACGCACGCAGCTGCAGTGGTTGCCGCAACCATGCGTCCATGTGCTCCAGGTCGAGCGCGTCGGCATCGGCGAGCATGGCGAGCTCGGTTCGCGCTTCCTGAGCGGTCGTGACCTCGCCGGCAAGCGCTGCGGCAATGAACGTGTGGATGGGCCCTGCCGAGGCGTCGGCCTGGAGCGACCGTTCGGTCTGCACCGGCGCGGTCAGATTCAGAGCGGCCTCCTCGCTCGGTGCAGGCGATGGAGCGACTTGTGGCACCGGCTTTTTCAGATCTTGGAGCGCCGTCTCCGAACGCGGCCTCACGTCCGGCGCTTGTTTCTCGAACGTCTGTTGCGCCGGTGGCGGCGAAGTCGCAGCCGCACCCTCTCCAGCCTTGTCCGTCTCTTTGGCAACTTTCGCGCCTTGTCGAATCCGGGGGCGATCCGGCTCCGGAGACGCGGGCGCCGTTCTCTTTGGCTCGAGCTGCGGCGCGGCCGGTGGCGCGGCCGACCGAGCCGCGGACTTCGGCTCCTCGGTCGGTGCCAGTGCGGTGGGAGCACTCGCGGGCTCCCGCGCTGCACGATCCTTCGCCGGCTCGATGCGGATCTCGTCGGAACGAAAGCCGCGCATGCCGATGTAGGTGACGAGCATCACGCCAGCGAATGCGCCGGCGAAACGCGGCCAGGCCAGGCGGCCTTGCGGCAGGAACCAGCGCGCGAGGCGTTCGAGCAGCGGCATCGGCCCGCCGTCGCTCGCTTGGGTTGCTGCATCTCCGAGGCGTTCGAGGACCCGCGGCGAAAACTGCGCCCAGTATCCCTGCCCGGGATCGGGGACCTCGAGGTGGCGCAAAGTGGCTTGCAGCGATTGCAGTGCCTCGAGATCACGACGGCAAGTCGCGCAAGCTCGCAGATGCGTCTCGACCCCTGCACGCGCGGCGGCGTCGAGCTCGGCGTCGACGTAAGCACCCAAGAGGTCGTCGACATGTCTCCCGTCAGGCATGGCCCCTCCGCGGGCTCGCGCCCAGTCCGTGCGACTCGAGCTCTGCGCGCAGCAACGTCCGCGCGCGGTGCAAACGCGACATTACCGTGCCGACTGGGATCTCCAGGGTCTTGGCGATCTCTGCATACGAAAGCTCATCGTTCGTGCGCAGCAGCAGCGGCAACCGATAGTCATCGGGCAACCGGGCGAGCGCCGCCTCCAAGGCGCGATGCATCTCGCTACCCTCCACCGCCGTATCCGGCCCCGGCGCGGTCGTGGCGTGCTGTTCGCTCGCGAGATCGAAGGTTTCGCCACCTTCGGTGCGCCGCCGGCGGCGCTTCTCGATCATGTTCAGCGCCAGACGCGTTGCGATCGTACGCAGCCAGCCCAAGAAGCTGTAGCTCGGGTCGTAGCGCTCGATCGCGGTCCACGCCCGAATGAACGTCTCCTGTGCGACGTCATCGGCATCGGCGTGATTGCGCAGCATCCGGTACGCCAGCGCATAGATGGGGCGCTGAAATGCCTCGACCAGCTGGCCGAATTCCCTCGACTTCCCGGCACGAGCGGCGCGTACGAGCTTTCCGATCTCCTCCGAGTCGAGGCCGTCGGCACTGTGCATTCACACTCCGCCCTGCTGTGGATACCGGTCGAGTGCGGCCACATTCCCCCGCCATCTTCCCGATTTGGCGGTGAGCCCGCGAGGATACCTCGGGCGGCGGCGCAATGCCCTATTTTACATCCACTTGCGAAGCTGGTACATTTCGCCGCGGCCGTCGGCGTTGCGAGGGAACCAAGCCCCGAGGTCGCGCCGATCCGCGCCGGGGGCTCCCTGGAGGTCCATGGCGAAATCCACACGCAGCCAGCGCCTGCAGGCGCTCGACGCCCGGCGGCAGGAGGCCTTGGCCGGCGGCGGCAGCGAGCGCGTCGCCCGCCAGCATCGCAGCGCGCGGCTGACCGCGCGCGAGCGCATCGAGCTGCTGCTCGACCGCGGCTCTTTCCTCGAACGCGGCGTCTTCGTCACCCACGATTGCAACGACTTCGGTCTCGACAGCCGGCGCTACACCGGCGATGGCGTCGTCTGTGGCCACGGCACCATCGACGGGCGCAGCGTCTACGTGTTCGCCCAGGATTTCACCGTCTTCGGCGGCACGCTGTCGCTCTCCAATGCGCGCAAGATCACTCAGATCATGGACCTGGCGTTGCAGAATGGCGCGCCCGTGATCGGGCTCAACGACTCCGGCGGCGCGCGCATCCAGGAGGGCGTCAAGAGTCTCGGCGGCTACGCCGAAATCTTCCTGCGCAACACCTTGGCCTCGGGAGTCGTGCCACAGATCTCCGCCATCATGGGGCCGTGCGCCGGTGGCGCCGTCTACTCGCCAGCGATCACCGACTTCACCGTGATGGTGGACAAGACCTCGCACATGTTCGTGACCGGCCCCAACGTCATCAAGATGGTCACCAACGAAGACGTGTCCTTCGAAGATCTGGGCGGGGCGATGACCCACAACGCCAAGAGCGGCGTCGCCCACCTGCTGGCGGGCAACGATGCCGAGTGCCTGCAAATGATCCGACGGTTGCTGTCGTATCTGCCGCAGAACAACCTCGAGGATCCGCCGCGGCTCGCCGCTTCCGACCCGGTCGACCGGCGCGACGCCGAGCTCGACGACATCGTCCCCGACGACCCGAAGAAACCCTACGACATCCTCGACGTCATCCGGCGCGTGCTGGACTTGGAGAGCTTCTTCGAGATCCACCCGCACTACGCCAAGAACATCGTGGTCGGGTTCGGGCGGCTCAACGGGCGCAGCGTCGGGGTGGTCGCCAACCAACCGAAGGTTCTGGCCGGAGTGCTCGACATTCGTTCGTCGGTGAAGGCGGCACGTTTCGTTCGCTTCTGCGATGCCTTCAACATCCCGATCGTCACCTTCGAGGATGTGCCGGGATTCCTGCCGGGAACCGAGCAAGAATGGGGTGGCATCATCGTGCACGGGGCCAAGCTGCTGTTCGCGTATTGCGAGGCCACCGTGCCCAAGCTCACCGTGATCACACGCAAAGCCTACGGCGGCGCCTACGACGTCATGTCCAGCAAGCACATTCGCGCCGACATCAACCTCGCCTGGCCGACGGCGGAAATCGCCGTCATGGGAGCGGAAGGCGCGGTCGAGATCCTCTATCGCAAGGAGATGGATGCGGCGGCCGATGCCGCGGCGCTGCGCACGCGTCTTATCGACGAGTACAACACCCAGTTCGCCAACCCGTACGTGGCCGCGGCGCTCGGCTACCTGGACGACATCATTCGGCCGCGCGACACGCGGCCGCAATTGATCATGGCACTCGAGAGTTTGGTCACCAAGCGCCAGAGCCTGCCACGCAAGAAACACGGCAACATCCCACTCTGACCGCACGAATCTTGCCGAGGTGCGCCGTGGCCCGCTCTTCGCCCGCCAAAAAACGACAGCCCACTCGGCACATCCGAAAAATGCTGGTGGCGAATCGCGGCGAAATCGCCGTGCGCGTATGCAAAGCATTGCGCGAGCTCGGCATCCGCAGCGTCGCCGTCTACTCCGATGTCGACCGCAATGCGCTGCACGTGTCCCGCGCCGACGAAGCTTATGGCCTCGATGGCAACACGAGCCTCGACACCTATCTGCGCATCGACAAGATCCTCGCAGTCGCCGCTCGCAGTGGTGCCGACGCCATCCATCCCGGTTACGGCTTCCTGTCGGAGAACGCCGCCTTCGCCGCCGCCTGTCGCGATGCGGGCGTCGTCTTCGTCGGGCCCTCACCGGGGGCGATTGCGCGCATGGGGGACAAGTTGCAGGCGCGCGAGGCCGCGCGCGCCGCGGGGGTCCCACTCGTGCCAGGGAGCCCGGGTGCCGTGCCAGACGTGGACACCGCACTCGGTGTCGCATCCGAGCTCGGCTACCCGGTGATGCTCAAGGCCGCAGCCGGCGGCGGGGGCAAGGGCATGCGCCGTTTGGAAAGCGCCGAAGAGTTGCGCGGCGCCTTCGCGCGCACGGCCGAGGAAGCCCGACGCGCTTTCGCCAACCCGGAGCTCTATCTCGAGAAGTTCATCGTCGACCCGCGACACATCGAGATCCAGGTCTTCGGTGACCAGCATGGTCACTACGCCGCCCTCGGCGAGCGCGAGTGCACCCTGCAGCGACGCCACCAGAAAGTGATCGAAGAAGCCCCGAGCCCGCTGGTGACACCAGAGCTGCGCGCCAAGATGTGTGCGACGGCGACATCACTCGCCGCCGCAGTCGGCTATCTCGGTGCCGGCACGGTCGAGTTCGTCACCGACCAGGCGGGGAATTTCTATTTCCTCGAGATGAACACGCGCCTGCAGGTCGAACACCCGGTGACCGAGCTCACCACCGGACTCGATCTCGTGCACGAGCAAGTGCGTGTGGCCGCAGGCGAGCAGCTGTCGTTCCTCGAGCGACTGCCGCTCGAACCGCAGGGCTGGGCGATCGAGTGCCGCATTTACGCCGAGGACCCGCGGCGCGACTTCCTGCCTTGCCGCGGCCGGATCCTCAAGCTGTCCATTCCCTATGGCCCCGGCGTCCGCAACGATTTCGGCATCTACGAAGGCTACGATGTCCCGGTGTATTACGATCCGCTCCTGGGCAAGCTCGCCGTGTGGGGCCCGGATCGACCGCACGCCATCGCGCGCATGCAGCGCGCCTTGCACGATCTCGTCATCGAGGGGATCCGCACCAACACCGCTTTTCATGCTTGGGCCCTGGACCAACCCGAGTTTCGCCAAGGCAACCTCGACACCGGGTTTATCGGCCGCGCGTTCAAGCCAGCGCTCCTCGACCCCGACCCTGCCGAGCTCGAGCGCTTCGTCACCGCCGCCGTCATCCGCGCATATGAGCTCGATCGCGCACCGAAGCTGCCGCGCGACCACAGCTCGAGCAGGTGGGCGCTCGCTGGACGCGGGGTCGGTGCACTCGACGACCGTCACGCCGAAGGCTCGCTCGAGGCATGAGATGAAGTACCAGGTGCGCACACAAGACCGGGAATGGCTCGTGGAGATCGAAGGCGAATCTCCAGTCTATGTGCTGCACATCGACGGCCGCCGCATCTTGGCGGACGTTTCCAAGCTCGGCGATCCATCGTTGCTGAGCATCCTGCTGGACAATGTCTCCTACCTCGCCCATGCCGTCGCCGCGAACGACAACCCCGGTGCCTTCGAGGTTTCCATCGGCGGCAAGCTGGCCCAGGTTCGCGTCCTCGACGAGCTCGCGGCGCTGGCGCAGCAGATGCAGCCGGCACAAACGCAAGGCCGCGTGGTGGTGCAATCGCCAATGCCCGGCCTCGTGGTCGATGTCTGCGTCGAGCCTGGCGATGTCGTACAGCGCGGCTCGCGTCTCGTGGTCGTGGAAGCGATGAAGATGCAGAACGAGCTCACGAGCGAGGTCGCAGGAACGGTCCGCGAGGTCACGGCCCAACTGAATCAGGCTGTCGAATCCGGTGCGACCCTCCTCGTCATCGAAGCCGACGCAGCCCCGAAGGCCTGATCTGGACCACTTCGTTCACCCTCGTTGGCGCAAACCGATCCGCTCTCATCCTCCCCCGAACCTGCGCGTGGCCGACGATGGATTCCGTTTGGCTGTCATCCCAACCGTCGACCCTGATCCAGTCGACGATGGATTCCGTTTGACGGCCATGATTTCCTTTCGACTCGAGCCACGATCGAAGATGGATTCCGTTTGACGGTCGTCCCCTCCTCTGTACCAACCGCGAATCGACGATGGATTCCGTTTGACGCTCATCCCCTCCCTCGAACCGGAACCGAGATCGACGGTGGATTCTGATTGACGGTCATCCCCTTCTTCGAACCGGAACCGGGATCGAAGATGGATTCCGGTTGACGCTCATCTCTCCCCTCGAGGCGGAGTCGAGGGGGGCGCCGGAATCAATCTGCACACGTCGTCGCACCTTGCTCCAAGCCCGAGACCAACCAAACGAGCAATGAAAGATCTGGGCCAACACCGAGGATGAGGTGTGGCGCATTCTCGCACTTGGCACGGGACCGATTCGTAAACTTTGTCGACAGGAATCGTCACCTTCGTTGACACTCGTGGCTTCGTCGGCCCCCCCCAGGGAGAAGGACACGCCCGGCAAAATGCGGTGGAAGGCTTCGTTCAGCGCGCCACCGCCTCCCGTTGGCGGAAAAACCTCTTGTCAGGTGGGCTGGCCTCGTGACAAACGTCACTTTCCCGCCGCGGATTTGGGCGGTGTGGCGCCCCCCTGACGGCGCGAATGCGCCGCGGCGCGGCTGGGCTCTTCCAGTTTCCCGCGGCGCCCCGGCCGGCAAGAGTTTCACCAAGGAGCGGCAGGCCAGAATGCGTACCGTCGACGTATTCGTGATCGGCGCAGGACCCGCGGGCTCCTATGTCGCCTTCGCACTGGCGAAGCAGGGCTACGAGGTGCTCCTGGCCGAGAAACGCCCCGAAGTGGGTGTTCCGGTGCGCTGCGGCGAGGCCGCGGGAAGCTTGGACGAGCTGAAGCACTTCCTGCCCTTGTCGTCCGAGTGGATCGCCGGATCGATCGATGGCGCTCGCTTGTTCGGCCCATCGGGGACCTGTGTCGAGCGCCGCATGCCGGGCGTCGGCACGCAGCTGCACCGTGACAAGTTCGATCAAACCCTGGCGCGCCAGGCACAGCAAGCGGGGGCCGAGCTTCGTACGTCGATGCAGGTGACCGGCATTGCCGCGCTCGACCAAGGCACGCGCGCGGTGCAGATGCTCGATCGGTCGCGCGGCGGCGAAGCAACGACAGTGCGCGCCCGACTCGTCATCGGCGCCGATGGGGTCGAATCGTTCGTCGGTCAGTGGCTCGGACTGCGCAAACCCTTCGCGCTCGCCGACGTGCACTCCGCGCTGCAGTACTGGATCGATGGGGTGGATCCCGGCGAGCGCTACATCGACCTTTTTGCCGGACATGCCGTCGCCCCGGGTGGCTACGCCTGGGTGTTCCCCAAACACAACGGCACCGCCAACGTCGGACTGGGAATTCACGTCAAAGAGCGGCAGCCGCGCCCGGCACGCGCATGGCTCGACGATTTCGTCCACAGCCGCTATCCGCACAGTCGCATTCTCGCGACGCACGCGGGTTCGGTTTCGGGCGCGCACGGGCTCAAGTCGATGGTCACCGACGCAGCCGTGCTCGTCGGCGAGGCCGCGCACGCCAACAACCCGTTCTCCGGTGGTGGCATCATGAACGCGCTCGAATCGGCCGAGGAAGCCGGCGATGAGCTGGGCGCCGCCCTGCGCGAAGGCGACCTGCGCACGAGCCGCCTCCAGCGCTATCAAGAGCGCTGGCACCGGCGCGTCGGCCGCACCAACGATCTGTTCTTCAAACTGCGCAAGCTCTACTTCACGATGAACGATCGCGAGATCGATTGGGCGGTGGAAGCCCTGAATCGCGCCGTGTCCGCAGTGGATGCCCGCGATGTCGATTACACCGGGATCTTCAAGACCGCACTCACCTTGCACCCGAAGCTGGTGATGAAAGCTACGCGCATGCTCTGGTAGCGGTCCGCGAGGAAGCCAATGTGGTGGGGGTCTCGTCCCGGACCGGCATCCGAGGAAGGGGGAACGACTTGGGGTCGAAACGAGCCGAGAGCTATCACATCGAAATCGACAGCCGGACGTGCTTGGAGTGTGCCGGTTGCGTGTCGATCTGTCCGACCCGCGCCCTCGACATGCATGGCCTCGAGCTGCGGTGCGAGGATCCGCTCTGCATCGGCTGCGATCTGTGCGTCCGCTTCTGTCCGGTCGTCGCCCTCGCCCTCGAGGCGCGATCCTTCGCCTGATGCCGCGCTGGTCCCCTTGATCCCCTTCTAAAGTGGAAGCTGCGGCTCCCCTGGGTAGCTGAGGCTCCCCGCCGCTCCGATGCGCGCGGTGGCCGACAACACGTGCGGCGTGGTGTGCTCGCGCGACAGCACGTGAATCACTCGCCAGCCGCGCGCCACGAGCGCATCGGAGAGCAGCTGCCGGTGACAACGGCGGAAATCGGCCTCCGCACACATGCATGCGGTCGGCAGCTCGCGCGCCCAGACCTCCAACTGCTCGAGCGCATCGGTGAACTCTGGCGTCGCCATGTGATCGGCGTAGGCGCGGAATGCTTCCTCGCGCCAGGCCGTGTTCGGCGAGGGGACCGGCCCACTGCGGCGCAAACCACCGAGCCCCGGCAACCAGCGGTAGCCCATCCCGGCCGCCGGCAACACGGCTTGCAAGGAAACGCGGCTCATGTGCGGATGACGTCGTGATGCCGGGACAGAGCGCACGTCGGCTAATTGGCCGATGCCGTGCGCACGCAAGCTCTCGAGCAGCACATCGAGCGAGAGGGTGGAATGGCCGATGGTGAACACGCGCGGCATGAGATTGTCAGCGACCTCGAAAGCGTGGCTCGCGTTTGGTCGCGAAGGCGTCGCAGCCTTCGCGGAAATCATCGCTGCGGTAGGCGTCGTGCCGCAGCGCCAGCATCCGGCGCATGGTGGCGTCGGAAACCATTGGCGCACGCTCGAACAAGCGAAGCGTCGCCTTCATTCCTTGCACCGCGAGCGGCGCACAGCTGGCGATGCGGCGGGCCCATGTGTCCAAGTTAGCGTCGAATGCCTCGTGCGGCACGACGGCGTGCACGAGTCCGATGCGCTCGGCTTCGCTCGCGTCCACGAGCTCGCCGGTGAACAGCAAGCGCCGCACCGTGGCCGGTCCGAGCAGTTGCCAGAACCTCTCGAGACCCGCGAAAGGATACACCAGCCCGAGTCGCGCCGCCGTGATGCCGAAGCGTGCGCCCGCCGTGGCGAGACGCAGATCGCACGCAGCGGCCAATTCCAATGCACCGCCGATCGCATGGCCCTCGAGTGCCGCCAAGGTCGGCACTCGGCAGTCGGCCACTGCGCGCATGCAGCGTTCGAAGGGATGCGCATGCACGACTGCCGGATCGGTGTCGAACAGCTCGGCGGGGATCTTGTCGATGGCGTAGCCGGAGCTCCACGTGCCGCCGCGCCCGCGCAGAACGGCGACGCGCGCCTGGTCTTCCGCCGCGTTCAATGCCAGCGGCAAGGCTTCGAGCAATGGCAGGTCGAGAAGATTGGCCGCCGCGGGATCGCCGAACTCGATCCACGCCACATCGCCGTCGAGCTTCCAGCTGACCGGCTGCACCCAACCCTCCCCTGACAGGCTCTTGCGGCTCTCGAACGACGGGTGTGCGCGAGTTCAGGCCGTCTTGGCTTCGGTGTAGTCGTAGAAACCGTGGCCGGTCTTCTTTCCCAGCCGGCCGGACGCGACCATGCGCTTGAGCAATGGACACGCGCGATACTTGGAATCCCCGAGACCCTGGTGCAGCACATTCATGATGTGCAGGCAGACGTCGAGGCCGATGAAGTCCGCCAGCTGCAGCGGTCCCATCGGATGCGCCATGCCAAGCTTCATCACCGTGTCGATGGCGTCCCGGTCGGCCACGCCTTCCTGCAGGCAGAAGATGGCCTCGTTGATCATCGGCATGATCACCCGGTTCGACACGAACCCCGGAAAGTCGTGCACCTCGACCGGTGTCTTGCCGAGCTTGTGCGCCAACGCCACCACCGCGGCGCAGGTCGCATCCGACGTCGCCATCCCGCGGATGACCTCGATCAGCTTCATCACCGGCACCGGGTTGAAGAAGTGCATGCCGATGACCCGATCCGGCCGCTGCGTCACCGATGCCAGCTCGGTGATCGAAATGGACGACGTGTTCGACGCCAGGATGGCCGCTTGCGGCAGCGACTTGTCGAGCTCGAAGAAAATCTGGCGCTTGACGTCGAAGCTCTCGAAGACGGCCTCGACGGCGAGATCACAATCACCGAGACGCGCCAGATCGCGGGCGCTCACGATGCGCCCCATGGCGGCATGCGCCGCGTCGCCACCGATGACTTCCTTGCGCACCATGCGCTCGAGGCTGGTGCGAATGTTGGCGAGGGCGCGGTCGAGCGCTGCCGAATTGCTGTCCACCAGGCACACCGAGTTGCCCGCGAGCGCGAACGCCTGGGCGATGCCGTTGCCCATCGTCCCGGCACCGACGACCCCGACGTGCCGAATCTCCATGGCGCCTCCCTCCCCAAGATGAGTGGCGTCGAGCCACCGGTGAATCGGCCGTCAGACTTGCATGCGCACGGCGTTACGGATGTCGAGCGGCGCGTCGGTGGCTCGAGCCACCGCCTCCGGCGTGGTGTCCTCGGCGTATTCCAATAGAACGAGGCCATCCGGCCCGATGCCGATGACGCCGAGGTCGGTGACGATCAGGTCGGTGCAGCGTTTGCCCGTCAGCGGCAGCGTGCACTCGCGCAGGATCTTCGCCGTGCCGTCGCGGTCGTTGTGTTGCATGGCGACGATGGTGCGCTTCGAGCCGGCGACGAGATCCATGGCGCCGCCCATGCCCTTCACCATCTTGCCGGGGATCATCCAGTTGGCGATGTCACCGTGCATGCTCACCTGCATCGCCCCGAGCACGCACAGATCGAGATGCCCGCCGCGCACCATGGCGAAACTGTCGGCGCTGGAGAAATAAGCGGCACCGGGGATCGCCGTCACCGTCTCTTTGCCGGCGTTGATCAGATCCGGATCGATCTCCGCTTCCAGGGGATACGGCCCCATGCCGAGCAGGCCGTTCTCGGTGTGGAACACGACGTTCATCCCGGC
>DASRJO010000179.1:0-19482 GCA_035649435.1 Candidatus Krumholzibacteriia bacterium | reverse complement strand
CCTCGTCGCCCAGCGTCTGCTCCCGGCGACGGTGACGGGTGACGCGGTGCTGGGGGACATCGTCCTCGAATCCGGCTTTCTGTTCGAGGCCCGGGTCACGAACGAGTTGGGCGTACCCGTCCTCGGCGCATCTCTGCGCTTCGCGGTCCCGGGTGGGGGTGCCGAACTCGACACAGCAGAAACCGACGCGAGCGGAATCGCAATCGTGGCGCTCTCCCCCGCGCTCTACGATGTGACGGTGACGCCTCCTGCCGGCGCTGCACTTTCGAGCACGACGCTCACTGGGATCGAAGTCCGTGCCGACATTGCCGTCGAGTTCGTCTTACAGCTCAACGGGAACTCGACACCACCCCTCACCTCCTTCCAATCGCTCGCGCCGAATCCATTCCGACGTGCCATCGAGATCGGTGTGGCGGTGCACACTCCGGCCCTAGTGAGCATCGATCTGTACGACGCGGCCGGTCGCCGTGTCCGCACGCTCGCGCACGGCGAGCAGACGGCATCCAACTTCACCTGCGCCTGGGATGGCAGCCGCGAGGACGGCGGTCCGGCTCCAGCCGGCGTGTACTTCGTCGTGCTCCGGGCTCCGGCCACGACGGACACCCGCAAGATCCTGTTGCTGCGATAAGGAGGCCACGGTGAGCTTACGTCGGCGCATGCTTTTCACTCTCCTCGCGTTCGCCGCGCTGCTCGTTGCGGTCGGCGCGGTCAGCCTGCACACCGAATCACGCCTCCGCGATCGGATCGCCCGCTTGGACCCGGCGCTCAGCACGGTTCTCGCGTACGACAATGCTCGATTCGGGCCGGAATTACGGGCGCTGGCGGCAGATGTCGGCGAGGCGAGGCGCCTCGTCCTCGGCACGACTCTCGCTGCAATGGCACTCGCGTTTCTCGTCGCCGTCCCCTTGTGGCGTTCGATGGCGGAGCGGCTCACGATGTCGATGCAATACGTTGCCGCGCTCCGGGCGGCGCAAGCGGGCTTGCAGCGCAGCCTCGACGAGAAGGAGCTCCTCTTGCGCGAGGCGCACCATCGGGTCAAGAACAACCTGCAAGTGGTCGCGAGTCTGCTCGACCTCCAGGCGCGAGCGAGCGGCAATCGGCTCCTGATGGAGGAAGTCGAGGTGAGCCAGAGCCGCATCCGCTGCATGGCCCTGGTGCACGAGCAGCTCTACGGCGCCAGAGAGTTCGACCAAATCGGCACGAGCGAGTACCTGAAACGACTGGCGTCGCACCTGGTGGATTGCTTCGGACAGCCACCGAGGATCCGCCTGCGGCTGGATCTCGAGGATTTGCCTCTCGATGTCGATCGGGCGACGACCGTGGGGCTTCTCACCAACGAGCTTTTGTCCAACTCGCTCAAGCACGCCTTCCCGGCCGATCGATCGGGAGAGGTGCGGCTGATGCTCGCGAGTCAGGAAGATGCATGCGTGCTGACCGTGGCCGACGACGGCGTCGGCATGCGGCCGCAGCCCGAGAAGGCCGGGTGCTTGGGGCTGAGCCTGGTCACGACGCTCGCCAGACAGCTGCACGGCTCGGTGTCGTTCGAGTGCATTCGTGGCACGTCCGTGCGCATCGAGTTTCCGATGGAAAACACGTTGGAGCAAAAGGCGGCCTCCTGATGACACTTCGACTGTTCATCGTCGAGGACGAGATCCTGGTGCGGCGGCATCTCGAGACGATCGTGCGCGACTTGGGATGGGAGGTCGTGGGCGGCGCAGCGTGCCACGCCGAGGCGATGGCCGGCGTCGCGAAGGCGGCACCGGATCTCGTGCTGATGGACGTTCGCCTCTCGGGCGATGGGGACGGCGTCAGCTTGGCGCGTGAGTTGCGCGAGGTCCACGACATGCGCTCGATCTTCCTCACCGCATACGCCGACAATGAAACTCTCCGGCGTGTCGAGGAAGTGGGCGCGCTCGGCTACCTGGTGAAGCCCGTCATGAGCGCCGACATCGGCGCTGCACTGGCGAGCGCGCGCGCACAGCTCGAAGAGCTGCGCTCCATGCAGGAATCGGGGCTCCGACGGGTCCCAGCGCGAGTGGCAGTCACTACCAAACCTCCCGCATTTCAGGATCTCGTGGGTGCGAGCCCGGTCATGCAGCGTGTTTTCGAACAGATCGTCGAACTGGCGCGACTCGACTGGACGGTGCTCGTCGAAGGCGAGACGGGCACTGGGAAGGAGCTCGTGGCACGCGCTCTCCACGCTTGCAGTCCGCGGCGTCGCGGCCCGTTCGTTGCCGTCAACTGTGGTGGGCTCACCGACTCGCTCCTCGCCAGCCATCTGTTCGGGCACCGGCGCGGAGCATTCACCGACGCCGTCTGCGATCAACCGGGGCTGTTCGAATCAGCGCATGGCGGCACGCTTTTTCTCGACGAAATCGGCGACATGTCCGCCACACTGCAGAAGACGCTGCTGCGCGTGCTCGAGGAACGGCGGATCACCCGGCTCGGCGATGCACGCTCGCGCCCGGTGGACGTGCGAGTGATCGTGGCTTCCCAGCACGACCTCGGCGAGGAGGTGCGCGCGGGCCGCTTCCGTGCCGATCTGCTGTTCCGGCTGCGCGTCGCGCGTCTCCGACTGCCGGCGCTGCGCGAGCGCCGAGAGGACGTGCCGCTGCTCGCGACCTGGTTCCTCACCCATGCACGCCGTGTCGTGGGGAAAGCCATCGGCTCGGTGAGCGATGCGGCGTTGCGCGGCATGGCGGAGTACGACTGGCCCGGAAACGTGCGCGAGCTGCGACATGCGATCGATTTCGCCGTGCTGGCGTGCCGCAGCTCTCGACTCGAGATGGAAGACTTACCCGTCGAGATCCGGGAGGGTACGCTGCGTGCAGAACCGCTCCCGAACCCTGGCACCCGCCGATTCTGGACACGCGCCGAGCGCGAGCATCGCATGCAGCAACGCCTTCTCGACGCGCTCGCGCGAACGGGAGGCAACCGCGTGCAGGCGGCACGGCTCGCCGGCGTGAGTCGTGCCACCCTCTACCGCTGGCTCGCACATCTCGAGTCGACCGACGCCGATGCATGATATGGAGCGGATTCAGAAGCGCGCCGTGAGCTCGAGCCGGTTCCAGATCGCGTCCTCGCGGCGCGGGTTGAAGGCAGCACCAGGGCGAAAGAACGCGAAGGTCCACCCGGCGCGCAGCTTGCCCCACAAGGTCGGCGCCGCCGTCGTGACCTCGACGGTCCAGCCGAGATCGCGGCTCTCGCCGTTCGGGCGCGCGGGCGGATCGATGAGATTGCTCCCCTGCAGTTTGTCGGTCGCCGCTTGCTGCCGGTAGCCGTGCCAGACGACCTCGACCGAGGCATCGGCCCATGGTTGCATTCCCGCGCCAAGCGTGGTGACCTCGATATTGCTGAGCTCTGGGTCGAGAAGCGAGCCGTAGATCTTCTGCGCCACGACACCGCCGAAGCGAGCCCAGTTGTCTTCGTAGCCGGTCTGCCTGAAATTGCCGTCGACCCCGTCGGACGTCGACGCATCGCCCGAGCCCACGGCATACCCGGCCGTGACCACAGGTTTGCCCGGCATGGAGACGTGCCAGGTCGCACCGGCGTCCAAGCCCCATGCGCGCAGCTTGCGATGTTTGTCCTCTCCGCGCATCACCGCGGCATCGAGCCACGGTCGCAAGCCACCCCGCACGATTCCCCAGTAACGCCCGCCGATCCACACGGGCTCGCGATTGCGAACCGGGTCGCGATCGCTGCGTGCCAGCGCCCAGGCCGCCACATGGCTGCGCGAATCGAAGTACCAGCGCGCCATCGCGAAGCCGTCGGTCCAAGTCTCGAAGGCGGGATTGATCGGCAGGAAGGGCCGGATGAACGCTCCCTCGAAAACGAACGAGCCCGGTGCGTAGAGCACGATCCGCGCCGCGTCCAAGTACTCGTCGAAGATCCACTCGCGCGGGTCTTCGAAATCCTGACGGCCGAGCTGCAGCGCGGCTCGGAAGGTTCCTCGGGTGCGGAACAGCACGTAGAGCTGCGAGACATGCGCTTCGATCCGGTCGTACGGCAGCCTTCTATCCGCCGTGGCGTAACCGCGCAATCGCACCTGCGCGAAGCTCCAGATTGGATCGGACCAGTAGCTCGCGAGGCCAAGGCGCAGCTCCGACAGAGCCTCGCTCGTATCCGAGTCGAACCGCGGCGAAAGATCGAAGTCGCTGCGCGAGCGCACGTGCCCCCGATAATCGCCGATGAGCTCCAGCTTGTCGCCCGCGAGGGTCACCGTCGGGTCATTACGGTCACGACGGGCCAGGTCGGGGAAGAGCGCACGCTCGAGCGGTGATTCTCGCAGCTTCGGAACGTTCACATCGGTGGCTGCGACGAGCAGGATGCGCAAGCCGGAGACCTCAATCGTGTCGGGCGGCGCTCCGTCCACGGCGGCGCGCGTGATCGTGCCCTTGATCTTGTCGCTCGCCTTGATTGCATGGGTGCGCAGCTGATGGATGGTCCAGGCGCCTTGCTCGTCCACGTCGCAGCTCACCTCGATTCGCTGACCGGGTCGCATCCCCGCGAGGTCGGTGCGCGTGCTGTCGGCGTCGTCGAATTTGCTGTCCTTGGTGAGATGCATGGGTACGCCATGGACGACGAGAGAGCGCATCTCGACGTCCACGGATTCGAGGACGCCACGCAGCTGCAGGCGCCGCGGTTGCCCGAGATCTTCGATGTCACTTGCGACAAAGATTCCATCGTCGCCCATCACGCCAGAAATCTCGAGCGATTGACCCGCATGGGGCTTGATCTTCACGTACTCCGGCGCCTGCGCATGCGAATCACGCGCATCGCTCGCCATGCTCGAGAGGAACATCGCCAGCATCGCCACCCTGGCTGGCGACTGCAACGATCGCGCCGCCCGCTGCAGGAGTGCCGGCACGAGGTGGCGCCAGCGCGGGCGCAAACCGTACAACACAGCGAGCCGCACCAGTGTCGCCGCTTCCCACCAGCTCGCGCGTGCGGAGAACGCGTGGTCGCAGGCGCCGTACCCGCGCTCGAAAGCAGCGGCACCTGGCTCGACCTGCGCTGCAAACGCGGGCATCTGAGTGGCCCGCAGCGCCACATGAGCCGTGAAGTTGCCGTGGTCCCGTGCCGGGTCGCCGCGTGCGAGCCCATCCCAGTCGAGGACGGTGACGCGCTCCGCGGCACAGAGGACCTGCTTGTCGTAAAAGTCGCCGTGCACTGCGGCCTCGCTCACGGCCTCGAGGTCCACAGGCCGCTCCGCTCGCACGGCGTGGCGAATGGAGCGGAAATCTTGCGCCCACTCCGGGAGGAGCTCGCACGCGAGATCGACAAGACTCTCGAGTGGACGCAATGAATGCTCGACGTACTGCGGCGGGAGGGCTTCCCTTGGCAGCGCGTGCAGCCGCGCGAGGGCGAGTCCCGCTCCCTCGCATCCCGCGGCGAATTCTCGGGTGGCGATGAGATCGAGCAGGGACCGACCCGACACCTCTTCGCTCACGTAGAGGCCACGTCCCGCATCGAGCAGCAGGGGCTTGGGAGCGAGATCCGTCGCGCCACCCATGGTCAGCGCACGAATCGCGCGCTGGATCCCCTTCATGTGCCCCGGCCGAAACGACTTGGTGACGAGACGGGGCGCCGTCGGACAGAGCGATCCTGCCCTGGGGTGATGTCGAAGGACGCAACGGCGCTCGAGCCGGTAGCCGAGCAATTGAGGCACGAGCGCCCAAGCATCCTCGAGCCCCGGCACTCCCGCGCCGCGCAAGAGCACGAGTGCGTGCTCGGCCCGCACGAGCTTCGGCAAGAGTGGCAGTTCCGGATCGAATGGGAAGATGGGCACGACAAGCCGGAGATCTTCGAAGCAGACGACCTTGGCGGCGTGTGTCGCGACGTAACCGGGCCAGACCTCGGACGCGCCCAGGAGATGTCCCCCGAGGACGACCCACTCCGGAACTCGGGACCCCTCGCGGTGAACCTGCGCACTGACCTCCAGGGTGAGACCACCTTGCTGGCGAGGGAAGATGCGCGACACCTGGAGGTCTTTGAGCTGCACCGGCCCGTCGCGTACGTGCACGAGACCGAGCTCGAGGCCGTGCCGCAGGAATTCGGGATCGCACGCGGCATCGAAGCGTGCAAGATCGAGCTGGCCGATCACACGCGCCCCTCCTGCACCACGCGGTCGAGCCAGCGCAGTGCTTGCAAGTGTTCGCGTCCGCGCATCAAGTAGGCGTACAACTCGCCGTGCCGCTCGATCGACTCCACGAGGGTGCCCTCTTCGACGACACGCCCCTCGCGCAAGAAAACCACCCAGTCGGCGAGATCGAGAAAGTTCAGCCGGTGCGTAATCACGATCAACGTGCGTTCGTGTCCGAGCTTGCGGAGGGCGCGCTTCGCCGTGGTCTCGGCGTGGACGTCGAGACCCGTGGCCGGCTCGTCGAAAACCATGATGGGACTGAGACGCAGCGCCGCGCGCGCGAACGTGATCCATTGCCGCTGCCCGCCCGAGAGCGTGTGACCGCCCTCCCCGACGAGCGTGTCGTAGCCGTCTCGCAGCCCGTGGATGAAATCATCGGCACCCACGAAAGCCCCGGCCGCTTCGATCTCCTTGCGCGTGGCATGACGCCTGCCGAACGCGATGTTCTCGGCGATGGTGGTTCGGAACAGGAAAGCTTCCTGCGCCAGCGGTGTCACGAGCTTGCGCAGACTGGGGATCTGGAAGCCCCGAATGTCGTTGCCGTCGAGCAGGATCTGTCCGCTCGCGGGCTCGTAGAAGCGCATGAGCAGCTTCGCCATGGTCGACTTGCCAGCGCCCGTGGATCCGAGGACGAGCGTCGTCTTGCCGCGGGGCATGGAACAGGACACGTCACGGAGAACGGGCTCACCGTTCAGATACGAGAAGCAGACTTTCGCGAAGCGCACCGCACCTTCCACGGCCGGATGCGGAATCGGGTCGATGGCAGGACTCGACTCGACTGGAAGCGCCAGGATCTCGAGGATCTTTTCACCACGCACGGTGGCCTTGGCGGTGCGCGTCGACGCCCGAGCCACCCGCTGCAGGGGCCGATAGAGATGCCGCACGTAGTTGAGGAAGACGAGCAAGTCCCCCGGCGTCATGTGGCCGTCGCGAACTCGCATGGCACCGAGTCCGAGGACCAGACACGTGCCGATGGCGTTCATCATCTCGATGCTGCGCTGGTAGTTGGCCTCGAGCCGCGTGGTGCGCAGGTTGGCGCGCACGTCGCGGTCAGTCGAGCGCGAAAAGATCTTCTCGCGCGCCTTTTCTTGCACGAAGCCCTTGACGTGCGCGATCCCAGCCAGCGATTCCTGCAGCGAATCGACGATCTTCCCGTACGAGTTGCGCTGCTTGCGGGCGGCCGCCTTGATGCGGCCCGAGAAGCTGAAGGCGGCGATGACGAAGAGCGGTGCAATGGCGAGCGCGGCCAGCGCCAGCTGCACATCGAGCCAGAACATGATGCCGAGCATGCCCAGAATGAGGAAAGCCTGGCTCGCGAACGTGACCGCATTGTCCACGAGTAGCTCTTGGACGAGCTGAACGTCGCCGGTCAGCCGCGCCATGATATCGCCCGTCTCGCGATAGTCGTGCCACGACTGCGGCAGCCGCTGGGTGTGCGCAAAGAGCTGGCGTCGGATCGACGCCACGATCTGGTGTCCAGCCGTTTGCGACCGCACGCTGGCGAAGTACGACAGCGCGCCATTGAGCGCAGTGAGCGTCAAAACTGCCGCCGCGGCGCCGGCCACGACCCACTCCGGATCGTGGGCAGCGAGCCAGCGTGAGAACCACTCGGAGCGTGCGCCGGAGGATGGTGAGAGGACGGAATCGAAGACGATCTTGAGCGGCCACGGTGCGAGCAGCGCGATACCTGAGACCCCGATCGACGCCAGAGCGCTCTCGGCCAGGGCTCGGCGATGCGGGCGCAGGTGCACCCCCATCGTGCGCCAGATGCGCATGTACGAGCCGAGATCGACGCGCAGCCTAGAGCGAATTCGCAACATAGGTCTCCACGCGGGTCTCCGCGCGCGACGGAGACCCCTTGCCAAGCGACTCGAGAATCGCGCCGACGCTTTCGATGCGATGCGCCCAGGTGTGGACACGCGCGGCGGCTCGTGCCGCATCTCCCAATCGCACTCCGAGCGCGGTGTCATCGCGCACGCGCAGCAGTGCGGCACCGAGCCCGCGGGCGTCGCCTGGCGGGACGAGGAGTGCCGTGCGCTCGTGCTCGAGGATCTCTCGCACCTGTCCAATGGCCGATGCGACGATCGGCCGGCCGGCGGCCATGTACTCGAACACCTTGAGCGGTGAGAAATAGAAGCGCTCGAGATGCGGGTATGGTGCGACCAGTACGTCCATGGCCTGCAGCAGCTGCGGTGTGGCGTCGTGCGGCACGGGATCGAAGCAACGGAAACGACCTTCGAGGCCGCCATCTTTCGCCCGCTGCTCGAGTGCCGGGAGCGCCTCGTGGCCGGCGCCGACGATGCAGAGCGACATGCCGGATGCGGGCCCGAGGCCAGCGACCGCGTCGATCAAAAGCTCCACTCCATGCCAGGGGCGCACGCGGCCGAGAAAGCCGACGACGAAGTCTCGAGCTCCAGAGGCTACGAGCCGTTCCCGCCAGGCGCCGACGCGATCGCTGGCAGCGAAGTTCTCGATGCGCACGCCGTTCGGGATGACGCTGACCTTGGCGGACGCTGCGATCCGGAGCACGTAGTCGCGCAGCTCGTTCGACACCACGACCACGTGATCCGCGGTGGAGAACAAGTAGCGCTCGACGTCATGCGCCAGCTCCAGGTCCTCGAGCCGCCGGAACTCCGCCGCCTCCTCGACGAGCGGCGAATTCACCTCGAGCACGTGCGGGATGCCGAGCTTTTGCGCCAGCATCCTTCCCCCGGTGTTGAACAGCGAGTAACGCTCGTAGATGAAATCGAAGCCGCGTGTGCGATGCAGGTCTCCGAGGATTCGTTGCACGGCTTGGATGTGAGCGCCCTCGGCCTCACGCGAAGAACCCTCGCCGAGCACCGGCAGGCGCGGCAGTGTCAACACGGGGTACGCAGGCACGTACGGACTCCCGTGTTCGCGACTCGCGACCACGAGAGTCGGCGACCAACCCGCCGCCTGCAGGGCTTGGGAGAACTCCTGCAGATGCACGGACCCGCCCTTCGTGCCGCCGAAGGGCAGGCCGCGGTCCGCACAGAGGACGAGAACGCGCCGGCCAGACTCGGTGGTTTGCGCCGGCACGGGCGGCTGTCGCCGGACGCAATCACGAATGACTCCGAGGAGCTCACCGGCGTTGCGGTGCAGATCGAACCTGCGCTCGGCCTTCTTGCGCCCCGCCTCGGCGACTCGGCGGCAAAGCTCGGGAGATCCGAGCATGCGCTCGAGGCCCTCTGCGAGCGCCACAGGGTCTCCAGGTGGCACGAGGAAGCCGTCGGTCCCTGAATCGACGATCTCCGGAATGCCCGAGAAGTCCGTCGACACCACCGGCAGTCCGCTCGCGAGCGCTTCGAGCAGCACCGTCGGCAACGCGTCGCGATTCTTGTCCGGGCCGTTCTTGCACGCGAGTGCGAGAACGGTCGCCCTCTGCATGAGTTCGGCGACCTCGTGCTGGGGCTTGGAGCCGCAGAACACCACGTCGCGTTCGAGCCCGAGGAAGAATCGCTTCTGCACCAGCGACGGCTCGCCGGGACCGTCGCCGACGACGAGGCAGTGGAAATCGATGCCGCGCTGCTTCAGCAGCTTGCAGGCGTCGAGTAAGTCATCGAAGCCCTTCTTCGGGATCAGGCGCCCGACCGACAGGATCAGATTCGGCAGCCGGGCAAGGCGTGGATTCGGCGCGAAGAGGTCGAGGTCGATGCCGTTGTAGATCACGCGCACGGCATCCGGGTCGAGATCCGGTTGCTGCTGCAGGAGATGACGCCGGTTGAAGTGCGTCACGGTGATGACCCGGCTCGCGGCCATGAGTTTTTCGCGCAGGCGGTGGTCGGACATCGAGTAGGCGAAGATGTCCTTGGCGTGGGCGGTGAAGCTGAACGGCACGCCGGAAACACGCGACGCGAACCAGGCCACGGTGCTCGACATGGTGCCGAAATGGGAATGAATGTGCTGGACTCCCTCCTGCAGCACCTTCACACCCAGCCAAGTTCCCCACAGGATCTCCGGCAATCGCACCGAGTCGCCGCGCTCCAGCGACTCGCGCAGGATGTCCCAGAAGCACGCGACGCGCGGCCCGAGCACGGGCCACTCGGCCGACAGCCACTCGTGCCAGTTGTGCAGATCGAGCTCGTCCAGATAGTGGACTTTCGCATTCAACTGCGAGGCTTGAGCATGGAAGCGCCCCTCGCTCGGCTTCAGCCACGCGTACACCACGACCTCCACGCCCCGGCGCTCGAGCTCCAGGATCTCGTTGAGGATGAACGTCTCCGAGAAGCGCGGGAAGCGCTTCAAGACGTATGCGACCTTGAGCTCGGCGCTGTGTTCGATCATGCGAGACCTCCAACTTCGGCGGTAGCCAGGAGCTCTCCACAGAGCGAGGCGGCACGCTCGGCACCATCGAAGCGGAGCCGGTTGGCCGTGCGAGCGTCGCGGAGCGGTGCGCAGCCGCTCTCGAGCTGGGCCTCGACCGCGGACAGCAGGCGTTCGGGATCGAGGTCCTCCGGGTGCATCAGCTCGACGAGCCCCAGCTCGGCGAGCCGCTCGGCGCGCAGCAGTTGCTCTTTGCGATGGAGAATGCGTGGAATGACGAGCGCGCGCTCCGCGACTGTGAGCACCTCCGTCATCGTGTTGTATCCCGCCGTGCACACGACGAGATCGGCGCGGCTCGTGTAAGGGCGTGTGGACGGCACGAAATCCCGGAGCGTGATCGGAAGGTTGCGTGCGGCCGTGGCGAACTGCCGGGTGAATGCTTCGGGAACGAGTGGCCCGGTGAGCACGACACTCCAGAAGTCGATGCGGGAGCGGAAGCGCGACAACATCTCGAGCCAGCAGTGCAAAACATCGAGTGCTCCGTCGCCGCCGCCAATGGTCACGACGACGAGTGGCCGAGGCAGTGCGTCGAGAAACGAAGCTCCGTCCGTGATCCCAGAGTGCGTCACATAGCCCACGAAACGCGTTTTGGCCGCGATCTGCGGCTCGAAGCCGTAGGCCGCGATCGGGTCGAAGATCTCCTGCATGCCATACACCAACACCTGGTCGTAAAGCCGTGCGAGCACCATTTGCGTGCCGTCGTGCGCCCAGTGGCTGCGCACGCTCGTCGGATCATCGACGATGTCGCGCATTCCCAGCACCCGGAGGCAGCTGCCGCGCTTCGCCAGGTGATCGAGTGCCGGCAACATCTCGTCCCCCATTCCGGTCGGTGCGTGGTCGACGACCAGGAGATCGGGCTCGAAATCGTTCGTCGTACGGAGCAGGATCTCGCGGCGCAGGGCCGTGATCTCGCCGCCGGGCAGGTCGAGGGAGCGAGCCGCGTAGCGCGACGCCCCGACCTTTCGTACAGACGGCAGCTTGAGGTAGTCCATCCCCGGGGGCACGGCGAAGCCATGCACGACGGGCGAGCCGGTGGCGAGGAGGAGCGAGAGTTGCGGGTCCCGGTCGAGAAGCGCCCGCGCCAGGTTCAACGAGCGGCGCAAGTGCCCGAGCCCGAAGCTGTCGTGCGAATAGAGGAGCGCCCGCCGGCCGGACGTGGAACTCCGCCGGCGCCGGTGCCCGGCATCTTGCCGGCCACGGATCGCGCTGCCATGGCCGTTGCCGGATCGAGGTTCGGCACGCGCGCTGGCGAGGTCGACAATCTCGGCTGAGCGCTCGCCCGCGCGCCGCCGCATCGCTGTCGCGAGCGCGAGCCGGATCTCGGGCGTTCTGAACGGCTTCATGATGTACGCCGCGGCGCCGGCGGCCTCGATACGCGACACCGTGTCGTCGTCGGCATGTGCCGTGACGAAGACGACTTCGGATCCGTGGCGTGCAGCCATTTCGCCTGCGGTCGCGATCCCATCCAAGTCCCCGGGAATGCGGACGTCCATGAGGACGAGGTCCGGCTGACTCACCGCGGCGCATGCGAGTGCTTCCGCACCGTCTGCGGCCGTGCCGCAAAGGTCGTAACCCAGATCGGCGACGAGCCGGGCCAAGTGCAGCTGCACGACCGGTTCGTCCTCCACCACCAGCACGCCAGGCATCGCACATCCTTTCGCGGACCTTCGTTCGTTTGCATGCACCATCCCGCGAACGAGCCAATTGCATAGCCGGCGCCATGTCGCACATCACGCCAGCAAGATGTGTTCTTGCAGGAAGTTGGACGCCCGGTTGAGAGTCGATTGCGAGGTGGCGTTCGTCACGCAGTGTCTCGAATTGTCTCGTGCGGCGTGGCCCTCGAGACATCCCGAAACAGTGCGGCTGCACGCCCGACAGGCGGAGCGGCGCCGCGTCTGGCCCGAAGGATGCTTTCCCCAAGGGGCTCATGTAGTTTGCAGGGATCAGAGTCACAGGCCTGTGATCATCGGAGATCTGTCGATGAGCTTGAAGCGAACACAAGCCAAGATCGTGGCGTTCCCGCGCACGAATGGCGCCCGGCTGCGATCGAAGCCCGTGACACGCTCGGATGACCGGTGGTCCTACGTCGCCATGCTCTTGATCGTCTGCCTGTTCATCGTCGTGTTCGTGAATTCTGTTCTTCGACGCGCAGCAGAGACCTTGGCCGGGTCAGGGGACCCGTGGAGCCAGGAGGGACCTTGAATCGCCGCAGAGCTGCAGCGAGAGTGCGACCGTGAGGGAATTCACTCGCGAGGACAACCGCACGCTGCAAGTAGCCGAAGGATTCCGGCAATTCCTGCTGCAACATCGTCCTCCCACGTCGCCGAGGGCGGACTGGAGTGAAGCCCAATACACTGCGGCAGCGAAGAAGAAGCGCGCTCGCGCCAGCCGGCTGATCGAGTCATTTCGGCACTGGTGCGGATCGCTGGAGGGCGTCGCGCTGCTCGATGTCTGTTGCGGCGACGGCAGCAACTGCCTGGCGCTCGACGAGCAGCCCGTGAAGATGGTCGTGGGCATCGACCTCGAGCTGCCGCTTTTCGCGTCCACTCCGAGGGGCGAACAGGTTCGGATGTTGGCGTCTCGCATCGGCCAGGCCTCGGTTTCACCGCCGCAGGGTCACCGGCATTTTGCCCAGATGGACGCGACCGCGCTCGGCTTCGCCGACGGCACATTCGACGTCCTCATGTCCCGTTCGGCCACGGAGCACATCCGGCCCATCGACAGGGCGCTCGGTGAAATGGTGCGTGTGGTGTGTGACGGCGGTTTGATCTATCTGGGGATCGATCCGTATTTCTGGCTTCGCGGCTGCCACAAGCGCGGCGTGGTGGACATTCCGTGGGCGCACGCGAGGCTGTCGTTGGCCGAGTTTCGTCGCTTCGTCGTGGCCCATGAAGGTGCTCAGGTTGCGCTCGAGCGCTGCCGGCGGCTGGAGACACTGAATCGGTTCACCGTGGCGGAATGGAGGCGGCGGATCGAGCAGATGGGCTGCGAGATTCTCGAATGGCGACAGCTCTGGTCGTCGTTGGGCGAAGAGGTGATGGCACGACACCCGGATGTCCTGGATACGCTGCTGCCGGGCGTGACCGAACAGGACCTGCTCTGTGAACGCATCGAGGTCTGGCTGCGCAAGAGATCAGGCCACGTGTGAGCGGCTACCTTCCACAGGGAGCCATCCCGCGGCGATTGGCCGGGCCAAGCGTTTACATGGTGAGCTGCAAGCGGCTCTGGAAGAAATGCGTCCCGCCTCGGACGTCGAAGCGGTCCAGCTTCCCGTAGCCATAGGTGAGCTCCAAGCGAACGTGATCGGACATGTGCCAATTGACCATCGGCGTCAAGCGCCAGAACTTGCCGCCGCGCAGGCTGCCGCCGTCGAGATCGATGTACGAGAATCGCAGCACGGCCTCCACGGCGCCCGGACCGCCCTCGAACAGCGTCCGCGCCGGCGACACCGATTTGAAGAACCCTCCGACCGTGTTGTAGGCACGTGTCTCTCCGGTCAGGATCCACGTGGCGACGACATCGCCACCTTGAAACACAGGATCGCCAGCCGTTTCAGATTCAACTTTCTGGAACCAGTACTCGTTACCGAACATCCATGGGCCAGACCGATAGTAGGCCTCCCATCCGGCCATGGAGGTGTGCCGCGCAGCGAACGATCCGGTATCGACGAAATAGGGCGCGGGATTCGCCTCGGGGCGGGCGCGGATCTGCAGCAGGTCCTCGTCCACGTTGCCATATCGGCCGTTCACACCGACGTGGAGCAAGGTGCGATCGTCTTCCGAGAGGATCGGCAACCACGCGACCCGGGCGACGACCTGGTTGTCGTAAGTGGAGAAGGCCTGACGTGCATTGTACGAATCGAGGTAGTACCCGAGGTTCCAAATCAAGTGCCGCTTGGGCACGTAGCCCAGCCACTTCACTCCGTCGCCCAGGATGGGGATGGTCGCATCGCTCATCGACGATCGCTCCATCGTCCATCCTGCATACCCGGACATGACCTTGTTGAGCGAGAATCCCTCCTTGGTGCGGCCGATGAAGAAGTGGCCCCACAGCTCCGGCACCGCCACCATGACGCCGGTCTCGCGGAACAACCAGTCATCGGTCGCGCCGTCGTACATGATCCCGGCCGACCAGGAGATCGGTCGCTTGGTCTTGAAGCGACCCCGAAGGAGAAATCGGGTGTCGCGCACTTTGGTGTCGGGCTCGAGATCGAACTGCTGCTGGCTCGCGTCGTCCTGGGAGTACGCGGCGCCCTCGTACAGGAACCCAGCTCCGAGCCGGATGGTGAAGTAGGGGCCTTCGTACTCGTTCCAATGCACCAGCTTCCGCCGCGGCTCCGACGACTGTGCCTCCCCCGCCTCGATCGTTTCGTCGAGCGGCGAATCGGCCTTGGTCGAGTCCTGAGCGCTGGCGGCATCGGCCAGCAGCAATGAACCGATCAGGCCGAGCGCCATCCATGTGGCTCTCGGCCTGGTGGCTGACACGCAATCGGTCAGCCGAGCGGTTCGAGTTCGAAGTGCGACGATCACGCTCCTAGTAGCGGTTGAAGTAATCCTGCACCTTCTTCGGATCCGACGACTTCATCAGCGCGAGCTGCAACAACACGCGCGCCTTGGACGGATTGAGCTCCATCGAAGCCACGGTTCCGATCTGATCGTCGTTGACCTCGATATTGCGGCGGACGATGCCGCCGTTGACGCGTGACGAGCGCACGACGACCACTTTCTGCGCGATCACTTTCTTGACCGCTTCGAGCGCCGGCGCCGTCATGTTGCCGTCGCCGACGCCGGCGATCACCAGGCCCTTGGCACCGTTCTTGGCCGCGTCGGTGATCACATCGGGCGACATGTTCGCATGAGCATAGATGATGTCCACGCGCGGCAGAGACTTGCCGTCGCCGATCCCCAGATCGCTGGCTTTGGTGTGAACTTGCGCCGGGCTCCGGTACCAGATGGTGGAGCCGAACAGCACGGCACCGACCAAGCCGGCTTCACCGGAGCTGAAGGTGGCAACGTCCGTCGTGTGCGTCTTGATGATGTCGTGCGCCGAATGCACGTCGTCATCGATAGCGACCAGGACGCCACGCCCGCGTGCCGTGGGATCGGCGGCGATGGCGACGGCATTGTAGATGTTCAGCGGTCCGTCCGCGCTCATCGCGGTCGAGGGCCGCATCGAGCCGGTCATCACGACGGGCTTGTCGCTCTTGACCACGAGCTGCATGAAGTAAGCCGTCTCTTCCAAGGTATCCGTGCCGTGCGTGATCGCGATGCCGTCGACATCCGGCGTGGCGAGGAGCGCGTTCACCCTCGTGGCGAGCTTCAACCAGACCTCGTCGTTCATGTCCTGGCTGCCGATGCTGGCGACCTGCTCGCCGGTGATCACCGCGATGTCCTTGAGCTGCGGGACCGCTTGGATGAGGATGTCGACGCCGACCGCGCCGGACTTGTAACCGGCCTCCGTTTGCGTGGCGGCAGCACCCGCGATCGTGCCGCCCGTCGCCACGATGACGATCTTGGGCTTCTTCGCGCCCTGGGCCAGCGCGCCCGTCGCGACCATGGAGGCCGCGCTCACCAGACACAGGATTCGCAACGCTTTCATCATGATTTCCTCCTTGTTGCTAGATCCGTCACTTCTTTTTGTATTGGGTGGGATCGAGTCCGGTCAACTTGATCGGGTCCAAGAGCTCCTTGATCTGCGCCTCGGTCAGGAGCTTCTTCTCCCGAATGATCTCGAGAACCCCCTTGCCGCTCTTGTAGGCCTCGGAGGCCAGCTCCGTCGCCTTGTCGTAGCCCAGCACGGGATTGAGCGCGGTGACGATCCCGACCGTGGTTTCCATGTAGTGCGCCAGCATCTTCTCGTTCACGGTGATGCCGTCGATGCACTTGGTGCGGAATGCGATGGATGTCTTGTAGAGCAGGCTCTGCGATTCGATCACGGCCAGACCTGCCAGCGGTTCGTAGGCGTTGAGCTGCAGCTGTCCGCTGTGCGCCGCCAGGGTGACGGCGTAGTCGTTCCCCATGACACGGAAGGCGACGATGTTCATCACCTCGGGCATGACCGGGTTGACCTTGCCCGGCATGATGGACGAGCCCGGCTGCATCGCCGGCAAGTTGATCTCGAACAGCCCGGCACGTGGCCCGGAGGTGAGCAGGATCAAGTCGCTCGAGATCTTCGACAGCTTGATCGCCAGGCTTTTGAGCGCCGAGGAATAGACGACGAACCCTTGTTGGTCCCAGGTCGCGGCGATCATGTCGGTGGCCGGCACGATGGGTTTGCCGGTCAGCTTGGCCAGGTGCGCCGCGCACTTCTCCGGATAACCCTTCGGCACGTTGATGCCGGTGCCGATGGCGGTCGCACCCATGTTGACCGCGTAGAGGTACTTCTCCGCGTCGCGCAGCAGCTGGATTTCCGACTCCAGCCCGGCGGCGAAGGCGTGGAACTCCTGGCCGACGGTCATGGGCACGGCGTCCTGCATCTCGGTGCGTCCCATTTTCACGATCTGCAGGAACGCGTCACCCTTGAGGCGGAACGAGCGCGCCAGCTGTTGCATCTCCGCGATCAACTTGTCGTTGCGCAAGAGAAACGCGACCTTGATCGCCGTCGGATAGGAATCGTTCGTGGACTGCGACATGTTCAAGTGATCGTGGGGCTCGACGATGGAATACTCACCCTTCTTGTGCCCGGACAGCTCGAGCGCGATGTTGGCGAGCACTTCGTTGGCGTTCATGTTGGTCGAAGTGCCGGCGCCGCCCTGGTACCAATCGACCAGGAATTGATCGTGGTACTTGCCGTCGATCACGGCCTGGCAAGCCTTCTCGATCGCGGCCAGTGTTTCCTTCTTCATCGCGCCGGATTCGGTATTCGCCCGAGCCGCCGCCAGCTTGACGATGGCCCAGGCCTCGACGAACCCGGGGTAGTGATTGATCGCAACGCCGGAGAGCTGGAAATTCTCCAGCGCGCGCGCCGTCTGCACGCCGTAGTACGCCTCGGCGGGAATCTGCTTCTCGCCCAGCAGGTCCTTTTCGGTTCGGAACTTCTCCTGGGCAGCGCTGGGATTCGTCCACGCCGCGGTCAACCACGCGACGGCAACGAGCACCGCAGGCCCACGAATGCGAAACACACTCATCGCTCTACCTCCGGTCGATGAAACTCCATGATCGGGAAAGTGAAACCTGGAAGGAGCAGGACCCTGAAGGTAGCCGTGCGACCCGAGCGTGCGCGCGTGTTCGAGAACGGTCGATGAACGAGCTGCAAGTCTGACCCGCTTCCAGCGATGGCGCCTGCGGGCCAGTGTAGTGTGTCGCAAGCGGGTTTACAACAACGGCAAATGCGGAGGCGGATGTGGTCTACATGAACAATTCGGGGTCTTCGGTTATGAGGGTTCGGTGATTGAGCCGCCAGGTACTCTTATATCGACCGGATGGGAACAAAGAGGATCGAGATCGAGTTCAATAGGAAGCTCTTTTGGCGAGCCCAGAGCCGCGAGACGAGGGAGTGCACCACGGGATCCATCCTTCACAGCCAACGGCGCACTCGTTGCCTGTAGGCGCGATAGGAGTCTCCGAACTTCGCTTCGAGATACGCTTCCTCCCGCACGATGACGCCGAAATGCAGCCCCAGCACGAGCACCGGAAGGAGCACGAGGCCCCAGCTCGAGTGCAGGCCCAACGCCAGGCCGACGAGTGCGATGGACATCCCGAGATACATCGGGTTTCGCGTGAAGCGATACGGTCCCTGGATCACGATGGTGGTGGATGGTCGACGCGGGCTGACGTTGGTTCCGGCACGCGCGAAGACGATGCGGCCCCAAATCGCGAGCGCGACTGCACCGAAGAGCAGGGACCAGCCGATCCAACGCGGAACGGCGCGCCAGGGCCACGCGATCGGGGCGATCCAATGGAGGCCGAGGGTCACGATCAATACGACCAAGAAGAACAAGGGCGGGAAGACCGCGACCCGCGGATGATCGCTACCTTGATTCGAAGTCACCAACACGCACTCCCCCGACGATCGCAACGATCAGCCCCGGCGGCAGCAGTCCACGGACGGTTGGATGCGCCATTCCCGCCGTCCCACTCTGAGCAGCTAAATGCCGCACTTCCTCATGGATAAACCTGGTCCCACCGTGAGACGTGCCCTCCGATGACCCCGCCCAGCATCCCTCCGATCAGCCCACCAAATGGAACGGCTACAGCGACATAAGCAGGATGATATTCTGCTGCAAGATAGACGCTCGCAACCGTTGCAACTAGGACAGCGCCAAGAAACACTCCAGTCCAGACTCTCGTCCGACGCTGCCAAACGGTGGCGACTGATGTTACCTCAACCGTCGTCGTCTTGACATCCTGAAACACCAGTCGGTCGTTCTCAAGGCGGTGAAAAGGACCCTCGAGAACTCGCCCCTCGATAAGCTCGACTCGCAGTAGCTCCGATGGCCTGACTCCCTCGAGAATGATTGCGAGATTCCTTGCCTGGTGTGCGTCAGGCGTTTGGGGCCCCTGGGCCGCCGCATGAACCGGGAGCGCCAGCACAACCGCGAGTGACACGATGGAGTGCACCGCTGGACACCTCCTCGACTCGCGATTCGTTCAACCAGACGTTCAGCGCTCGAGGAACTCTTCGAGCGCCCGCATTCTAGGCGAACGAGAGCGAGCCGAGAATGGGCGGCGACCCCACATCGAGGGTGGTGCGCCTCCGGTGAAGTCCGCAATACCCGCGACAGGCAGGCCGACCGCAGGATGACGCCGATCTCGAACGGCCTGCGTCGATTGAGAGACGAAAAGTCCGGTAGCTAATTCCACGCGCATGTTCGCCTCAGCGGTCCCCTGCCACTCGTACTCGCACCGTCGCTTCGGCGCGTGCTCCGTTTTCGTCGATCACCTCGACGCGGTAGAACCCGGGAGCTGCGGGCCGCCACACGGCCTGCCCGCTCGTCGGCTCGCGCGGCACGGGCCGTCCGCTGACGTACCAATCGGGCACACCAGCGCCGCCGCGCG
>DASRJO010000178.1:0-8584 GCA_035649435.1 Candidatus Krumholzibacteriia bacterium | reverse complement strand
ACTCCGCGAACGCTCCAGGATTTGCTCTTGGGACTTTCCCCGGAATGGGTGGTGGGGAACGAAGGACCGGACACCTGGAACGCCATGGATGTCGTCGGTCATTTGATCCACGGCGAGGACACCGATTGGATTCCGCGAGCCCGTATCATTCTCGAACACGGAGAGACGCAGGTCTTCGATCCGTTCGACCAGACCGCGCAGTTCGTACGCTTCCGTGGCTGGACTCTCGAAGCGCTGCTGACGCGCTTCGCCGAGGCGCGGGTGGAAGGTCTCGTCACCCTGGAGAGCTGGCGGCTGAAACCGGAGCAGCTCGAGTTGCGCGGCCTGCATCCGGAACTCGGCGTCGTCACGCTCGGACAGCTCCTTGCCACGTGGGTGGTACATGACCTCGGTCACATCGCACAGATCGCGCGCGTCATGGCCAAGCAGTCCGGGGATGCGACCGGAGCATGGAAGGCCTATCTCCCGGTGCTGACTCGCCGCTGACCCTGCGACCTGGTGTGACCGCGGCGAGACTCCAGCGCTGCGCGCGCGCCGTCGTGGCTCGCTCGCAAGGGAGGTGCATGGCGGTGGCCTGGATTCTGCGCGTGATCGGTTGCACCGCAACGGCGCTTTGCAGCGGGGTGATGCTTTGCAGCGGGGTGATGCTTTGCATTGGGGTGATGCTTTCCACGAAGGTTGTGCCATGCGCGGAGGCCATGCTCGCAGCGAGCGCCCCGGCGGTCGACACGGCGGATGCGCGCACCGTGGCGGTGACCTTCGACGATCTCCCTGCGACCCATGCGGGCGGCCTGCCGCGTCTCCGGCGTGTCACCTCACAATTGCTCGCGCACATCGAGGCCGCCCGAATTCCGGCCATCGGCTTCGTCAACGAAGGCAAGCTGGCGGTTGCGGGCGAGGAGGCGGAGCGCACGGCGCTGCTGCAGCACTGGCTCGATGCAGGGCTCGAGCTCGGCAACCATACCTATTCCCACGCCGACTTCTACGTCACGCCGCTCGCTGCATTCCAGTCCGATGTCTTGCAAGGCGAAGTGGTCACACGCAGACTTCTTGCCGCGCAGGGCAAGCAGCCACGCTATTTTCGCCACCCGCTCCTCAACACGGGTCCCGATCTAGCGAGCAAACGCGCCTTCGAACGATTCCTGAGCACGCATGGCTACGCCATCGCACCGGTCACCATCGACAATGACGAATGGATCTATGCAAAGGCGTACATCATGGATGCCGCCGCAGCGGACAGCGAATTGCGGCAACGCATCGGGCAAGACTACATCCGCCACATGTCGGAGACCTTCGCATTCCACGAGGAATTGTCTCAGCAGCTGTTGCAGCGCGAGCCAGCCCAAATTCTTTTGTTGCACGCGAATGCTTTGAATGCCGAGTGGTTCGACGAATTGGTGACGATGATGCAAACGCGCGGCTATGGCTTCGTGAGCCTCGAGACCGCGCTACGGGATCCTGCGTACGACCAACCCGACGACTATGTCGGCCGCCTCGGCCCGTCCTGGCTGCAACGCTGGGCCGTGACGCAAGGCAAAGCGCTGCGTTCGGCACCCTCGGCCCCGCAATGGGTGCACGATCTCGCCGGTCAATAGTCCTGCCTCCAGACGCGACCCCGCTGCTCTCGGCACACCTCACGCACCCTCATTTCATCCCGTTCTACCCGCTGGCTTGGAACACTTCCAGCACAGCGCCCAAGAACGGAGGTCGGCCAAGCAGAGCCTCCGGATGGATCGCGTTCCCACACGACTGCGGTGGAGAGATGTCGACCAAGAGCCGAGAACTGAGCATGGGTGTGATCGGCGCCGGCCGCATCGGCATGCTCCACGCGCACAACCTCGCACGCCGAGTTCCGCACGCGCAGGTCGTCATGGTCGCGGATCCGCGCATCGCGTGCGCCAGGGCGGCGGCGACCGTGGCGCGCGCACACGCTGCCGTGGCCGACTACCGCGAGATTCTCGCCGCGCCCGACGTCGACGCCGTCGTCATCAGCGCCTCCACGGACACGCACGCGCGCATCATCGGTGAAGCCGCGGCCGCCGGGAAGCACATCTTCTGCGAGAAACCCATCGACCACGATCTCGACCGGATTCGCACCGCGCTCCAGGCGGTGGCGAAAGCTGGCGTGCGCTTCCAGGTTGGGTTCAATCGTCGCTTCGATCCGGACTTCCAGGCGATGGCGCGTCAGGTACGCAGCGGCAGCATCGGGACACCGCAGCTGCTTCGCATCACGAGTCGCGACCCGGAGCCGCCGCCCGCGGACTACATCCGCGTCTCCGGCGGCCTGTTCCTCGACATGAGCATCCACGACCTGGACATGGCGCGCTTTCTGATGCAGGAGCCCGTCGTCGAAGTGTTCGCCGCCGGCAGTGCCTTCGACCCTGCCATCTTGGCCCTCGGCGACATCGACACCGCCGTCATCGTGCTGCGGTTCGCGAGCGGCGCGCTGTGCTGCATCGACAACTCTCGACGCGCAGTTTACGGCTACGACCAGAGACTCGAGGTGTTCGGCACTCACGGTTGTCTCACCGTCCCCAACCGCACGCCGACGCAAGTGGAGCATTGGGACGCTTCTGGACAGCATCGGGACCGCCCGCAGCACTTCTTCCTCGAGCGCTATCAGGAATCCTACGTGCTGGAGTTGCAAGAGTTTGTGGATTGCGTGCGGCAGGGACGCGAGATCTCGGTATCGGGGCACGATGGGTTGCAGGCCATCGTGCTGGCACAGGCGGCGCGGGCGTCATTGCTGCAAGGCAAGCCCGTGCAGATCGATGCCGCCACGATGCCGCTCGACGCGGCGTAGAGCGGGGAGTTGAATGCGCGAGGAATCAGCACCCGGATGTGTGCCGAGCGCAGCATCTCATGAAGTCGGCGCTGCGCCGCGTGAAGCGCACGCGGCGTCGGACGAGCTCATCACGCAGCATCGCGATGGTTTCTCGCCCGGCTTCACAGCGATCACCGGCGAGGACGATGCCGGCTTCGGCCAGGGTGTCGACTTCGGCATCCACGTCCTGTCGCTCGACGAGGCATTCGAAGAGATTGGCACGAAGGAAAGCGCCTGGGTGCTGATGCAGGGAAGGGCGCACGTCGCGTGCGCCGGACGCGAATTCGCCGTCGAGCGCAGTTCCTTGTTCGACGAGGCGCCGACGGTGCTGCACGTGCCGCCTGGAACGCCGCTCAGGATCGTGGCGCGCAGCGAGCGCTTGGAGTGGGCGGTGACGCGCGCCTCGAACACAGCCACCTTCACGCCACGCGTTTTCTGGCCGCGCGACATCGAGCCCGAACACCGCGGCCTCGGGCTCGCCCATGGCACGTGCGTGCGCAACGTGCGCTTGGTGTTCGATCGCACCGCACGGCCACAGTCGAATCTCGTCGTCGGCGAGGTGATCAACTACCCGGGACGTTGGTCCAGTTACCCGCCACACCATCACGCCCAACCCGAAATCTATCACTACCGGTTCAGCGCGCCGCAAGGCTACGGGCACGGCGAGGTCGGCGATCGTGTCTACAAAGTTCGCGCCTTCGACACGTTGCGCATCGCCGCGCAGCACGACCACGCGCAGGTCGCGGCCCCGGGCTACGCCATGTACTACCTGTGGATCGTGCGCCACCTGGAGAACAACGCCTACGCCGGATTCGAGTATTCGCCGGAGCATGTGTGGATGCTGGATCCGCGAGCCGAAATCTGGCAACCGGATGACGTGCCCTACGTGCGCCGCCGCCGCGGCTCCGGAGGCGAGGCATGAATCCCGCCGAAGCATGGCAGGTGCTCGCCGACCTGGCGGAAAGTCGGAAGACCGTGCGTTTGCCGATGGCGGCCGCGCTCGTGCGCTTCCTCAAGGCACAGTACGTCGAACGCGACGGCGTGGAACACCGGCTCGTGTCCGGAGTCGCGGGAATCTTCGGGCACGGCAACGTGGCGGGCTTGGGCCAAGCGCTCGAAGAGCACGGCGGCAAGGAGCTGCCCTTCTATCAGCCGAAGAACGAACAGGGCATGGTGCACATGGCGGTCGCCTTCGCCAAGGCACGCCGGCGGCTGGGAACCCTGGCCTGCACCACCTCCGTCGGCCCGGGTGCGACCAACATGATCACCGGTGCCGCGACCGCCACGGTGAACCGGCTGCCGGTTCTCTTGCTGCCCGGCGACATCTTCGCCAATCGTTTGCCCGCACCCGTCTTGCAGCAGCTCGAGTGCGCGCAAAGCATGGACGTGAGCGTCAACGACTGCTTCCGGCCGGTGTCGCGCTACTGGGATCGCATCCAGCGTCCGGAGCAGATTCTCGCGGCGTTGCCGGAGGCGATGCGCGTGCTGGCTTCCCCCACCGAAACCGGCGCCGTGACTCTGTGTCTGCCGGAAGACGTGCAGGTCGAAGCCTACGACTACCCGGAGTGCTTCTTCGCCAAGAACGTGCTGCGTGTGCCGCGGCCGCGTTGTAGTGCCGAGGATGTCGCGATCGCGGCAGCGATGATCCGCGCCGCGCACCGGCCGTTGTTGATCGCCGGCGGCGGCGTGCGCTATGCGGAGGCCGAGCAGGCGCTCGCCGAGTTCGCCGAGCGCACGCAAATTCCTGTCGGCGTGACCCAGGCCGGCAAGGGAACGCTCCCCGATGCGCACGCGGCTTGCCTCGGCGCCATCGGTGCCACGGGGACCTGGGCGGCGGCCAGCATCGCGCATGACGCCGATGTCGTCATCCTCGTGGGCACGCGTCTCTCCGACTTCACCACCGCATCGAAGACCTTGTTCCAGAACCCGCACGTGCGTTTCATCAGCATTCAGATCAGCGCCTACGACGCCCACAAGCACGGGGCGCTGCCGCTCGTGGGCGATGCGCGTGCGGTGTTGCAGGATCTCCTCGTGGCAATGCAGGGGCATGCCGTGGCCCCCGAGTACGCCACCGAGGTCGCAGCCAAGCGCGATGAGTGGGAGCATCGCCGCCATCAGCTCGTGCACCCACCGCTGCGAGAGCGGCGACTGCATCAAAGCGAAGTCATTCGCATCGTCAACGATCATGCCGGTGACAACGCGACGGTGGTGCATGCGGCGGGCGGCCTTCCTGGAGATCTGCACAAGCTCTGGCGCTCGCGACAGAGCGACGATTACCACTCGGAGTACGGGTATTCGTGCATGGGCTACGAGATCGCCGGCGCCCTAGGGGTCAAGCTGGCCAGCCCGGAGCGCGAGGTGTTTGCTTTCGTCGGCGATGGCAGCTATCTCATGCTGCACACCGAGCTGCTGACGGCGCTGCAGGAGGACCTCAAGCTCACGATCGTTCTCGTCGACAACAGCGGCTATCAATGCATCCACGGCCTCCAGCGCGCGTGCGGCGGCCGCAGCTTCGGCAACGAGTTCCGCCGGCGCGACCCCGGCAGCATGCGCCTCGATGGCCCGGCCATGCCAATCGATTTCGTCCAGAACGCGCGCAGCCTCGGCGCCGCAGGATTTCTCGCCGAAACGGCCGATCAATTGCAGGAAGCGCTGGCGAGCGCTCGCGACGAGCGCCGCACCACGCTCATCCACGTTCCGGTGGACCCGAACCCCTTGCCGGGCTTCGCCTGGTGGGATGTTCCGATGGCCGAGATCTCCGGTCTCATGTCGGTGCAGGAAGAGCGCCGTCACTACGACACGGCGCGGCGCAAGCGCGTCTTCTATTACTGAGTTGCGGCAACGGCCGGTGGGCGAAGGATCGGCGTCAAAAACACGGGGCACACGGGAGGTCGGCGATGCAGCGTGGCAGCTGGCAGGTGCGTGTCGGAGCGAATCCGATCATTTGGAGCAACGACGACTTCATGGATCTGGGCGACGACATTCCACTCGAGCGCTGCCTGGCCGAAATGCACGCGGCGGGCTATGCCGGCAGCGAGCTGGGCCACAAGTTTCCCAAGACGCCGGATGCGCTGGCGCCGCTGCTCGAACGCTTCGACCTGCAGCTGGTTTCGGGATGGCACAGCGCCTATCTCCTCGACAGCTCGTTCGAGGAGGAAGAGCGGCGGTTCACGTCGCACGTGGATTTCTTGGCGCGCATGGGATGCCGCGTGGTCATCACCGCCGAGTGCAGCCGCCGCATCTACCATGACCCGAAGCAGCCGCTCGTGTTCACCGGCCGGGCCAAGATGCTGCGCGATTCCGAGTGGATGCGCCTCGCCAACGGGCTCGACGCCTTGGCGCGGATCGCCGCAAACCGAGGCTTGCGTCTCGTCTACCACCACCATATGGGAACGGTGATCCAGAACGCGCACGAGATCGGCCGTCTCATGGCGATGACGCGCAAGGTGCAGCTGCTCGTCGACACCGGGCACTTGCTCTTCGCCGACGCCAACCCGCTGCAGGTTCTGCGCGATCACCGCGCCCGGCTCGGGCACGTGCACTTGAAGAACGTGCGCGCCGAAGTCGTCATGCGCGCGCAGGCAGAAAAGCACAGCTTCGCCACGGCGGTGCGGGCGGGTGTTTTCACCGTTCCCGGCGACGGCGGCTTCGACTTCGCACCCGTTCTCGACTATTTGCGCGCCATTGGCTACGAAGGCTGGCTCGTGGTCGAAGCCGAGCAGGATCCGCGGCGCGCGCCGCCGCTCCAGAACGCGCGGCTGGGTCGAGAAACCGTGCTGCACCTGGCGGGGGTTTGAACATGGTGCTCTCCAACATGCGGCTCACGTCGTTGCTCGGCACGGATTTCTGGAACGACAGCTGCGACCCGCGCGAGCTCGCGGAAGCGGTGAGCGAAGGCGCGGTGGGCGCGACCTCGAACCCGGTCATCGTGCACCAGGTCGTGTTGAACGACCGTAACAAGTGGATGGACGTCCTCGACGGCCTCGTCGCCGACCACGGTGAGCTGAGTGAAGATGAAATCGCCTGGAAGCTCATCACCGTCCTCGGTCGCGAGGCAGCGGAGATCTTGCGCCCGGTGTACGAGGCCACTCAAGGCTGCAAGGGCTTCTTGTCCATGCAAGTGAATCCGAAGTTCTTCGGCAACGCACGGCGGATGGTGGAGCACGGGCGCGAGCTGGCGCGGCTGGCTCCCAACGTGGCGATCAAGATCCCGGCCACGGCGGCCGGGCTCGGCGCCATCGAACAGCTGACGGCGGAGGGCATCCGCATCAACGCCACGGTTTGCTTCAGCGTCGCCCAGGCCATCGCCTGCGCCGAAGCTGTCGAGCGCGGCGTCGAGCGCGCCACTGCCGACGGCGTGCGCACCGCGACCTTGCTGCCGACCATCACGCTCATGGTCGGTCGCATCGACGATCATCTGCGGCGCGTGCTCGAGAGCGAGGAAATCACCGTCGATCCGGGCCACGTCAATTGGGCGGGGGTCGCCATCTTCAAACAGACCTACGGCATCTTCCGCCAGCGCAACTTCCGCAGTGCCTTGCTCTCCGCGGCCTATCGCTATCCCATGCACTGGACCGAACTCATCGGCGACGGCGTCATCCAGACCATGCCGTACAAATGGTGGAAGCAGTTCAACGCCGCCATCTTCGCCCCCGAGCGCAGCCTCGAGCGGCCGGTCGCCGAGCCGACGCTCCGCGCGCTGGTCGAGCATTTCACCGACTTCCGTCGCGCCTACGAACCGAACGGCATGCAACCGGCCGAATTCGTCCACTACGGCGCCACACGCCACACCCTGCACCAATTCCTCGGCGGCTACCAAAAGCTCGTCGAGCTGGTGCGCGAGCGCATGCTCGTGTGAACCCAGGACCTGTGGTGCGCGACGGCGGAGTCGACGAGCGAGCGCGACCACTCCCCCGCGTCACTCCCACTCGATGGTGGCGGGCGGCTTGGTGGTGACGTCGATGGCGAGGCCGCTCACGGCGTCGAAGCGCAGCAAGTCACGACGTAGATCGGCGATGCAGGCGTCGCCGGGCCAGCCGGGACGCGCGGTCATTGCGCGCTCGGAGAGCACTGGGCGCACGACCACGAGCTCGGCGCCGCGGCCGTCGAGGCGCAGCGGCACCAAGACGGTGGGGCACTGCCAGATGATGCGCATCTGGCCGTGACGCTCGAGCGCACGCATGACGATGTCGTCGAGCTCGCGCAGCAGATCGAGCCGCCGGCGCGTCACGGTGGCTGGCACTAGCTCGACGTGCCGAGGTTCGCGGCCGCCGATCTCGAACAAGCAGCGATTGATCCCCTGCACGCGCTTCGTGAGCGAGGTGGCCAGGCCCATCAATCGTTCCCAGCCTGGGTTCACTCCCACCAACAGCACCGGGTGCTCGTAACTGCGGAGATCGGCCTTGACGCCCACCGAACGCACCGGCAACGGCAGGCCACGTAGCCCGGTGCCCTGCAACACACGCGCGATTTCGTCGTGCAACCGAGCGGGATCGTAGTCCGCCGGCACGGTGGTGGCCGCGGCGACGCGAATCCCCAGGCCCGGTCCCGGAAAGGGATGGCGCTCGACGTGTGCCGGGTCCAAGCCCAGCGCACGCCCGAGCTCACGCACCTCGGGCTTGTAGAGATCCGCGAGCGGCTCCACCACTTTGCCCTGCGCGATCATTTGCTCGATGAGCGGCACGCGATTGTGGTGCGTCTTGATGACGTCGGAGCGTTTCGTGCCGCCGGTTTCGATCGTGTCCGGATAGATCGTGCCTT
>DASRJO010000177.1:0-15372 GCA_035649435.1 Candidatus Krumholzibacteriia bacterium | reverse complement strand
CGAAGTGCGCGAGACGATCCTCACGGCCTTCTTGCTCGTCGTCGGCATCATTTTCTTGTTCCTCCGCGACTGGCGCACCACGCTCATTCCCGTGCTCGCGATTCCAATCTCATTGATCGGCGTGTTTTTCATCATGTACATGGCGGGGTTCTCGATCAACGTGCTGACACTCCTGGGGCTGGTGTTGGCCATCGGGATCGTGGTCGACGACGCCATCGTCATGCTCGAGAACATCTATGCCAAGGTCGAATCCGGCATGGTTCCCGTCGAGGCCGCCTTCAAGGGCTCGCGCGAAGTGTTTTTCGCCATCGTCGCGACAACGGTGGCGCTCATCGCCGTCTTCATGCCGATCATTTTCTTGCAGGGGTTGACCGGTCGTCTGTTCAAGGAATTCGGCATCGTGATCGGCGGCAGCGTCGCGGTGTCGGCGTTCGTGGCGTTGACGCTCACACCGATGTTGTCGGCGCATCTCCTCAAGGCGCACGCCAAGCACAGCCTGCTGTACCGGAGGACGGAGCCGTTTTTCATCAGGCTCAGCGAGGGCTATCGGCGCTCTTTGGCGGCGTTCATGCACCATCGCTGGCTCGGCATCGCGATGGTTCTCTTGTGCGCGGCTTCGATGTGGTTGTTCAACCGTTCGCTGGCACGCGAGCTCGCGCCGCTCGAGGACCGCAGCCGATTGCGCTTGACCGCCACCGGGTCGGAGGGAACTTCCTTCGAGCGCATGTCGGCGTACATGGACGGAGTGGTCGAGCTGGTGCGAAACGAAGTCCCCGAGGCCGACGTCGTTCTCGCCAACACGGCGGGCAACGCGGGTGGTGCCAACAGCGGCAACGTCACGGTGACGTTGATTCCGCCCGAGGAACGCCAACGCTCCCAACAGGAGATCGCCGAGGCGTTGTCCCGGTCGGTGCGGCAGTTGAACGACGCGCGCGCATTCATCACTCAGGAACAGACCATCAGCGTCGGTGGCGGCGGTGCTCGTTTCGGCTTACCGGTGCAGTACGTGATCCAAGCCCCCACGATCGCGAAGCTCAAGGACGCGCTGCCCAGGTTCCAGGAGGAGGCGAGCAACCATCCCGCGTTCAGCGTCGTCGACGTGAACCTCAAGTTCAGCAAGCCCGAGCTCGTGATCGAGATCAACCGCGAGCGGGCCCGCACGCTCGGACTCTCCGTCGCCGACGTCGGGCAGACCTTGCAATTGGCGCTGAGTGGCTCGCGCTACGGCTACTTCATCAAGGACGGCAAGCAATACCAGGTCATCGGGCAGCTCGCGCGCTCGAACCGTGACGAGCCCTTCGACCTGTCGGCGATCTATGTGCGCAACCGCGATGGCCAGTTGATCCAGCTCGACAACGTGATCCAGGTGTCGGAGTCGTCGAATCCGCCGCAGTTGTACCGGTACAACCGCTACGTGTCCGCGACCGTGTCCGCTGGGCTCCAGCCAGGCTACACCTTGGGCGACGGCATCGCGGCCATGGACGAAGTGGCGGACAAGGTGCTCGACGAATCGTTCACCACCGACCTTGCAGGCGCGGCGCGCGATTTCTCGGACAGCTCGTCGAGCTTGTTGTTCGTGTTCATTTTCGCGCTGCTGCTGACGTATCTCGTCCTCGCAGCGCAATTCGAGAGCTTCCGCGATCCATTCATCGTCATGCTGACGGTGCCGTTGGCGGTGGCGGGGGCACTGCTGTCGCTGTGGTATTTCAATTACACGATCAACATCTTCAGTCAGATCGGAATGATCATGCTGATCGGGTTGGTGACGAAGAACGGCATTCTGATCGTCGAGTTCGCCAACCAGCGCCGGGACGCGGGACTCGGGCGCCTGGAAGCGATCCAGGACGCCGCCGCGGCCCGCTTCCGTCCCATCCTGATGACCAGCCTGTCGACGATTCTCGGCATCCTGCCCGTGGCGCTGGGGCTCGGCGCCGGCTCCGCCAGCCGCGTTTCGATGGGGATCGCGGTGGTGGGCGGGATGTTCCTGGCGACGGGGTTGACGCTCTACGTCATCCCGGCGGTGTACTCGTACCTGTCGAAGGAGACGCGCGCGACACGCGTGCAGGCTGATTTCGAAGTCGCGGAGTTGAACGAGATCCGTAACGGAACTCGCGGGTGAGGCGAGCCTCATCTCGAATCTTCACGGTGATCTGAAGTCCAGCAACGGTTGGAACAACCTCGCCGAGACCGGCGCCATTTCGCCGTCGCGAGGTGATCGCGCCACCAGCGCCCGCCGCCGCCGAAACCGGCCACCCGACACCAGCCGCGAGGCCGACATCAGGCTTTCTTGGGCGCCTTGTCCTGTTTCCTCTTCTTCTCCTGGTCCTGCTTGCTTTCCTTCTGTTTCTGGCCCTTTTCTTTGTCTTTCTTGCCCTTGTCTCCCATTGCTCGACTCCTTTGCTGTTCCGCCCTCATCGCTCGCAGGCCCAACGAAAACGGGGCCCACGCACGTGCGCGAGCCCCGAAACCGAGCGACAAAGTGCTCGTCCGTCGGCCGAAATCAACGACCGCCGTCGCCGCCGAATCGCTGGGGTCCGCCAGTCGCGCCAGCCGTCTTGGGCTTGGCCTCGCTGACGGTGAGCGTGCGGCCTTCGATCTCGCGACCGTTCAACGCCTCGATCGCCGTCCGCGAATCCTCGGGGGATCCCATCTGCACGAATGCGAAGCCGCGCGGGCGACCCGTATCGCGATCCATGACGATCGCGACCTCATCGACCCGGCGCCCGTCGCCCTCGAACAGGGTGCGGAGGGTGCTCTCGGTGGTGTTGAAGGAGATATTACCGACGTAAAGTTTCGTAGCCATGAAACACGGACCTTTCGATTTCGCTGTCTGTCCCTTCGCGAATCGAAAGGCTTTTAGCGTTGAAGCCATCTTAACCGAAATGCGATCGAAGCGCCAGGATTCTCGAAAAAAACCCGCCACTCGTTCTCATGATGTGAGTTGACTCGTTGCACGACGGTGATTTGAATCTCGCTTTCGTGACCAGCTGCTGCTACGATCCGTCGTTCGTGCGTGAGTGAGCCAGGAAGCGACGGTCCCTCGAGATGCTCGACAAAAGCTACGCCTTCTCCAAGATTGCCTTCGTCGGCAATTACGTGCCACGCCGCTGCGGGATCGCGACTTTCACCGCCGATATCTGCGAGTCGATGGCGCGTGAATTCCCGGCAATCGACTTCTACGCAGCAGCGATGAACGACACGCCCAAGGGCCATCCCTATCCGAATCGAGTGCGCTTCGAAGTCGGCGAGAACGACAAGGACCAGTACCGGCAGCTGGCCGAGTTTCTCAACATGAGTCATGTGGACCTTGTTTGTCTCCAGCACGAGTACGGCATCTACGGCGGCCCCGCCGGCAGCTACCTGCTGACGACCCTGCGCCGGCTGCGCATGCCGATCGTCACGACCTTGCACACGGTGCTCGCCGAACCAAACGAACTCCAGGCTCGGGTCTTGAGGGAGCTGTGCGAACTTTCGGAGCGTTTGATCGTCATGAGCGAGAAGGCTCGAGGCTTCCTGACGTCGATTTACAGGTGCCCGGACCGCAAGATCGATCTGGTCCCCCATGGCATCCCTGACATGCCTTTCGTCGACCCGAATTTCTACAAGGACATGTTCGACGTCGAGGGGCGCCGCGTCATCTTGACCTTCGGGCTGCTCTCACCCAACAAGGGGATCGAGTACATGATCGATGCGTTGCCGGCGGTCGTGCAACGCATCCCGGATGTCATCTACATCGTCCTTGGTGTGACCCATCCACATGTCCAGCGCGAGCAGGGAGAAAAATACCGGCTCGACCTCCAGCTGCGGGCGCGCAAGCTCGGCGTCGCCAGCAACATCATCTTCCACAATCGCTTTGTCACCCTCGAGGAGTTGTGTCAGTTTCTGGGGGCGGCCGACTTGTACGTGACTCCCTACCTCAATCCGGCGCAAATCGTCTCCGGCACGCTCGCCTACTCGCTGGGCAATGGCAAGGCAGTGATCTCGACGCCGTACTGGTACGCCGAGGAACTGCTGGCGGATGGGCGGGGAGAGATCGTCCCCTTCCAGGATTCGGCGGCGCTGGCCGAGGCAGCGATCGCGCTGTTCGACAACGAGGCGAAACGGCATGCGATGCGCAAGCGCGCCTATTCGTATGGTCGCAAGATGATCTGGAAGGAGGTCGCCGCGCTTTATCTCCAGTCCTTCCAGCGGGCGACCGAGGAGCGCCTCGGGACGCCAGTGGCCGTTGGCCGGCAAGCAGCCTCCGACCCGCTCGACTTCGAATTGCCCGCGCTGAGCTTCAACCACTTGTCGACGCTGACCGACGATACCGGAATCCTCCAGCATGCTTGCCGAACCACACCGAATCTCGTCGAGGGGTACACGACCGACGACAACGCCCGTGCGCTGATCGTGGCGCTGCGAGCCCAGCGCCTGGCAGTGGATGGCGAGCAGCTCCGCCGCTTGTCGGCGAAGTACCTGGCGTTCCTCAACTATGCGTTCAACCCCGCCAAAGGCCGGTTCCGCAACTTCATGGGCTACGACCGCCACTGGCTCGAGGATTGTGGTTCCGAGGACAGCCATGGGCGCGCGCTGTGGAGCCTGGGCTGTGCGGCCAGCGAATCGTCGGACGACGGGCTCGTTGCGCTCGCGATGAACTTGTTCGACTCTGGCTTGCCCGCGGTCGAAACCTTCACCAGCCCGCGTGCCTGGGCGTTTTCGCTCCTGGGAATCAGTGCGCACATTCGGCGCTTCCCAGGTGATAGCAGCGCCCGCCGCTTTCGCGGCGTGCTGGCGACTCGGCTCTTCGAACTCTACGGTGACAACCGCAGTGACGACTGGCCCTGGTTCGAGCAGTCGCTCGCCTATGCCAACGCGACGCTTTCCGAGTCGTTGCTGCTCGCGGGACACGAGATGGGCAGGCAAGACATGGTGGCGGCGGGCATCGAGGCTCTCGAGTGGCTTGTTCGGGTTCAAACAGCCGACCAGGGCCACTTCTCGCCGATCGCGAACACAGGCTGGCGTCGCGGCGAGACGCGGGCGCGCTTCGACCAGCAGCCGATCGAGGCGCAGAGCACGCTCGAAGCCTGCTCGCTCGCTTACCGTGTCACGGGAGATCGACGCTGGCGCGAGCGCATGGGTGTCGTCTTCGATTGGTTCCTGGGCCGCAACGATTTCGGCCGGGCAGTCTACGACTACTCGACCGGCGGCTGTCACGATGGACTGCAGCACGAGGGCGTCAACGCCAACGAAGGCGCGGAATCCACACTGGCTTTTCTGAGTTCCTTGCTGGAGTTGCGCAGCATGGAACCGGTCGTGGTTGCGGAACGGGAGGCACGATGAGTGATGGGAAGCGGCCGTTTCTTCTCCAGCGTCACGAGGCAAATCCAATCTTGACGGCCGCGGACTGGCCGCACACGGTCAATGCGGTTTTCAACCCCGGCGCCGTGCGGTTGCGGGACGGCACCACGCTGTTGCTTTGTCGCGTCGAAGACCGGCGCGGAATCTCTTGCCTGTGGGTCGTCCGATCGGAGAACGGTGTCGACGGCTGGCGCATCGAAGCGGAACCGGCGCTGCTGCCGGATCCAGAACGCCATCCCGAGGAGCTCTGGGGCGTCGAAGACCCACGCATCGTCTGGCTCGACGAGTTGGGCCAGTACGCCGTTACGTACACGGCATATTCTCGTGCGGGCCCCGCCGTTTCGCTGGCGCTCACACGCGATTTCGTCCAGTTCGAGCGCCTTGGCGTGGTGATGACACCCGACGACAAGGATGCGGCGCTGTTGCCGCGGCGCATCGGTGGCAAGTGGCTGATGCTGCACCGGCCACAGACGGGATTGGGATCGAGCATTTGGCTGGCCGAGTCACCGGATTTGTACCACTGGGGGAAGCACCGGGTCGTGATGGCATCCCGCCGTGGTGCTTGGTGGGACGGCGCCCGGATCGGGCTCGGATCGCCGCTGATCGAGACCGATCAGGGTTGGCTGATGATCTACCACGGTGCGCGTCAGACTGCGGCCGGCAGTCTGTATCGCCTGGGCGTGGCGTTGTTGGATCGACAGGACCCGAGCGTCTGCATCGCCCGAGGCAGCGAGTGGATCCTCGGTCCGCGCGAGAACTACGAGCGTCAAGGCGACGTGGGCGACGTGGTCTTCGTCTGCGGCCACACGATCGGCGACGATGGGGACACGATCCATCTGTACTACGGCGGTGCGGACACCTGCGTTGCCCTTGCCTTCGGACGCGTCTCCGAGATCCTTGCCTGGCTCGCCACGCACGGCTCCGAAGAACGTGGCTTGAGCACGGTGATTTAGCCTCCTCGGCGATCCGGGCTTTCGTGAGCACACGGTATCGAAGGTGCGACACGAGAGGCGCCATCACTCTCGTGCAGAGCTACCGCTTCCTCCGCGCATCCAGGCTCCACGCACCAGCGCCGGCCGCCGAGAAGTAGAGCCAGAGGAAGCAATAGAGCACGGCCGAGATGCCACCGTTCGTCGTCGGCCAGAAGTCCTGGGGGTAGTGGAACTGGAAATACGCCACCGCCATCTCGCCCGACAGGATGAATGCGACCGGACGCGTGAACAGGCCCAGCAGGATCAGGGCGCCGCCGAACACCTCGAGGATGCCGCCGATCCCCGCTTGTGACATCAGGGGGACCGTGCCGCCATCGGGGGGGACACCGTCGGGGAAGGCGAAGAGCTTCATCGAGCCGGACAGGATGAACATGAACGCGGCCACGATCCGGAGCATGGCTTGCATCTGCGGTGCCCACGTGACCCACTTCGCGGCGATGGTCGGTGCGGTCATGGTGCGCTCCTCACTTTCTTGGTCTGGCGTTTCGAGGCTGTGCCCTCGTCGTCCCCTTCACGGCTTCTCTGCCGGGAAAGAATCCTGCGCCCAGCACGACGGAAAGTTGGTCACGACGGCAGCTCGGCCGCGGGTTCCTTGACCGCGCGTTTACGCGCATTCTCGTCGAGGACGGTCTTGCGCATGCGGATGCTCTTGGGTGTGATCTCGACCAGCTCGTCGGGATTCAAATACTCGAGGCATTCCTCGAGGCTCATCTTGATCGCGGGCGCGATGCGCAGATTGCGATCGGAGCCGGCGGCGCGCATGTTGGTGAGCTTCTTCCCCCGTTGCGCGTTGACCAGGATGTCGCCTTCCTTGGAGTTCTCGCCGATCACCTGTCCGATGTAGAGCTTGTCGCCAGGCTCGATGAAGAATCGCCCGCGATCCTGCAGTGCGTCGAGGGCGTAGCCCATCGCTTCGCCGCTGGCCATGGAAAGAATGCTGCCCGTCTGGCGCTGGGGGATGGAGCCCTTGAAGTACTCGTACTCGTAGAAACGATGGTTGATGACGATCTCGCCGGAGGTGGCGCGCAGCATGCGGCTGCGGAAGCCGATCAGGCCGCGACTCGGCACGTGGAACTCGAGACGACTGCGTTCGGCACCCTGCTGCATGCTGACGAGCGTGCCGCGCCGCGTGCCGACGTGCTCGATCACCGTGCCGGCCAGCTCCTGTGGCACGTCCACCGTCAACACCTCGACGGGCTCGGCCTTGCGGCCGTTGATCTCCTTGTAGATGACACGCGGCTGGCCGACCATGAACTCGAAGCCCTCGCGCCGCATGTTTTCCATCAGGATGGAAAGATGCAGGATGCCGCGGCCGGAAACGCGGAAGGTGTCGGTGGTGGAGGTTTCCTCGACGCGCAACGCCACGTCGCGCTCGGCCTCTTTCAGCAAGCGCTCGCGCAGGTGCCGGCTGCTGACGTACTTGCCCTCCTGGCCGAAGAAGGGGCTGTCGTTGACCATGAAGTTCATGGTCAGGGTCGGCTCGTCGACGGCGACGAAATGCACGGGCTCGGGGGATTCGGCGTCGGCGATGGTGTCGCCGATGTCGACGCTCTCGAGGCCGACGGCGGCACAGATGTCGCCGCACTGCACGGAATCCACCTCGCGCCGGCCGAGGCCGTCGAAGACATAGAGCTGGCGAATGCTGGTGCGCTGGCTCGTGCCATCGCGCTTGAGCACCTGCACTGGCTCGCGCGCCCGCAAGGTGCCGCGAAAGACGCGTCCGATGCCGATGCGGCCGACGTAGTCGCTGGTGTCGAGCGTCGTCACCAGCATCTGCACAGGTCCTTCCACCACCGGCGGCGCCGGCACGTGGCGTACGATGGCATCGAGGAGCGGCGCCAGGCTCTGGCGCGGGTCATCGAGCTCGCGCACCGCCCAGCCCTCGCGCCCGGCCGCGTAGACGGTGGGGAAATCGAGCTGATCGTCGTTGGCCTCGAGCTCGACGAAGAGCTCGAAAACCTCGTCCAGAACCTCGAGCGGGCGGGCGCTCTTGCGGTCGACCTTGTTGATGACGACGATGGGCTTGAGGTGCCCCTGGAGCGCTTTCTGCAGCACGAAACGCGTCTGCGGCATCGGTCCCTCGAACGCGTCCACTAGCAGCAGCACCCCGTCGGCCATCTTGAGCACGCGCTCGACTTCGCCGCCGAAGTCCGCGTGTCCGGGCGTGTCGACGACGTTGATGCGCACGTCTTGCCAGTGGACGGCGATGTTCTTGGCCAAAATGGTGATGCCGCGCTCGCGCTCGAGGTCGTTCGAATCGAGGAAGCGCTCACGGACTTCCTGCCCGTCACGGAAGACATGGCACTGGCGCAGGATCTGGTCGACGAGCGTGGTCTTGCCGTGGTCGACGTGAGCGATGATGGCGACGTTTCGGATCGGCATGGAAATCTCCGCTTCGCGGTGAGAGAAGGTTCGCGCGGCGCCTCGGCCCGGGTCACGAGGGCACGAAAAACTCGCGGAATGCACGTGACTGCGTGTCGACCGCAGGCAAGGGAGCATGCGGCGGAGGCGCATCGGCGCGCCAGAACAATCCCGATTCACGCAGCTGGCCGCGGCTGCAGTCTGCGAGCATCGTGGCGATGGCGACGACGCTCGACCGGGTGTGCAGCTCCTGACCTTCGAGCTCCTGCAACAGCGCCGCGGCCTGATGCGTTGCGGAGGCGTTTTCGGGCGAGCGGAACACGATGCGCGCGGCCGAAAGCGAGCGCGCTGGCAGCTCGCGCACTCGCCGCCGCAGGAAGCCGAGCGTGCGTTGTCCCAGGCGCTCGGCGCGGCGGCGATTCCCGTCCGTTCCGGTTCCCACCACGATCGTACGGTATCCGGCGAGCTCGCACCCCACCGCGAGACCGGCGACCGTGGGCAGCGAGTCGCTGCCGACGTAGATGCGCTCCGGTTCGGCGAGGATGCCGCAGCGGATCTGGCGCTGCAGCTCGAAGACGGCGTTCACCGCGCCGAGGGCTCCCCAGACCGCCGCTTGCCTTGGCCACACGACATGCGGCAGGCGCGACCCGGATTGCTTGCCGGAGCCGAAGGCGCAAGCGCGCAGCAGGCGCGCGAGCGCGAGCGGGCCGGCATCCAATCGGTGCAGGTCAGCCCCAAGCGCATGTGTCGACTGCAGCATGGCACGGGTCGTCGAATCCGCGGCCCCGCCGGACAGGGCGAGAACGGGCTCGAGCTCGAAGTGGCGAGCGAAGGCCGCGAGCGCCAGGCAGCGCTGGCTGCCGACGTGGCCGAAGGCGAGAACTCGCTGGGCGCCGCCGCGCAGCACGGCGCCGAAGAGGAATTCCAACTCACGCGGCGCAGAGCCGCCGACGATGTCGCTCGTGCGGTCGTCGCGCTTGATCCAAAGTGCCGGTCCCCCGGATCGGGATGCCAGCCGTTCGAGCGGCTGCACCGGTGTCGGCCGCGCGAGCGGCGTCCACGGCAGTCGGTGCCGAAGCGAGGGGAAATGGCGGAAGAGCTCGGGCGATGCAGTCATTCGCTCATTATACCCTGCCGGACTCTGCCGGCAAGTTCGCGCTGGGCCCGACTCCATCCCACACGCCGGCGATGGCGGTGCCGCAGCGCGCACAGCATCCCGACTGCATGCGCATGGCGCGGACCTCGAAGCCGCGGCGTTCGATCACCGCGAGATCGCAGCTGGGGCAAACCGTGTTCTCCCAGGGTCCGACCCGACCCGGCAGGTTGCCGGCATAGACGTAGCGCAAGCCCGCGTCGCGGCCGTGCGCACACGCACGCAACAGCGTCGATGCCGGCGTGTTCTCGGGGTCGGTCATCTTGTAGTCCTTGTGGAAAGCGGTCACGTGCCAAGGGATGTCGGGCGAGATGCTGGCCAGATAGCGTGCGATATTCTCGAATTCGGCGTCCGAGTCGTTGAATCCGGGGATGACGAGCGTCACGATCTCGACCCAGAACCCGAGCTCGACCAGGCGTGGAATGGTGTCGAGGATGCGGTCGAGCCTTCCCCCGAGCTCGCGGTAGTGGCGTGCATCGAAGCTCTTGAGGTCCACCTTGTAGAAGTCGACCCACGGTCGCAGATACTGCAGCACCTGCGGCGTGGCGTTGCCGTTGGAAACGAACGCCGTCCCGAGCCCCGCCTTCTTGGCGCACTGGAACACGTCCACGGCCCATTCGGCGGTGATCAACGGCTCGTTGTACGTGCTCGTCAGAACGGGTGCGCCTCGAGCCAAGGCCCAGCGCACCAGGTCGCGCGCGGTCGTGACCTGGATCGGGGCGATTGCCGCCGGATCGCGTCCGGCCTGCGAGGTGACCCAGTTCTGGCAATAGGCGCAGTGCAGGTCGCAGCCGAGCATGCCGAAGCTCGCCGTCCGCGTTCCGGGCAAGACGTGGAAGAAGGGTTTCTTCTCGATGGGATCGCAATGCAGCGCCGCGACGTAACCGGCAGGGACGCGCAAGGTGCCCTCGACGTTGAAGCGTACCCTGCACACGCCGGGCCGGCCGGGAGGAATCTTGCACGCGTGACCGCAGGCCCAGCAGCGCAACCAGCCGTCCGCAAGCGGCGAGACGAGCTCCGGCGCCGCGGCGATCGTGTGCGGCGCCTCGGCCGACTCGCCCACCGCTTCGAAGACCTCGTTCACGGCCAACTCCGATCTCACTCGATTGTAGGAACGCACCGTGTGATCGGCAACCCCTGGGGAACAGAAGGGGGCGTTGCGTTTGCAGCGGATGTTCGGGGGCCTCGAGAGCGCGCGGCGCGAACTCTACGAATGGGCCATCCGGCGCTCGAGGCGATCGAGGGCCTCGCGCGCCAGCATGTAGCCGGGCTCGAGCGCGAGCGCGTCGTGGTACTTGCGACGGGCACGGTCGAAATCAGTGAGCTTTTCGTAGGCGCGACCGAGATTGTAGTGCGCGTAGTGATAGGTCAGATAACGCGGGCAGCGCAGCGCTTGCTCGAGGAACGGGATCGCCTCGCGCGAGCGCCCGAGCGCCAGGAGGTAGGCGCCGATGTCGTTCCATGGATTGCCGAAATCGGCATCGAGCTCGATCGCTTGCCGGCACATGTCGATGGCCGAGTCGAACTCGCCGCGCATGCTCACCGTCCAGGCCATGAAGGTGTAGGCCTCGGGACTCTGCATGCAGTCGAGCGACCGCCGGTAGTAATAAACAGCGCGTTCCAAATCACCGCTCATCTGTAGTTCATAGGCGAGCTCGAAGTAATCCTGGGCCATGAGGGCGATCTGCTGGCTGGGCAAGCGCGATCCTCCGTGTGCATTCATGGCGCGGTGGCTGCCCGTGGCGCCACTGCCGTGTAGACGCGGCGCAAGTCCGCGGCGGCGCGTGTGCCATCGAATGTCGCCGCCGCCAGCGCCCGCAGCGGTTCGGTCAACTCCGGCCGCAGTCGGGCCATGCGCCCCAACTTTTCCTCGATCTCGCGCACCGGCGGGGCGTCGCCGCGCAGCACGCTCAGGCGCGCGATCTCGGGCGAAATGGCGTCGGCCACCACTTGCGCGAGCCCGGCAATCCCGGCGTGCTCGCTCGCCAACGGGAGCACACCGCAGGCCAACGCCTCGAACAGCATCTGCGACGACAGTCGGACCGAATGTCCAGGCAGGACGAAGACATCGGACAAGCGCAGCAACGCCACGAACTCCGCGCGCGTCACGCGGCCGGCGAAGCGCACGCGGCGCTCGGGTTCGATGCGCGCCGCTGCGTTCCACCAGTCTTCGGCTCGATGCTCGAGCTGCACTCGTTCCAGATGTTCCACGAGTGGCTGGCACAGCTCGCTGGTGGCGATGACGTCGTGCAGGAGATCGGCACTTCCTGCCGCCAAAGCGGCGCGCAAGCCGTCCGTGGCCGGGTCGCCAGCGCCGATGGCGATCACCTGCAGGTCAGGCTGGAGCCGCAGCAGCTCGGGGAGAGCGAAGAGGAATTGCTCGAAGCCATGGCGATCTTCGCGCGACTCGGCCACGAGCACGATATAGCTCTGCAGCCAGTCGCAACCTTCCAGACGCGCGCGCAGCTCGCGCCGGCCCAGCAGCGACTCGGCCAGCTTGACGCGCTTCGGCCGCGGCAGCGGGCGAAAGGTTTCCAGATCGATGCCGCGCGACAGCACCTCGACTTGGGTGCGGACGACGCCGAAGCGCTCTTCCAGCAAGCGTTGCGTTCGATCGTCGAAAACGAGGACTGCTTGCGTGCTCTGGAGCACGGTCGCGGCACGGGCGCGGAATCCGGCCTGTTCGCGGCAGAGATCCGGGTGTCGCGGGGTGACGAAATAGGGCAAGCCGGTCTTGAGGTGCACTGCATGCGCCACCTGTGCTGCCAGATCCAGACCGACAGCGTGGAGCGCGGTCAGCCGATGGGCGGTGATCTGCGATTCGAGCTGCGTCGCCAGCGCCGCGACGGCGATGCCGAGCGTGCGGTCATCGAGCACCTGGGTGTGCAAGGATTCTATGGTGGACAGCGATTCCAACCGCGCCGCCGGCCGGTCGGGACGCCGCACCGTGTGCAGAAGACGGGGCGCATGGACGGGGGTCGGGACCAGTAGGAAGAGGTGCGTGGGTTGACCGTCGCGCGCCATGAAATGCGCGACATCCTCCGCGAATGCATTCGCAGCGAATCCGCATTCGCGGCCATCCAACAAGATGCCGACCATTGACAACCACCCACCGGTCCCGACCACCCGGTCAGCTCTGCGGGAGACTCACGGACGAGCGACAGTGAGGTCAACATCAAAGTGGCGGCGCGCGCAGTCAGGAGTGGTGCGACGTTCCGCGTCATCGGCCGATGCACCCGCATGGGATGCGGGGATGCGAGCGATGGATTTTCGCGCCTTCGTGCAGCACGGCATTGCGGGGAGTTTAGGCTCAGAAACGGCTCGACAACTGCACGCTCACCCCGTCGAAGGCGGGAACCAAGTAGCAAGTGCCGGCGGTGCAGGCGATGCCGCCGCGACGCTGGCCCCAGAAAGCCAGCACTTCGTGCTGGGAGCTGACGCGAACGCTGAGTCCGAGCGAGGCGAAGTCGTGTCGCGGGTAGACGCCGGTCGCGGGGTCCGGTTCACCAGCGCCGGGATCACCAGGATCGTCGGTCCGTGTGTAGGCCGCGGTGAGCGACAGGTGTGACGCCCAGGCGTAGGTGAGCGACGCATACTCGTCGGTGAAATCGATGTCGCCCGTGCTCAAATCCCGCGTTCCCTCCATGCGCTCCACCTCCAGCTCGACGCTGTGCTCGGGGTGGAACGGCAGCAGCGCGTGGGTCCCGAGAGTCCGTCGGTCGAACACCGGCGGGATCGTGCTGCCGTCTTCGGACTCGTCGTAGAACAGGCTCAGACCGAGAGCGCCGCGATGGGCGGCCAGCTCGGCGAAGAACTCGCGAAACCGGCGCGTGTCGGCGTTTTCTGCCCGGCTCCAGTTCAAGGTGAGATCGACGCGGCGCCGCCAATCGAAGCGGGTCTCGAACTGGGATCCCTCCTCCTGTGCCGGCTCGAGCACGTGCGTGCTGCGGTTGAGCAGCGCGTAGGTGTGCTCGCGCACCAAGGTCGGAGGTTCGTTGATGCCGCCCGGGAGCAACAAGTTGCGGTAGTCCTTGTATTCCCAGCTGGCCCCGGCGTGCAGATGGGGCCCGATGAGCGGGATCGACAGATCCGTGGCGACGTAGGTCCCACGACCCTCGTCGGGATCGACTCCAGTGGCGATGCTCGTGGCGGGATCCAACCCCGTGGCCTCTGCGTATTCGACGTAGGCCCCGAGGGTCACGGACTCGAGCCCCATTTTCGCAAGCCAGGGTTCGAACGCGATCTGCGCGAAGCCGCCAGGGACTTCGGTCGTGGGACCCCCGTTCTGCGCATCGAAGCGCAGGTATTCCGCGCCCAACTCGAGGCCCGGAACGACGCGCATCGACGCCTGTGCGCCGCTCGCGAGACCGGAGCGTTCGGTTTCGGGAGGTTCGTCGGCGCGTCGCGGCTTGCCGGAGAGGACCACGGCTTCGAACGTGCCGTGGCGGAATTCGACCGATGCGCCGTCCATGTCGCGCAGGTAGCCGTACTGGCGAAATTGCTCTTCACGCACCACACCCGGAAGCTCGAACGCACGCAGCAGCAGTCCGCGGCCGAGCAGGGCGTGGAAGTTGCCGACTCGGACCGAGAGGCCGCGATCGCGCCAGACGGCATAGCGCTGCACGAACTCCGAGTAGCCGAGGCTGCCATCTTCCGACGCATCGTAGTGCTCGAACCGGAAACCCAGCTGCAAGGACGCGTGATCGTAATCGAGATGGAACTGGTCGAAGAGCGTGTAGCGATTGTCGGGGACGTCGAGGCGCGGATCGTATGGGTCGACACCGAAGCGCGCCTGCAGAAGGTTGGAGCCGGTGATCTGCGCCGTTGCCGGCGCCGCGACGAGCAGTGCGATTCCCAGCCCGGCCGGCGCGGCGCGGGCTGCCGTTCGACTGCGGTGCGACGCGCGCAATCTACTCATTCGGCTTCGGTGCGAGATGCGGCTCGAGCAGCGCGCGCAGCTTCTCGAATTCACCGGGCCGGTATCCGAACGAGCTGTGCAGGACCACGCCGTTCTTGTCGAGCACGATCGTCGTCGGCAAGGCATTCGCATGCAAGCGCTGCTGGGCTTCACGGTTGAGATCGAGAAGCACAGGGAATGTGTACCCGTTCGCGGTCAGGAACGGCCGCACCTTCGGTGCGTTGCGAGGCCCGTCTTCGTTGATGCCCACGACACGCAATCCGCGAGCGGCCAGATCCACGTGGAGCTCCTGCAGCTCCGGCATCGCCATCAGACACGGCTTGCACCAGGTGGCCCAGAAATCGAGGATGACCGGACCGCTGCCGAGGAGCGTGTCGAGCTCGACCTTCTTGCCATCCAGGTCGGGGAGCGACAGGCTCGCGAGCACATCGGCGAGCGAGGACTTGCCTTTCGGCTCGGTTTCGGACGTGGCGGGAGGGGTCACGAAGAGCAAGATCAGAGCGGCGGCCACGAGCCCGCATGGCTTGGCTGGCGGATGTCGCACGGCAAGCTCCTTGGCCAAAACCTCGCTGGATCGTCGACCCGAGGCCATTTCAAGGGAACAACCC